>CAKUGW010000028.1 GCA_934654805.1 uncultured Kiritimatiellota bacterium
CCCCCCCCCCCCCCCCCCCCCCCCCCCCCCCCCCCCCCCCCCCCCCCCCCCCCCCCCCCCCCCCCCCCCCCCCCACTCTCGCCCTTATCCCGGATTTTCCGGGGAGGCGGGACGCCCCCGCGACCGCCGTTCGCGCCGCGTCGGTAGGGCGTGTCGCCCCGCGACCGCCGTTCGTACCCCCGTCGGTAGGGCGCGTCGCCCCTGCGACCGCCGTTCGCGCCGCGTGCGGTTCACGCGGAGGCTTCACCCGCTCCCGACACCACGGCCAACTGCGGAAGCCCTGCCTTTCTACAACTCTTGCTACAACGGCCAAAACCGAAAATCGGGACAAGGGTGCGAAAAGAATCGGCACCCCCGTGCAAAAGGCTCGTCAAGCCCCCTTTCTCAGGCCTTCGCCTCGTCAGAAACAGCCGCGAACTCGTCCAGCATCTCCTGCGACGGCCGCTTCGTGACGAGCGAGACGGCGACCGTCGCGACGAACGCGAGCAGGAAGCCCGGCGCGAGCTCGTAGAGCCCGAAGACCGGATACGTCGCCGCGTAGTCCGCCAGGACGAACTTCCAGACGAAGCACGTGACGGAGCCGACGGCCATGCCCGCGATCGCGCCGGCGAGGTTCGTGCGCTTCCAGAAGAGCGCGAGGAGGATGAGCGGCCCGAACGCCGCGCCGAAGCCCGCCCACGCGAACGAGACCATCTTCATGACGACCTTGAAGAACTCCGACTGCGTGTTCATCGCCAGGCCGATCGCGACGAGCGAGACGGCGCCGACGGCGAGGCGCGAGACGAGGATCAGCTCGCGGTTCGACGCCTTCTTGCGCAGGACGACCTTGTAGACGTCGTTCGAGAAGCTCGACGCCGAGACGAGCAGCTGGCTGTCGGCCGTGGACATGATCGCCGCCATGATCGCCGAGAGGAGGATGCCCGCGAAGACGCGCACGAGGAAGCCGTTCGCGAAGAGGCCGTTGATCATGACCATGAAGCACCGCTCCGGGTCGCCGCCGACGTCGGCGAGCGTCAGCCCGCGCTGCTTCAGGTAGAGGTGGAAGACGAGGCCGATCACCGTCGCCGCCGCGAGCGAGATCGTGACCCACGTCATCGCGATGCGCCGAGACCCCTTCACCTCCGCCGGGTTGTCGATGGACATGAACCGGACGAGGATGTGCGGCATGCCGAAGTAGCCAAGGCCCCACGCGAGGCAGCTGACGAGGCCGACGAGGCCGTACGCCTTGCCGGACGACGCCGTCGTGAAGAGAGACTGGAGGTAGGGGTTGATCGCGTTCAGCCCGTCCACCGTCGCGGCGAACCCGCCCGCCTGGCAGACGACGATCGCCGGCACGAGGACGATCGCGACGAACATGAGCGAGCCCTGCACGAAGTCCGTCCAGCACACCGCCATGTACCCGCCCATGAGCGTGTACGAGACGACGACGAGCGCGCCGATCCAGAGGCAGAGCGTGTACCCCGTCATCGTGAGGCCGCCGAGCGAGACCGTCTCCGGGATGCCGAACGTCGAGGTGAAGAGCTTCGCGCAGCTCACGAACCCGGACGCCGTGTAGAACGTGAAGAAGACGAGGATGATGACCGCCGCGAGGATGCGCGAGACGCCCGTCCTGTCCCGGAATCGGTTGCTGATGAAGTCGGGAATCGTGATCGAGTCGCCGCAGACCTGCGAATAGCGACGCAGGCGGTGCGCGACGATCTTCCAGTTGAGGTAGGTGCCGATCAAAAGGCCGATGCCGATCCACGCCTCGGAGAAGCCGCCAAGGTAGATCGCGCCGGGCAGGCCCATCAGCAGCCAGCCGGACATGTCGGACGCCTGGGCGGAGAGCGCGACGACCCACTTGTTCATCTTGCGCCCGCCGAGGTAGTAGTCGCCGAGCGACTCCTGCCGCTTCGAGAAGAAGAAGCCGATCCACAGCATCAGCGCGAGATAGCCGGCGAATGCCCCCAGCACGGTCCAGTCCAACATGTCTTTGTCTTTCCTTTGACGATGATTTTATCGGTTAAAGAGCGAAATGTGCGTAGTTTACCATTTTCAGGTCGCGCTTGGCAAGGGCGACAGCAGCTCGTTCAGGTCGGCGGCGGTCAGCGTCTCCATCACCTGCGCGTCGGTCGTCGAGACGGTCGCGCTGATGACGGCCTGCTTGCGCCGCTGGAGCGCGAGCACCTTCTCCTCGATCGTCCCCGACGCGATCATCTTCATGACGTAGACCGTCTTCTTCTGCCCGATGCGGTGCGCACGGTCCGTCGCCTGGTCCTCGACGGCGGGGTTCCACCACGGGTCGTAGTGCATGACCATGTCCGCCCCCGTGAGGTTGAGACCCGTGCCGCCGGCCATGAGCGAGATGAGGAAGACGGGAATCTTCGGATCGCGGTTGAAGCGGTTGCATTCGCCGAGCCGGTCCTTCGTCGAACCGTCCAGGTAGCAGAACGGGATTCCGGCGCGCGTCAGCTCGTCCGAAAGGATCTTCAGCATCTTCACGAACTGCGAGAAGACGAGAATCTTGTGTCCGCCCGCGACGGCGTCGGTCAGCTGCTCCAGGAACGGCTCGACTTTCGCGCGCGAGGCGATCTGGCGAAGGCGCATCAGCATCGCGAGCAGCTCGAACTTCGACTTCGCGAAGCCCTTCGCCCTGACGACCGATCCGGCCTCGCGCCGCGTCTGCGCCAGCGCGGCGAGATACTCGCGCTGGGCCTCGTCGGACATCGGACAGTACGAGACCTTCACGATCTTGTCCGGCAGGTCCTTCGCGACGGACTTCTTCACGCGCCGCAGGATGAACGGCGCGATCTTGCGCTTCAGCTTCGCAAGCGCCGCCGCGTCGCCCGACTCGCGGATCGGGTTCTCGAAGTTGAGCTTGAACGTCTCGTAGTCGCCGAGGTAGTCCGGCATGAGGAAGTCGAAGATCGACCAGACGTCCGCGACGGAGTTCTCGACGGGCGTGCCCGTGAGGGCGAGCTTGCGATCCGCCGCCAGCAGCTTCACGGCCTTCGCGTTCTTCGTCTCGCGGTTCTTGATGTGCTGGGCCTCGTCGAGGACAACCGCGCTGAACCGCCGTCCGAGATACGCCGCGTCGAAGTCGCGCTGGAGAAGCGCATAGGACGTCACGACGAGGTCGACCGCGTCGATGCGGCGGAAGTCGCGCGCGCGCTCCGGCCCCGAGACGACGAGTACCTTCAGCTGCGGCGTGAACTTCTTCGCCTCGGCCTCCCAGTTGCGCACAAGCGACGTCGGGCAGACAATCAGCGCGGGCTGAGCGTTGGGCGTTGCGGGGCGGTGTCCTGTCCTGTGGGCTGTCGGCAACGACAGCCAGGTGAGCGTCTGTAACGTCTTGCCGAGGCCCATCTCGTCGGCGAGAAGCCCCGACAGCCCCGCCTCTTCGAGAAAGCGCATCCAGTAGACGCCCTGCTTCTGGTAGGGGCGAAGCGCCTTGTCGAGCGCGCCGAGCGCGACCGGCTCGAACTTCGCGTTCGGGTCGCCGCGCTTCGCGGCGCTCTCGCGCCACGCCGTCGCGGCGGTGTCGTCGAGATCGACGGCATCGAGAATCGACTCGAGCGACGACCGCACGTAGGGCGCGTAGACGCCCTTCACGCGAAACCAGCCGCGCGCGGCGCCGCCCTGGGTCGCGGCGCAGTCCGTGAAGATGTCGTGCATCCGCCCGATGGCGTCGCCGTCGAGCAGATAGACCTGCCCGTTCTTGAGAAGGCAGCCGTCGCCACGGTTCAGCGCGGCCTGGATCTCGGCGGGCGCGATGTCCTCGCCCTGCGCGTCAAATTCGTAGGCGACGTCGAACGCACCGCCCGGCGCGTCCTTCACCTTGACGACGGGCACGATCGTGCGGAAGGTGTCCATGAGCGACGAGAGCCGGTCCGAGAGTTGGAACTCCCAGTCCGCACGGCGACGCAGCTTCGGATAGCCCGCGCCAAGGAAGGCCATGACCTTCTGGGGATTCGTCAAATAGAGCTTCAGATCCCCTTCGCGGTAGCCCGGCTCAAACCCCCACTTCGCGAGTTCCGCAACAGCCTCGCGCTCCGACTTCAGCGAGCGCGTTCGCCGCACAAGATCGTCGTCCGGGTCTTCGAGGTAGACCGTGTGCGCCGTCTGCACGGAGCAGGCGGGGAAGTCGATGTCGCCATACCAGGCGTCAAGCTCAATCGAAAGCGCGGCGCGCGAGCCGGAAAGGAACGCATAGAACTTCGGCGCCATCGGCACCTCGATGAAGTCGCCGGGCACCGCGTCGTCCGCGTCCGAGGCGTCACCCGGCGGCGTGTGCCGCGCCGCACCGCCGCCCGTCGCAAGCTCGTCTTCCTCCGCCTCCATGACCCAGAGGGCGATGCCGACGGCGAGGACGTGTTCGCAGATGCGTCCGTAGCGCTGGTTCGCGGCGCAGGGACAGTGCGAGCGGATGCAGCTCGCGCGCTCCAGCGTGAAGCTCACCGGCATCGCCCAGCCGCCACGCTGCTGGATCTTGCCCGAAACGGTCAGCGTCTCGTCATCGTAGCGGACGTCCGTGACGTCGCCGGAATTGCAGAGCGCGAGCCCCTGGTTGAAGACGTCCTTGCCGCCCCAGCTTTCCAGCTCCTCGCGCGTGATGCCCGACCGAATCATGATGCGCCCGCCCTTCGCGGGCCGTCTCGCCTTGCGTCCGTCAGCCGAGCTTCAGGCCGCTGAACGCGCCGGCGAGCGAGCCGACGTGCGCGTTCTTCTCGGCGTTCGCCTTCATCCATTCCGCGACTTCGGCGGCGGACTTGGCAGACGCCTCCTCTTCGGGCGAGCGGTGGAAGACGCGCGGCAGGCACTCCTTGCGGGAAAGCGCGATCTTGCCCGCCTCGCGGTCGATGTGCAGCACCTTGACGGTCACGGCGTCGCCCGACTTGAGAATCGCGTTCGGATCCTCGACGCGCTCCCACGCGATCTCGCGCACGGGGAGCAGCCCCTCGACGCCGCCGAGGTCGACGAACGCGCCGAAGTCGAAGACGCGCGTGACGGTGCCGTTCAGCGTCTCGCCCTCGTGCAGCTCGTTGAGGACGGCCTCGCGCAACGCCTCGGCCTGAACCTCCAAGAGCGCCCGACGCGAGACGACGACGCTCAGCCCCCGGTCGTCCTTCGCGTATTCCGTCACGACGAAGTCGAACTTGCGACCGAGATACTCGGACGGCTCCTTCTTGAACCGGTCGATCTGGGAAAAGGGACAGAACGCGCGCTGACCGGCGACGGTCACCTCGTAGCCGCCCTTCACCTCCTTCTCGACGAGACCCGAAACGGCCTCGCCCGCCTCGTAGGCGGCCTTGAGCGCCGCGTTGTCGTCCGACGCGACCTCCACGGCCGGCTTCGCCGGACGCACGAGCGACTTGTCGTCGTTGAACGCCTTGCCGAACTTGTAGCCCTTGCGAATGCCCTTGAACTGGTCGTTCAGGAGGGCCCCGAAATCAAAGTTTCCGTTTGCCATAGCCTTTTCCTCTTCCGCCCGTGCCTCACTTCGCGGCGACGAGCGCCTTCAGTTCCTTCACCTCGGCGCGCAGCTTCTCCACCAGACGCGGCAGGAGCAGGCGCGCGCCGAACTCCTTCTTCGACTCGGCCGGCGCGCCGAGCACGTACTTGACCGAGCCGTCCAGCGTCTTCGGCACGCCCGCCTGAGGGCCGACCTGAACGCCATCCGCAATCTTGATGTGGCCGGAAATGCCGGCCTGCGCCCAGATGAGGCAGCCCTTGCCGATCTGCGTCGAGCCCGCGACGCCCGCCTGGGCGATGATGCCCGAGTAGCCCGCGACCTTGACGTTGTGGCCGATCTGCACGAGGTTGTCGATCTTCGTCTGCGGGCCGATGTAGGTGCGGCCGATGCGCGCGCGGTCGATCGTCGTGTTCGAGCCGACCTCGACGCCGTCGCCGAGCTCGACGATGCCGAGCTGGGGAATCTTCTCGATCTTGATGCCCGTGAGGCCAACCGACGTCGTGTAGCCGTAGCCGTCGCCGCCAATCCGCACGCCGCAGTGGAGAATCACCTTCTTGCCAAGCACCGAACCCTCGCGGAGCGTGACCTGCGGATAGAGGTGGCAACCGTCGCCGAGGCGGCAGTTCTCGCCGATGAAGACCTGCGCCTCGATGACGCAGTCGTCGCCGATCTCCGCGCCCTTCTCGATGACCGTGTAGGCCCCGACATGGACGCGCTTGCCGAGCCGGACGGACGGGTCGATGACGGCGGTCGGGTGGACGCCCGGCGCGCGCACGGGCGGCGGCGGCGCCAACAGCGCGGCCGCCTTCATGCAGGCGTCGTTTGGATCTTTCACGCGAATGATTGCGCACGGCGCGCCATGTTCCCAGTCCTTCGTCAGCAGGACGGCCGAGGCCTTCGTCACCTGCACGAGCGCGACGTGCTTCGGATCCTTGCAGAAGCTGAGGTCGCCCTTGCGGGCCTCCTCCAGCCCGGCGCAGGCGAGGATGTCGACGTCAGGGCCCTCCAGCGCGCCGCCGAGGGCCTTCGCCAGCTCACTTGCCCTCATCGCGGCCCTTCGCGTTCTTGGGCTCGACGCCCAGCTCCTGCAGCATCTCGTCCGTCACGTCGTACTTCGCCTTCGCGAACGGCGCGGCGGTCCTGTCGAGGATGAGGTCGTAGTCCTTCTTCTCGGCAAACTTCGCGAGCCGCTTGCGCAGGTCGTCCGTCGTCGTCTTGAGCAGGCGCCCCTCCAGGTCCTGCAGGTCCTGGCGGCAGCGCGCGACTTCGGCGCGGTAGCGCTGCTCGATGCCCATCAGCTTCTGCTGGATGTCCATGAGCTGCTTCTCGACGTCGGCCTTCGCCTTCGCCGCGAGCATCGGGTTGCGCAGCTGCTCGGCGATCTTCTTGCCTTCCGCCTGAAGGCTCTCGCCCTCGGACTTGATCGCCTCGACCTTCTTCTGGTAGTCCTTGTCCGTCGAGGTCAGGAGCTCCTTGTTGGCGTCGTAGTTCGGGTGGTTGCGGATGAGGAGCATCAGGTTGACCGTGCCGACCTTCATCTCCGCCGAGGCGGCGAAAGCCGAGAGCAGGACGAGCGTAAACGCGAGTTTCTTCATTTTTCCTTTTCCTTGTCTTGTTGTTTCCGAGATTCTTCCGTCTGAAGCCTTTTCCCTTTTCCCTTTTCCCTTTTCCTTCTTCCTTCTTCCTTCTTCCTTCTTCCTTCTCAGAAGTCATACCCGACCGTGAACGAGAAGACCTCCTCCTCGGCGTGTTCGGGCTTCTCGACCGGCGTCGCGAAGTCGAGGCGGATGGGGAACATCGGGATGTCGAGGCGGAAGCCGCAGCCGACCGTCCACGCGAACGTGTCCGAGAAGTCGAGGTCCCACACGTCCGCGCTCACCGAGCCGACGTCCGAGAAGACGGCGAAGCGCAACATCTTGACGATCGGGACCGTGTACTCGAAGTTCATGCAGAAGAGCGTCTGGCCGCCCCACGGGGCCCAGTCGTCGCCGCCCAGGCTCCGCGCCATCGGCGCGACGTTGCGGTACTCGATGCCGCGAATCGACTTCGGGCCGCCGAGGAACATGCGGTTGTAGATCGGCAGGTCGTCCGAGAACGCGTCGACCGTCTCGGCCCGCAGCGCAATCATGAGGACGTGATCCATGTTCGCGCCGAGGAGCTGCCGCCAGACGTTGAAGTAGTTGCGGTGGTTGATGCCGAAGCGCCAGTACTGGTTGTCGCCCGCCGGCGCGACGTCGAGGAACACGCGCGTGCGGTAGCCGCGCGTCGGCGTCCGGAAGTTGTCACGGCCGTCCCTCGACCAGTAGAGGTGCACGACCGGCTCGAAGGCGTCGCCGTATTCGCGCTCCTCCATCTCGAAGAGGCGCCCGGTCGTGCCGCCGTAGGCGTACTCCCCGCTGTCGACGTCGTCGAACTCGATGTACTCGCCGGAGAGGCCGATGCCGAAGCGCCCGAACGGCTCCCACGTCGGCCAGAACTTCACGGGATACGCGAACGAGGCCATCGCGCCCGTGCGGACGAGGTCGTACTCGTCATACCAGCGCAGGCGGCGGTAGAGGTCGACCGAGAGCTCCAGCATGCGGCCGAAGAGGTGCGGCTCGACGAAGCCGAGCTCCATGCTCTGGTAGCGCGGGCCCCACGCCACGTAGGCGCGGCCCTTCTGCCCCGCGCCCCGGAAGAGCTTCGACGGCGCGAAGAGGTCGAAGTTGTTCTGGTTCACCTCGGCGGAGATGTAGACGGAATCGACAGTCGACGCGCCGACGCCGACCATGAACGAGCCCGTGTTCTTCTCCTCGACCTCGTAGACGAGATCGCGGTACTCGGCGCCGCTGGCGTCCCTGCCGAGCCCCGTCGGCTCCAGGTAGTAGCGCACGCGCGCGAAGTAGTCGAGGTTCTCGAGACGCTTCTGCGAGCGCTCGGCGCGGTCGGCGAGCATGCGGTCGCCCGGGCCCAGCGCGATCTCGCGGCGGATCACCTTGTCCATCGTGTAGTCGTTGCCGCGGATCTTCACGTCGTTCAGCACGACCGGCACGCCCTCGCTCACCTTGAAGACGACGTTGACGACGGACGGGTCGTCCGTCGGGATGCGCCGCACGTCGACGCGCGAGTCGGCGAGGCCCGAATCGCCGGAGCCGACGGCGACCTCGATGCGGTGCGCCGCGTCCGCGAGCGCCCTCTCGCCGGCGATCGCCCCCGCCGCCGGCAGCGCGCTGCGCGCGGCGACGTCGGCCGCCGAGTAGCGCGTCACGCCCGTCACCTGCGTCGTGCCGACGCGGTACTGGACGCCCTCCGTGAACGTGAAGACGAGGTTCACCTTGCCCTCCCCCGCCGGGACGCGGCGCGGCCCCTCGACCTTCACGTCGAGATAGCCGTGGTTGCGGTAGACCTCGGCGAGCTTGTCGCAGCACTGCGCGAGCTGATCCTTCGTCACGGGGCTGTCGGAGAACCAGCCCATCGGGTTCCACCACGGCAGGTCGTTGATCGCCTCGTGCAGCTCGGCCGCGTCGAACGTCGCCGCGTCCAGTTCGCCGGGGCGAAGCGACTGCCACACCGAGACGTCCACGGCGTGGGGCGTGCCCTCGAAGACGTAGTCCGCGACCTTCTGGCGCGCGCCCTCGTCAATCGTGAAGACGACCGTCACGTCGTTGCCGGAAATGAGCTTCGTGCGGAACGAGACCTTCGCGTCGGCGTAGTGCTTCTTCTGGTAGGCGAGCCGGACGCGCGCCGCCGCCGCCGCGAGGTCGGACTCCCCGTAGAGGTAGCCGTCCTTCAGCCCCGCCTCGCCGGCGATCTTCGACTCGCTCAGCTCCTCGTTGCCCTCGATGACGAGCGGCCCCGCATAGCGCATCTTGCGCTTCACGTAGTACGTGACCTCCACGCCGTCCGCCACGCGCTGGGCGTCGGCCGTGATGTCCTCGAACTCGCCGGAGTCCTTGAGGGACGTGACGTCGCGCGTCACCGTGACGGGGTCATAGGGCTTCCCGGCCTTCACCTGACAGCGGCTCGCGACAAACGACGTGTCGCCGCCGAACCCGTCCAGGGCCTTGACCCGGACCTCGGTCACATCCGCCGCGAACGCGGAGAGAGCCCCCGCCCACGCGATCCACGCGAAAAGTTTCTTCATAAGTCCGCGTATAATACCAAAAATCGGCTCACAGCGGAATAGGCTCAGCTAACATTTTGTCCGCTCGCCACCGCGCGCCTCGATCAGGGCGGCGACGCGGGCGGCGGCGTCCGGCGTCGCGAGCGCCTTCATCTTCGCCGCCATCGCCGCGAGCGATTCGGGGCGCTCGGCCTTGTGCCGGAGATAGCGGCAGACCGACGACGCCGTGAGCTTCGCCTGCACGCCCTCGTCCGCCGCGCCCGCCGCCGCGAACGCCTCCGCGTTGAAGTGCTGGTGGTCGCGCACCGCGCTCGGCAGCGGGATCAGGAGCGCCGGCTTGCCGCAGGCCGCGAGCTCGAAGCACGTCGACGCCCCCGCGCGGGCGACGACGACGTCCGCCGACGCGAAGGCGTTCGCCATCTCGTCCTCGAACGCATGGACGCGCGCCGGCACCCCCGCCGCCGCGTAGGCGGCCATGACCTCGCCCTCGTCCTTCACGCCCGTCTGGTGGATGACGTAGAGCGGCCGCGACGACGGCGTGGCGGACAGTTCCTTCTTGAGCAGCACGAGCGCCTTGGACAGCAGCTGGTTGACGGCGTGCGCCCCCTGGCTTCCGCCCGTCACGAACACGACGAAAGCATTCGGCGGGATGAACGGGAAGCGCGTCCCGGACGCGATGTCCGCGCGCACCGGGAGGCCCGTGACGACCGTCTTCGCCCCCGGCAGGAAGCGCGTCGTCATCGCGAAGCTGATCGCGACCGTCTCGGCGAAGCGCGCGAGGAACTCGACGGCCTTGCCCGGCACCGTGTTCGCCTCGTGCAGGTAGACCTTCACGCCGCAGCTGCGCGCCGCGAGGACAGGCGGCAGCGACGAGTAGCTGCCCATCGCGAGGAGCGCGTCCGGCCGCGTCCGCCGCATCTCCTTGCGGCAGCGCAGGACCGCCCGCAGGATCGCGAAGGCGTTCTTCGCCGCGAGCGGACGCGCCCCCGTCGAGAAGACCGCCCCCTTCCAGCGCTTCAGCACGCTCGACTCGACGTCTCGGCCCGAATCCCAGACCGTGACCTCGTGTCCGCGCTTCACCAGCTCCTCGGCGACGGCCAGGCCGGGGAACGCATGCCCCCCCGTGCCGCCGCAGGCCACCACGATCTTCATCTGCTACCAGTCCCTTTCGTTCGGCGGCAACGGCGCCTTCCGCATCCGCGCCTTCTTGTCCGCCTCGTGTTCGTCATTTCGTTCCTGCGCCTTCTTCAAGGTCGCCTCAAGCTCCTGATCCTCCTTCGACTCTTCCGGCTCCGCCTCGTCTTCCGACGCCTCCGGCTCCGGGGCCTGCTGCGGATCCTGATCCTGCTTCTGCCCGTCCGGCGACGGCTGCTGTTCCGGCGGCTGACGCTGCTGATCCGGGTTCGGCTGCGGCTTTTGCGGCTGGCCTTGCTGCCGGTTCGGATCCTGGTTCGGCTGGCCCTGTCCGCCGCCGCCGCCATTCGGGTCCTTCGGCAGGAGCGCGCGGATCTGCTCGATGACCGCGAGCGCCTTTTCCTGGTCGGGCGGCAGCGGCTTCTCGACGGAGCCGAGCTGAAGCTTCTCCAGCTCGGTCGCGAGCGCGGCGACCTTCGCCTGGTCCTCCGCCGTGAACGGCGGCCTGTTCGTGTCGCTCTGCGCCTGCTGCTCGTAGGCGCGCGCCCAGGCCGGGAACTTCGCGCGGAAGCTCCGCGTGTAGTCGAGCGCGTCCTGCTGCCAGCCGCGGCCGTTGAACGCCTCGACGTCCAGCCAGGCGTTGGACTGCGCGACCAGGTCCTCGTCCATCGCCGCCGGCGGCAGGATCGTCTGCTTCAGGAAGCGCGTGAAGTCGTGCTCGACGTCCGACAGCGTCGCGTAGGCGCCCTCGTCCAGGTCGCCGAGCTCCGCCGCCGCCCTCTTCGTCTTCGCCTCGGCCTGCTCGACCTGCAGGAGGATCGTCGCGGCCTGCTCCTGGTTGGTGACGGACTGCACGATCGCCTCGCGGACGGGAATCCAGACGTCGGCCAGCCGCTCCGCCTGCGCCGAGAGGCGGTCGGCGAGCGCGACGCGACGCGCCGGCGCGTTCGTGCGGTACGTGCCCGAGTCGGACAGCAGCTGCCGCGCCTCCTTCGTCGCCGCGTGCAGAAGCGAGCCGGGGTCTTTCCCCTGCGACGCCTGAAGGACCGCGTTGATGCGCTTCGTCTCGCGAATCTCCGGCAGCCTGTCCGTCGCGCGCGTGAAGTTGCGGTTCGCCTTCGCGTCGTCGGGCGCGGCGCGGAGCGCGAGCTGCGCGGCGGCGGCGGCCTCTTCGAGGTCGCCCGCGTCATACGCGAGCTTCGCGACGACTTCCGCCGCGCGCGGACCGTGCGTCTGCGAGAGCATGAGCGGCTTCAGGACGCGCAGCGCGTTCGTCACATCGCCGGCACGGTAGAAGTCGACGCCCCGGTTCCAGACTTCGCCGTCGGTCAGCGCCGGCTCGTCGGCGTGCAGCGCGAAGAGAGAGAGAGAGAGGACAAGAAAGACAAGAGGGGCGAGAGAGACGCGAGCCGAAACCTCCCGTCCGCTGCGTCTTATGCGTCCTAAAATCGCCTCTCGCATCTCACGCCCCTTCCATTTCGGCGAGAATCGCGCGCGCCGCCGCGACGGGATCTTCCGCCGCGAGGATCGGCCGCCCGACGACGAGGTGTGTCGCGCCGTCCCGCACGGCGTCCGCCGGCGTCGCGACGCGCTTCTGGTCGCCGACCGCCGCGCCGGCGGGGCGCACGCCCGGCGTGACGAAGAGCGTGCCCGCCGGCAGGGCCCTCGACAGCGCGCCGACTTCCTTCGGCGAGCAGACGAGGCCGTGCGCGCCCTGCGCCGTCGCGAAGCGCGCCATCGCCGCGACCTGCTCGGCCGGCGTGCGACCGGCGATGCCGACGTCCGCGAGGTCGGCCTGGTCGAGCGAGGTCAGCACCGTGACGGCAAGGATCTTCGGCCCCTGCGCGCCGAACGCCGCCGCCGCGTCCGCCGCCGCCCGGATCATCGCCTTGCCGCCGACGGCGTGGATCGTCATCAGGTCGACGCCGAGCCTGCCGCCCGACCGCACGGCCCGCTCGACCGTGCGCGGGATGTCGTGGAACTTGAGGTCGAGAAAGACCTTCTTGCCGAGGTCCTTCACGGCGCGGACGACATCCGGCCCTTCGGCCGTGAAGAGCTCGAGCCCGATCTTGTAGAAGCCGACGGGGTCGCCGATCGCCTTCACCTTCGCCACCGCCTCTTCGCGGGTCTGGACGTCGAGCGCAACAATGAGTTCGGCCATGTGGATCGTTCCTTTCAGTAGAGTTTCTCGTACGCGCCCCGATCGACGCGCTTCAGGGTGTGGAAGCCCGCGCGCTTGGCGCGGTAGTGGAGGTCGGTCTTCGAGTGCGTCAGGCCGGGCGCCTGGATGACGCGGATGACCGGCACGCGGCACTTCGGGCAGTGGTCGAGCTTCGCCTCGTCGAGCGACTGGCGGATCTCGAACCCCTTTTGGCAGAGTTCGCAGCCCTTTTCGGGCTCTTTCGCTTCGTAAACGTAGATGGGCATCTGTCTATCCGTCCCCCTTCTGTCGCGCCACATTATACCATAATCTGCACCGTCCAAAGCCCGTCGGCATCAGACGCCCAGAATCACGGTCGCGTTGCTGCCTCCGAACGCGAACGAGTTGGAGAGCAGCGTGCGCAGGGGCGTCGCGTCGCCCGGCTGCGGAATGCGAAACGGCGCGAGCCCGACGTCGACGGGCGCGGCGACGTGCGGCGGCAGGCCAACCCCGCGCCGCAGGGCGATCCATCCGAGCGCAGCCTCGATCGCCCCCGCCGCGCCGAGGCAGTGCCCCGTGAGCGGCTTCGTCGAGGAGGCGGCAACCGCATCGCCGAAGACGCAACGCACGGCCGCGCACTCCATCGCGTCATTGTAGGCCGTGCCCGTGCCGTGGAGGTTCACGTAGTCGATGTCCTGCGGCGCGAGCCCCGCGTCCGCCAACGCCGCGCGCATGGACGCCTCCGCGACCTTGCCTTCCGGATCCGGCGCCGTCAGGTGATAGGCGTCCGAGCTTTCGCCCACGCCAAGAAGGCGAACGCCCGATTCGGCGGCGCGCATCACGAACAGGGCCGCGCCCTCGCCGAGGCTGATGCCGTCGCGGTCGGCGCAGAGCGGCCGCGCCCGCTGCGGCGAGAGAGCCTCCAGCGCGTGAAAGCCCTCGACGACCGTCCGCGTGTAGGCGTCCGCCCCGCCAACGATGACCGCATCGCACAGGCCGTTCGCCAAAAGCCGCCGTGCCGAGGCGAAGACCTTCGCGGATGACGAGCAGGCCGTCGAGACGCACCATGCGGGCCCGCCGAAGCCGCCCTTCGCCTTCAGGAACGCGGCCGGATACGCCATGTCGATGCAATCGGGGCTGTCGGTGAACTCCTCCATCGTCGAGTTGCTCGTGCCGATCACGACGCCCACGCGCGACAGGTCGACGTGACGCGCCAAGGCCGCCCGGTCGAGCTGCGCGAACGCCGCGTCGAGCAGGCGCCCGACGCCCGTCGGCGCGTCGGACGCCACCCTGCCGCGCACAAATCCAAAGACGGTCCGGTCGCCGCCGGCAAGGCCCTCCAGCGGCTTCATGCCGTCCGCATCCCC
The DNA here is from genome assembly GCA_934654805.1 of uncultured Kiritimatiellota bacterium. Taxonomy (GTDB): domain Bacteria; phylum Verrucomicrobiota; class Kiritimatiellia; order RFP12; family UBA1067; genus UBA1067. The sequence goes on from CAKUGW010000028.1 coordinate 14,196, forward strand.
GACAAAAAGGCGGCGTTCCGTCTCCGCCACGCCGATTCCCAGCGCCGAGACGATTCCGAGGTCCGTCAATGCAAAAGGCATCTTTTCGCGTACGTCGGCCGAGGGTTCAGAGGTTGGCAAAGGGGTTGCAGCTGAAGCCGGACGCGCCGGACGGCGCGAAGGACGAGCGCGGCTCGCGGCGGCGCGACGCGGACGGGCCGCCGCCCGTCGCGAAGCCCGCCCCGCCGACCGTCGGCCTCGTCTTCGCCGAAAGCGAGATGCGGCCGCGCGCGCGGTCGACGCCGATGACCGTGACCTGCAGGCGGTCGCCCGCCTTCACGACGCTCGCCGGGTCGGACACGTAGCTGTCCGACAGCTCCGAGAGGTGCACGAGCCCGTCCTGGTGGACGCCGATGTCGACGAACGCGCCGAACGCCGTCACGTTCGTGACGACGCCCTCGAGCTTCATGCCCTCCTGCACGTCCTCGATCTTCGTGACGTCCTCGCGGAACTTCGGCGGCTCGAACGCCGTGCGCGGGTCGCGCCCCGGCTTGACGAGCTCGGCGACGATGTCCTTCAGCGTCGGCTCGCCGACCTCGTTCGTGATGTAGCGGCGGATGTCGATCTTCTTCGCCGCGCGCGCGTTGCCGACGAGGTCGCCGACGCCGAGCCCGACGTCCGCCGCCATCTTCTCGACGAGCGCGTACCGCTCGGGATGCACCGCCGAGGCGTCGAGCGGGTTCTTCGCGCCGCGGATGCGCAGGAAGCCCGCGCACTGCTCGAACGCCTTGGGGCCGAGGCCCTTCACCTTCTTGAGGTCTTCGCGCGAGGCGAAGCGCCCGTTCGCGTCGCGCCATTCGACAATCGCCTTCGCCAGCGCCGCCGAGAGGCCCGAGACGCGCTCCAGGAGCGGCGCGGACGCCGTGTTCAGCTCGACGCCGACGCCGTTCACGCACGAGACGACGACCTCGTCGAGCTTGGTGCCGAGCAGCGACTGCTGCACGTCGTGCTGGTACTGCCCGACGCCGATCGCCTTCGGGTCGATCTTCACGAGCTCGGCAAGCGGGTCCTGCAGGCGGCGGCCGATCGAGATCGCGCCGCGCACCGTGAGGTCGAGGTCGGGGAACTCCCTGCGCGCGATCTCGCTCGCGGAGTAGACGGACGCGCCCGCCTCCGAGACCGAGACGACGATGGGCGTCGGGATCTCCGGGTGCTGCGCCTTCAGCGTCTTCAGCGTCTCGCGCACGAACGCCTCGGTCTCGCGTCCCGCCGTGCCGTTGCCGACGGCGACCGCCTCGGCGTGGTACTTCGCGACGATGAGCGCGATCGCCTTTGCGGCCTCCAGCCTCTTCTGCTGCGGGAAGATGACGGTCTTGCCGAGGTACTTGCCCGTCGCGTCGATCATCGCGACCTTGCAGCCCGTGCGGATGCCGGGGTCGATGGCGAGCACCGCCTTGCCGCCGAGCGGCGAGGCGAGCAGCAGGTGGCGCAGGTTCTCGGCGAAGACCTCGACCGCCGCGCGGTCGGCCTCGGCCTTCTTCTCGACGGTGACGTCGATCTCGCAGCTCGGCGCCAGGAGCCGCCTGTAGGCGTCTTCGGTCGCGAGGCGAACCTGGGCCTCGCCCGGCGAACCCGCTTTTGAACCGCGGACTTGCGCGGATTGGGCAAGGCCCTGCGCGCGCGCCTCGTCGACGATGGCGAGCAGGCGCTCGATGACCGGCTCCTTTTCGAGCTCGAGCTTGACCCAGAGAACCTTCTCGGCCTGGCCACGGCGAATCGCGAGGTAGCGGTGCGAGGGAATCGTCGCGATCGGCTCGGAAAACTCGTAGTACTGCTCGAACTTCGTCGGCTCGGTCGGCTTCGGGCTCACGACCTCGCTCTTCACGACCGACTTCGTCGCGAAGGCCTGACGCACCGCGCCGCGCACGTCGGCGAGGTCGGCGATGCGCTCGGCGAGGATGTCGCGGGCGAACTGCAGGTCCTCGTCCGTCGGCACGGAACCGCCCTCTTCAGATTCCCCGCCCTCCTCCGCTTCTTTCCTTTTCCACCCTTCCACCCTTCCACCGTTCCACGTCCCGTTCCAGATCGCGTCGGCGAGCGGCTCGTAGCCCTTCTCCTTCGCGGCCTGCGCACGCGTGCGGCGCTTCGGCTTGTAGGGCTGGTAGAGGTCTTCGAGCGCGCTCTTCTGCCAGCACGCGGCGATCTTCGCCGCCAGGTCGTCCGTCAGCTTGCCCTGCTCGTCGATGGACTTCAGGATCGACTCCTTGCGCTCGATGAGTTCAGTGAAGTAGCCGAAGCGGTCCTGGATCTTGCCGATTTGGACCTCGTCGAGGTTGCCGTGCGCCTCCTTGCGGTAGCGGGCGATGAACGGCACGGTGCTGCCCTCGCCGAGGAGCTTGACGACGGCGCCGACCGACTCGGGCCGAATCGACAGTTCGGCGGCGATCTTCGAAATGACAATCTGGTTTTCCATGTTCGTTTTCTCAGTCTTGAAATTACATCATGATTGCGCGCTTCATCCGCCACAGGCGATAGGCCGCCTTCAATTTCAGCTTTCCTAAGAGTTCGGGGTAGTCCGCCACCAATTTCTCGTGTGCCAAAAGAAACTCACGCCGAATCGCCGCATCCCTCGTTTTCCAGGCCTGCCCGACCGTCGACGACAGCCCGTCCGCCGCCTGGCGCAGGGCGAAACGGCGCAAGGCGGGATCCGTCTGGCGCCGTGCCGTCTCCAGCACCAGGCGCACGACGGCGATCGAGTCGTGCAGCTTGCGCGGCGTAAAGGCCGAACGGACAAGTGATGTCGCCCCGGCGTTCAGGCAGTAGACATACAGCGGGGCCTCGACAAGGGCAAACGCCCCGACGCCGCACAGGATGTCCGTCGTGACAGGAAAGTCTTCGTAAACGGTGGCGGGATAACGTCGCGTCCCGAACAGGTCGACGCGGTAGAGCTTGTTCCAGGCGCAGTACTGGATCTTCCTGCCAGCGATTCGCGGCGAAGGGAGGATTCGCCATCGGGGCCTGCCGGATCGCGCAAAGCGACCAATCGCCGAACCGTCGTCACGGAGGAAGGAGTCGGACACGACCAACGCCGCTTTCGAGGCTTCGGCGACGGCGGCAAACGCCGAAAGTGCCTGCTGCGGGATCCAGTCGTCTGAATCGACGAACGTCACGTAATCGCCCGTCATCACGTCCAGCGCGGCATTCCGCGCCGAGCCAAGCCCGCCGTTCGGCTTCGCGATGACGACGAGGGAAAGACGCGAACCGTCCGCCTGCCGAGTCGTCCGCTCGTACCGGCCGAGAATCGCCGTGCTGCCGTCCGTGGAGCCGTCGTTCACGCAGATGATCTCGACCGCGCCGCCGTCCTGCGCAGAGAGGAACTGCCGCGCCGCCGCGAGGACGGAATCCAGGCAGCGCGCGAGATAGCGCTCGACGTTGTAGACGGGAATGACGACAGATATTCTCATCGGATTCTTTCAGCGGAGCACTATCATTGGATCTTCTCGACGCCTGCATCGACAAGCTGGCGCGTCTTCGAGTCGAACGATAGACCAATGGCGATGATGGGCAGGCCCCACGCCCGGTACGGCTCGGCATAGCCCTTCTCGTGAACCTGCTTCAGAGCATCCGCCGCCGTCGCATCGACCTTCAGCTCGAAGATGTAGACGCCGCAGGGATGCGTCGCGACGAGATCGCCGCGCCCCTGCGTCTGCGTGACTTCGGGATCGTACTGGAAGCCCTGCGCCGCGAGCAGCATGCAGAGAGGCCGCACATACGCAGCTTCGTTCTTCCGTTCGTCCTTTTCCTTCGCGCCGTAGGGGAGCTTCGCGTAGAGGCTCTTCAACCCCTCGAAGAACTCGTCCCAGCGTCCTGCGCGGAGCTTGCCGCCGAGCGACGCTGACCACTGCGCGTCCTTGCCCGCGTAGGCCCCGGCGACAAGCGCCGCGAGGTCTTGGCGAACTTCCTCGTCCGGCACGCGCAGCGTGAACAGTCCGGCGTCGCAGTCCGCGATCGTCAGGTAGCCCGTCTGGAAGAGAAGCCCCGTCTCGCGGATGTTCGAGAGGTCGGCGACGTCGAAGTCGGCGTCGACGGCGGTAACCGTCCGGTCAGGGTCGATCGCAAGAGCGCCTTCGCGATTGATGAAGTTCATCAGCGTCGAGGCGCGCCCCGTCGATGTCCAGGTCGGCTTGAAGCGGGAAGCGGGCGAGACGAGCGTCAGGGCGACGGAGACGGGATTGTAGACCGTCACCGGGTTCTCCTCGGCGAAGCGGTAGCCGTTGAACCAGCGCTTCATCTCGGCGCGAAACGCCTCATAGGTCATCTTCATGCGCTCCGCCTTGACGCGGAGATGCTCCCCGAAGTTCGCCGTCAGTTCCTCCTCCGTGTAGCCGTAGAGTTCGGCGTAGTCGTCCTCGAACGAGACATCGTTCAGGCTTGAGAGCGTCGAGAAGACCGAGAGCTTCGTGAACTTCGAGACACCCGTGATGTAGAGGAACCGGATCTTGTCCGTGCGGTCCTTGAACTGTGCGTAGATCGCCGCGAGTCGCGAGCGGATCTCCTCGGCAAGCGGGACGTTCGCGAGTGCCTTTGCCACCGGGTCGTCATATTCGTCGATAAGGACGACGACGCCGTCTCCCTTGTCCGGCTCCTTCACGGGGTCGTGCCGGATCGAGCCGAAATGGTTGATCGCGTTGCCGAGATTGGAAGACGGGCGCTGCTTCTCGTCGTATTCCCAGCCGGCCTCGGCAAGCGCATTGCGCACGGCCGTCTTGATCGTGTCCTCGAACGCCGCAATGTCCGAGACGTCCACGTCGCCCCAGTTGAGGTGGATGACGACGTGCTTCTTCCAGTCGTAGTCCGTCTTCGCGATGGCGAGGCCGTCGAAGAACTCGCGGTGGCCGAGGAAGATGGACTTCAGCGTCGTCACGCTCAGGGACTTGCCGAAGCGGCGCGGCCGGGCGCAGAAGAAGTACGTGCTGCCCCGCGTGGTGATGAGCCGGTGCAGATGCGCGGTCTTGTCCACATAGACAAGCCCTTCCTCGCGCAGGGTCTCGAAGTCGGCGATGTTCGTGGCAATCGGTCTCATGGCGCGTATTATAGCATAAGCGGATGCCGACCCGCAGCGTCAAGCCGACGGCGCAGTCGAACTGGTTGAAGTCCGGCACAGGGCCGTCGCCGACGAAGACGATCCTCACGGCGTCCGGGCATGTGAACCTCGCTTCCCTTTGCAATATGCGAGCGGTTTCATTCCACGCCGAGTCAGAACGCGCTCATGACTCCCAAAGCTCCTTGACCCACGGGCACGGGCGCGTCCACCCGTCGATGTGCTTCGACCCCCGAAATCCCGCGATCGCCTGCTCGGGCGAGGGCGAGCCGTGAAAGCAGAGGATGTGCGCCTCCTTCGCCATGCGCGGCACGAGGAAATGGTTGAGCGGCCACGGCCACGTGCAGGAGCGCTTGAACGAGCGCACGAAGCTCTCCGGCCAGAAGTTCACCTTGTCGAAGCCGACGGCATGCGTCATGTACGCCTGCTCCGTGCCGTAGACCGCCGGATCCATCGCCACGTCGGACTCGCGCCGGAACGTCTCGTAGACGTAGTGGCTCTTCGGCCCCGCATCGAACCGGAAGCAGCTCGAATTGCCGCAGAACGGCACCTTGCGGAACAGGCGCTTGCGCAGGGCCACCCAGTTGCGGATGATGCAGAACGTCCCCGGCCGATAGTCGAAGAAGCAGTCGAGGTCGCCCATGACGATCTGGTCGATGTCGAGGAAGAGCGTCGGGCCGGAGAGATCGGCGAAGCCGTCCCGAAAGACGAGAAGCTTCACGTAGATGCCCGGCCAGCCCGGGTAGCGCGCGTTCGGATGCAGCCAGTCGGGCTTCTCGGGGAATGCCACGGCTTCGACGCCTTCGACAAGCCCCGTCGGGTCGTCCGTCACGCAGACGAAGCGGAACGGGCGGTGGAGATGCGCCTTGACGCCGCGGTAGATGCGGTTCACGTACTCCGCCGAATAGAGAGTCCCCCACTTGAGGGTCAGAATGTTGACGGGTTGGGTTTCCATTGTCAGCGATCCTTTCTCCCGCACACGGAAGCATCCCGCACGGATGGGGCAGACGTCATGTCACAGGACTCCTTCAAGACCGCCACAAAACGCCGAAGCGGCCTGTCACGACGCGCGACGTCAAGGGCGATGAACGGTGAATGCGGCGACCGCTCCACCCTCCGGGAGGCGATGCGAAGACGAGCATGGTTGAGCGCCACCAGCCATTCGTCCGCCGGCCAGGGAGACGCACGAACGAACGACAGGAAAAGGTCCGCGAGCCGCCGTCTTGCGCGAGCCGACAGCCCGCTGCGCCGGGCGCGTTCCGAAAAGGCGTACGCCGCATCCTCGCAAGCCAGGCCCTTCCTCATCATGTCAAAGTCAAAGACCGCCGACAACTGATCGCCGTCAAATCCGTAATTCTCCTCCTGCAAGTCTCCATGGATGGTCACGAGCGCACGCCCGCGATACGACCGTTCCGGCTCGGGAATCGACAGCAGCGGCCGCATAAGCCCCGCCAGAAGCGGATGCCGCCGTGCATAATCCACCAGCAGGGCATACTGCCGATCAGGCGAATCCTCTTCGTCCGGAAGGACCTCGCCGCGATAGGCATTCAAGACATCCTGCAGCTCGCCGCACCCCAACAGAAAAGACGCCATCTGGCAATCGGTCATGTCCTCTGCATTCACGCGAACAGCGCGTTTCCATTCCAGGCACAGAACCACATAGCCGTCAAAATCGAGCAGACCGGGAATCCGTGGCCTAGCCAGCAACCGGCAATCGCGGGCACATGAGAGGAAATCAAGCGACTTCTCCGCCAGATGCCGGTCAGAGAGCTTCACGAACAGCGGCTCGCCGGCGGACGTCACGCCTTTGAAGACGGGCCAAGCGCACGAGACTGCGATGGGCGTCAGCGAGAGAGAAGCCTCTCCCAACTTCCCTGCCAGCAAAGCGGACAAACGGTCGATGTCCACGCCATTCTGTCTTACCCGATTCATCTTGCGCACGTGTCCTTCCGCGAAGCGCCGATGTCTGCCACGAGCTTTTCCATGCCGCGTATTATACCAAATCCATCCGCGTTCCGAATCTCAGGACCGACGGGAAACGTCCTGTCAGCGTGTGATGATCTGACGTGGCAGCAAATGGTCGTCGGAGGCGTCCGTCACGTCAAACGGCGGAGTCCAGATGTCGCGCGTCGCCCAGTCGAAGTGCGAACGGACGAGCGCCAGGGCCTTCGGGCTGACATGACCGTACGGAAAGGAGAACGTCCGGCAGGGCCGCCCTGTCCACGCCTCGATCTTCGCCTTCGACTCGACCAGCTCGCGCGCGACCGACCGGATGCGATCGACGTGCACGTGGCGCACCGTGTGCGAGCCGACCTCGCACAGGCCGGACTCGGCCATCTCCCGGACTTCCGCCGGCGTCACGACCGACCGATGGAAGTAGCCTTCGAAGTCCAGCCGTGAGCCGAAGATCATCCGCATGACCGTACGTCCGTCCAGGAACGGGAGACACCGCTTGATCCGACGATAGAGGCGGAAGCATCGGTCGGGGTCCTTGCCCTGCGCCAGCGCCGTGTCCACCAGCAGCATCATGCCGTCCAGCTGCGCGTAGGGGCAGATGCGGAAGCCCCTCTCGACCAGGCCCGTCGCGAGGTAGAAGACAAACGGCACCTCCAGCCGCCGGAAGAGCGGAAACGCCTCGGTGTAGACGTTTCGGAAGCCGTCGTCAATGGTGATGAGGATGTTCCGATGCGCGCGCGCGTCGCGCTTGTCCGCCAGGAACCGCTCGCCCGAGACGAACGTCCAGCCGTCGCGCCGCGCCGCATTGATTTTCCGTTCAAGGCAGGCGGGCGAGACCGTCAAGTTGCGGAAGATCTCGCAACGCGCGGTGCGCGGCGAGTCGTCCTCCACCGAGTGGAGCATCCAGATCAGTCCCTTGTTCATCGGTCAAGGCGGTTGTGCGTGAAGATGCCGTCCGGGAGGCCGATGCGGAACTTCCTCGCCCGCCACCAGCGGCAGTTGAGCGGCTTCTCGAAGTCCTGAAAGCCACCGACCGTCCGATGGGACGGATGCGCGTCCGCATAGTCGGCGATCCGCAGGAAGAGTTCGCGGCGGATCAGCACGGGGTTGTTCGTCCAGTTGAGGTAGGCGGACGTCGTGACAAGCCCCTCCGGCTCGCGCATGAAGACCTTTGGGAACAGGAGCTCGGGCGCGCGCTCCACGTAGGCCCCGCGCGCGGCGATGCGCCGGGCCTTGAAGGGCCGCAGCCAGCGCACAAGCGGATTCGCCGTCACGAGCTGGTCGCGCAGCCGGAAACGCGGGTCAATGTCCTTCGGACGGAAGACCGAGGAGTACTTCTTCGGATCCGTGCACGGCACGCCCGGATTGAAAAGCGACCTCAGGCGCACCATGTCGACGCGGCCGCTGCGGATCCACTCCAGCGCCGTCGCGAGCTCGGACACGGCGGCCTCCGGCGGCACCGTGAGGTTGAAGTCGTTCTCGAGATAGAGGACGAATTCGCTCTTCAGCGTCTCGACGACCCACCGCATGCCGTCCTGAATGCCGATGTTCTCCCGGCGGCCCTCGAAATCGATGCCGGCCTGCGCGGCCACGCGGCGATCCTCCGCCGAGCACTCCTGGAAGAAGATCCTGAACTCGGCGAGACGGGAGGGGAAGCCCTCCCGACCGCCATATTGGGCCAGCGTGTGCGCCACCGTCTGCGGTGCCCGCCAGGACAGGATGCCCGCGCTAATGGGAAGACTCTTCATGCTTTTTGCCCCACAATCCGCTCCAGTGCCGCGACTTCCGCGTCCGTCAGCTCGGCGAACAGCGGGCGCTTGGCCTTCGACCGACCTGTCAGGAAGGCGCGCGACGTCCGCCGGAACGGGTTCGCGGAAGTAGTTGTAGTTCAGCACCCACTTCGACGGGTGGCGGCGGATGACGCGCTCCAGGTCGGTCGCGCACCGCTGGGTCGTCGCCCGGATGTCCCGCGCCGCGTCGGGCGGGATCGTGTCGAGGACCTCGCACCGGTAGCGGCCGTCCTTCAGCGGACGCGACCACGCGACGACGATCGGCGCCTTCGCCTTCGCCGCGAAGAACGCCGGCGCGGCCGAGACGGGCAGGGGACGCCCGAGGAACCGGATCCACACGCCGCCCTCGTCGGGATTGACCGTCTGGTCGACCAGCAGCCCCAGCGACTTGCCGGCCTTGATGCCCGCCATCAGCGGACGGAACGCGCCGTCCGCCGGCACGATCTCCTGCCCGATCGACTCGCGCGCCCGCATGAGGAGCCGCGTCATGCCGGACGTGCCGATGCGCTTGGCGACGGACATCATCTGGTGACCTTCCAGCAGCGCAAGCTGCGAGAGGATCTCCCAGCAGCCGAGGTGGCCCGACACCGTGACGGCCGGACGGTTCGCCCGCAGGAACGCCCGGCCCGCCGCGTCCATGACACCGACCGCCTTCACCTTCTTCAGCGCCCCATGACACGTCCAGAAGGCGTGCCCGACCGTCCGCGCCATGTTGCGGTAGGAGCCGCGGATGATCTTCGCCTCCCGTGCCGTCGGGTCGTAGGGCGCCACCTCCGTCTTGAAGGCCGGCGTACCCTCCGCGCCACGGCATTTGCCGAGGACGACGTGCAGCGTCTCCAGCGCACGCCGCTTGCCGTGGTAGTCGAATGCGTACATGACCCAGGCCGCAAAGTCGCAGAGCGCGAACAGCGCACGATGCGGCAGCGGCGTCAGGACGAGAAGCCCCAATCCGATGCCGAGCCACTCGAACGGCGCCTGAAGCGCGTGCTTGACCCTTTTCCAGCGGCAACGCCGTTGCCATCTCCTCTCCGCCTCCGTCAATGATTCTCGTCGCGTCGGCTTCCCCTCCATTTCGCAATTTGCAAAACGGCTTTTGCGAAACGGCTTTTGCGAAATCCCCGCCAGCTGGCGTTGGCGGCTGGCGATCTGCGCCAGGTTCCGGCGCGTCTTCCAGTCGTGCAGCGGCGCGAGCCAGCCGTCCTTCGGCGGCGTCTGGCCGACCGCGCGCATCGCCGCGTGGTACAGCTTGCGGTACGGACGGTGACACGGCTTCCACGGCTTCTTCGGCCCCCAGAAATGGAGGATCGCGGGATTCAGCGCCGCGTCGAGGCATTCGGCCGGCGGATTCCCCTGCCAGAGCGGCAGCCGCGGATCGCGCGTCGGATAGCTCTTGACCAGGCGGTCGTGGAAGTTCCACTTCAGCGGCAGGAGAAGCGTGCGGTCGTGGTAGAGCGCGTTCCAGGCGTCCTGCTCGATGCGGTCGGCGATGGCGTAGTGGTCGCGGTACCAGGCGAGAATCCGCTCCCACGTCCGCTCCGCCCGGCACGCCGCCGCGTTGAAGACGATCGTCCCCGTGTTGAAGTAGCGCGTGACCGTCGGCGGCAGGATGCCCGTGCCCCACACGGCCTCGGTGATGACGGGGTCGCCCTTGCCGTACTCGGCCACGGCCGCGATGAGGTCAGCGTTGAGATTCAGCTCAAACAAAGGCGAGATGTCGGCGTTGACCAGCATGTCGATGTCGAGGTGGACGATGTTGCCCGTCGCGTCGGACAGGATCTGCGGCGCGAAGATCGGCGTCCACGTGAAGACGTTCCACCGCGACCCGGCGCGGTTGAGGATCAGGTCCCGGTACGGCGCGAGGAACGGCTCGACGTTGTGGTAGCGAACGGAGAACTTGGCGACGGATTCGTTCGGTTTGCCCTGACTGGCTTTCGCGTTGAACGCATCGACGATTTCCTGAAGCTTCGCCTTGCTCGCCGGCGAATGGCCGCCGAAGCCCTCGAAGACGTTGATGCGCAGTGGCGCGTCGCCGCGATAGCTGTTCAGCAGCGACCAGACGGTCACGCACAGGAACTTCGCGCCGTTGTCATCGCAGCTAAAAGCGATATCGCGTATGGGTGTCAAGGGTGATTCCATCACAAGACTTCTCGGATGGCCGCAAGAACCTTGTCCTGGTCGGGGGCGAGGCCGCAGTAGAGCGGCAGGCGCACGAGCGTGTCCGCATATCGGTCGCAGTTGGGGAGAACGGGGATGAGGGATGAGGGACGGGACGTGGCGGACGGGACGTGGGTCTGGGAATACGTCTTGTAGAACGCCGACGAATGGAGCGGCAGGTAGTGGAAGACCGTCAGGATGTCCCGCGCCTTCATCTGCGCGATGAAGTCCGTCCGCGTCGCCAGGTCCGGGAACAGCAGATAGAACATGTGCGCGTTGTTCGTCGCAAAGTCAGGCACGACAGGGAGTTTTGGAGCCACGAATCGACACGAATTCTCACGAATGTCTCGTGTAGCCAGATTCGTGTTGATTCGTGAAGATTCGTGGCTAATGCAAGACGACCCCGCATGAAGCAACGAGCCAAAGAAGTCCCAGTAGTTCTGCCAGAGCCGCTTGCGCTCGGCCTGGATCTCGTCGAGATGCTCCAGCTGCGCCCAGAGGAACGCCGAGACGATCTCCGTCGGCAGGAAGGAGCTGCCCGTGTCGACCCAGCCGTACTTGTTCACTTCGCCCCGGAAGAACTCGGCGCGGTTCGTGCCCTTCTCCCAGATGATCTCGGCCCGGCGCACGAAGCGCTCGTCGTTGACGACCAGCAGCCCGCCCTCGCCCGAGATGATGTTCTTCGTCTCGTGGAAGGAGAACGCCGCCAAGTGCCCGATCGAGCCAAGCGGCCTCTTAACCACGGATTGTTTAGCCACGAATTGACACGGATTTTCACGAGCGGCACGAGAGCCTAAGGCCTTCGTGTCGATTCGTGAAGATTCGTGGACAACCCCCTCAGGTCGATTCGTGACTGAGCCTTTCGCAGAAAGATAGAACGAATCGATGGCCTGGGCGGCGTCCTCGACGACGAGGAGCCCGTGGCGGTTCGCGATGCCCATGATCGCGTCCATGTCGCAGGCGACGCCGGCGTAGTGGACGACGACGAGGACCTTCGTCTTCGGCGTGACCAGCGCCTCGATCCGCGCCTCGTCGATGTTCGGCTGGTCGGCGCGGCTGTCCGCGAAGACGAGCGTCGCGCCCTGCCGCACGAACGCCAGCGCGGACGAAACGAACGTGTAGGACGGCACGATCACCTCATCGCCCGGCCCGACTTCCGTCAGGATCGCCGCCATCTCCAGCGCGTCCGTGCACGACGTCGTGAGCAGGCACTTGCGGAACCCGTAGCGCTTCTCGAAATAGGCCTGGCACCGCTGCGTGAATTCGCCGTTGCCGGAAATCTTGCCGTCCGCGACGGCCTGGCGGATGTACTCCGTCTCCTTCCCGGTCATGTAGGGTCTGTTGAAATGTATCACTGGACGAGTTCCTTGTAAGCCGCCTGCGTTTTGCGTGACATTATATCAAAATCGCACAGGGTGCGGACGCCCTCGCGCAGCGTCGGCTGCCGCGCCGCCGCCACCGCGTCGAGGATCTCCGCCGCGCCGCCGAAGCGCCGCAGCAGCCGGACGGGCCGGTTCATCGCCAGCGCCTCGGCGACGGAGAGCCCGAACGACTCGGGCTTCGTCACGTTGCCCGAGACCACCGCGTCCGCAAGCGACAGGCACTCCGGCACCTTCGCCTGCGGTCCCGCGAACACCACGCGGTCGGCGACGCCGAGCGACACGGCCAGCGCCTTCAGCTCGGCCGCGTAGGCGAGGTGCCGCCTGTCCGCGCCGCCGACGATCACGAGCTTCGCCTGCGGCGCGCGCAGAACGTCGCCCCACCCCGCGTCCGGCGTGACGTCGGGCCGCCCCGCGAGATCGCGAATGAGATGGTCGAAGCCCTTGAGCGGCGTGAGGCGCCCGACGGCCATGACGACGCGGTCGCCCGCCGCGAGCCCCCACGCGCGCCGCAAACCGGCGACGACGCCCGCGTCAAGCCTCGCCGGATCGAACCGCCCGAAATCCACCGCCGGGTGAATGACGCGAATTTTCTTCCTCAAGCCGCCCGCGTCCTGCGCGTCCCTCTTGTCCTGTGCGTCATTCCCCATTCCCCCGTAATGCGCGACGAGGAAATCGGCCAGGAACTGCGACGGCGCAATCACGCGGTCGCCCTTCGTCATCACCGCCGAATAGCGCGAGACCGAATTGGCCCCGTGCGCGTAGGTGACGAAAGGAAGAGAAGAAATAATCGAATCATCGAATGGTCGAATCGTCGAATGGGAGAATGGTCGAATCGTCGAATGAGAGAATGGTCGAATCGTCGAATCGAGCTTGCGCGCGAGAACGAAGAGCCAAGCCGGGACCCTGGAATGCGCGCAAACCAAGAGGCGCGGTCTCCCGTCCCTCGCGTCTCTCTTGTCCCTCGCGTCCCATTTCTCCCGTGCGTCCCATCCGTCCCGTGCATCCGTCCGCGCGACCGCCCGCAGCACGCGCCGCAGCTTCCAGGCGCGCACGGGGGCCGTCAGCGGATTCTTCGACTTGAGGTCGAGCGCGACGTGTTCGCCGCCGTCCGCGCGGATCCGCCCGGCGAGGCGGCCGCCCTTCGAGACGACGACCGACCGCCAGCCGTCGCGGACGAGCGCGCGGTTGAGGTCGCAGACGACGGTCTCGACGCCGCCCTGCTC
>CAKUGW010000029.1 GCA_934654805.1 uncultured Kiritimatiellota bacterium
GAGGACAGCCCTAACGGCTCAACACCCAAAGTTAGGATTTAGTTCTGGAATCCAAGTTTAGTTCCGGACGCGGCGGTCCACGTCACAGTCGCGCGACGGAGGCAAGGCGCTGGGCTTCGGCGCGGGCGGCGCGGCAGGCGAGGTCGAGGTCGGCGGCGGCGCCAGCCGGCCGTAGACGGCGACGCCGCTGCGGACGCCCGCGATGTTGTCGACGCCCTTCAGCCGCGCGGGCACGGCGACAGGCCGAAGCCCCGCCCCCGCCGCGTAGGCCATCCACGGCCGCCAGGCCGCGTCGCCCGGGCGCTCGACGAGCAGCACAAGCCCATCCGCGCCGGCGCACGCCGCCGCCCGCCGCAGTTTCCGCCGCGCCCGGAAGCGCCCGAACAGGCCCCCGCCGAGCGTCGCCGGGTCGAGCGCACGCGTCACGACCTCGTATCCCTCCGCCTCCGCAATGACGGCCGCCTGCGCATCCACCGCCGCCCGGCTTCCGATGAAGGCGTCATGTCCAGCCCCGCCTCCGCGTTCAGGACAAGCCGCTTGGCGAACCCGTCCACGCCCATGATGAGGGGACGCTTGCAGCCTGCGCTCTCGAAGACCTTGCTGGGCATGACGGTCGTGAACAGCGCCGTCTTGCGGAGATGCACGAGGCTCGCGTCGCTGGCGCAGATCCACTTCGGCATCGACGGCTTCGGCTGCGACAGGATAAAGCAATTCGGTGGGCGATTTCTACACGTCACAGCGAATGGATGGAGCGGAGCAGGAAGTGCCAGTGGCGGACGGAGACGATCTCGACCTGCTTGCGCCTCACGCGATAGATGATGCGGTAGTCGCCGTGAAAGACCTCGCGGATGTCCTCGCGCCCGAATTCTGGGACGACGCGCCCTGAAAGCGGGAAGCCCGCCAATGGCTCGACCGCCGCGTAGGCGTCCTCAATCCAGTTGAGGGTGGTCGCACGATCTTGGTTTTCCACTGCAATGTAGCGGGCACAGTCCAAAAGGCGTTTCTTGCCGCGTGGCGACCAGTGGATCATATCCCAAGTTCCCCGAACATCGTTTCGACTTCTGCTGAAATCTCACGCTTGACCTGCTCGTGCGGAATGCCAAGTCCGGCGTCCAGCTCGGCTTCGGCGGCGGCAAGGTCTTCGCGCAGCTCTCGCTGCTCGCAGAACTCGACGAAGGCGTCCCAGTTTTGCATTCACTTTTGCATTCACTTCTGGAAATGACGCAGGGAAAATGGAGCCCCCCACTTGCGGAAAACGGAAAAATTGTGTATCATTCACACCGTAAAAGTCAAACAAGAGGTATCTTAAAGACCATGAATAAAGTTCTGCACGTTCTCGTTTACGTGTTCCTGGCGCTCGCTGCGGCAGCGCTTTACTTTGAGCTCCAGCTCAACGCCAAGCGCGCGCTCCTGACTGATCGAAACCGTCTGCAAGAAGACTACATCGTCAAGATCGCCCGCACGATCGAAAAGGGCGACCCGGCGAAAGACACGTCGCTGGAGATCAAGAAAGACGCCTCGCCCGTCGAAGCCCGCCTGGTCGATTCGCCCGACATGAGCAACGTGCTGGAGGACTACAACAGCGCGCTCGAACAGACGCGCACGGGCGACGACGAGACCTACAAGTGGGGCGAGAACGAGCGTCGCCAGCTGCGCATGGTCTACGCGACCGACGTCAACGGCGAGCCGCTGATGGACGGCAACCAGCCGCTCATGCGCGGGCCGGGGACGGAGGACGAGCTGCTGAGCAGGCTCTTCGAGTCCGCCAAGGCCCAGCAGGCCCGCCTCAACACGACGCGCGCGGCGCTCGCCGACCTCCGCGCGAAACTGGAGGCGACGGTGACGGAGATCAACCGCCTGAAGCCGGAGGCGCGGCAGGACAAGGTGACGATCGCCGACCTCAAGGCGAAGGTCGCGGAATTCGAGAAGGAGCGCGACAGGGCGCAGAGCGACGTGACGAAGGTCAAGTCGCAGATCGACGAGCTGAACGGCGAGATCGCCTCGAAGAACGACGAGATCCAGCGCAAGGACGAGGAGATCGAGGCGAAGAACGACGAGATCGCCAAGGCCAAGCAGCTGAACGAGAACCTGCGCAAGATGCTCCAGACGTCGATCCAGACGCAGGGCGGCGCGGCGGCGGCAGACGCCGGAACGGCCGTCTCCTCGCTCCCGGCGGGCGACAAGGGCAAGGTCGTCGAGGCCGACAACGAGAAGATGTTCGCAATTGTCGAGTTCTCCGCCGAGGCCCTGAAGGAACTCAAGGGCGAAGACCTCTCGAAGCCGCTCCCGGCGCTCGACCTGGGCGTCAAGCGCGTGAGCGCGCAGAATCCGGCGGGCGATTTCATCGGGCGCGTCCGCCTGCGCCAGGAGGTCAAGGGCAAGCCGTACGTCATCTGCGACATCCTCGGCGCATGGGAGCAGGACAAGCTGAACGAAGGCGATGTCGTCTTCGCCGACTGACCTGAACCGATGAAGGCGATGAAGCTCTTTTGGGCGGCATTGGGTCTCGCGCTTCTCGCGGGATGCATCGCCGATTCGGCGGAAGATTCGGATCTTCCGTGGGCCTCCAGCCGAAGCTGGGAGGGCATCGCGCCCATCGCGCCATCCGTCATGGATCGGTACGAATAGGCGAGACTTGATACGCGACAAGAGCTTCACCCTCAAGGAAGGCGGCGTTCGGCTGGACGCCGCCCTTCTTCATGCCTTTCCATCGGCGACGCGCGCGTTCGTCCGCGAGGCGATCGAACGCGGCGACGTCACGGTCAACGGCCATCGCGCCGCCAAGGGGCTGAAGATGCGCGGCGGCGAGACGGTCTGCGTGCGGGAACTGCTGGAGGCCGCCGACAATCTCGTCAGGGCCGAGGGGGCCTGTCCCCCGGAGCTGTTCGCGGACGCCGCGCTTCTCGCGTTCGACAAGCCGGCGGGGATGCCCGTCCAGCCGCTCACGTGCCGCGAGACGGGCTCGCTCATGAACGCCGTCGCGGCGCGCCATCCCGAGTGCCGCGCGCTCGGACCCGAGCTGACGCGACTCGGCGAGAATCCCCTCATGGCCGGGGCCCTGCACCGCATCGACGCCGACACGTCAGGGCTTGTGCTTGTCGCGCGCACGGTCGAGGCGTTCGAGGACCTGCGCGCCCAGTTCGCCGCGCAGGCTGTCCGAAAGACGTACCTCGCGCTCGTCGAGGGGGCGGTCGCCGTCGGCGGCACGCTGGAGAATGACCTCGCGCACGATCCGACGCTGCCGTTCTGCCGGATGATCGACGTTCGCCACAACCGCCTCACGCGCGCCCAGTGCGCGCGGCTGAAGCCGCTTCACGCCGTCACGCAGTTCAAGCCGCTGGCGCACACGTCGGTCGAGAGCGAGGCGCGCACGCTTCTGGAGGTTACGATCGCCACGGGCGTCACGCACCAGATCCGCGCGCAGCTCGCGCTCGCGGGGCTTCACATCGTGAACGACCGCCTCTACGGCGCGTTCGCCGTCGAGGGCCAGGCCGGGCATTGCCTCCACGCCCTCGCGGCGGCGTTCGCCCATCCCGGCTCCGGCACGCCGGTCGAGATCCGCACGCCCGTTCCGGACTGGGCGCGGTTCGGCGCTTAGGCGCCGTGCGGCGGCGGCGCCAGCCGCTCGGCGAGGGAGGTGCGTCGCTCGCGCACGGCGTTCGTCCGGATCGCCTGGTCGATCGCGTAGGGCACGCCCATCAGCAGCACGAGCCGTCTGCCGCGCGTAATCGCCGTGTAGAGGAGGTTGCGCTGCAGCATCACGTAATGCTGCGTGTGGATCAGCACGATGACGGCCGGATACTCGCTGCCCTGCGACTTGTGGATCGTCATCGCGTAGGCCAGCACAAGCTCGTCGAGGTCGCCCGCATCGTACTTCACGGGCTTGCCGTCGAAGAGGACGACGAGTGCGCGGTCTTCGGCGCTCACCGACTGCACGAAGCCGACGTCGCCGTTGAAGACGTCCTTGTCGTAGTTGTTCCGCAGCTGCATCACGCGGTCGCCGACCCGGAAGAGCGTGCCGCCGCGCTTGACGGCGTCGCCGGACGGGTTGAGCGCCTTCTGCAGCTCGACGTTGAGGTTGTCCGTGCCGAGCACGTTCTTGCGCATCGGCGTCAGCACCTGCACGTCCCGCAGGGGATCCATCCCGAACTTGCGCGGAATGCGCGCCGTCATGAACTCGATCGCGCGCTTGAGGCAGCGCTCGGGGTCTTCGCAGCGCACGAAGTAGAAGTCCGACTCGCCGTGCGCGACCTCCAGCGGCTCGCCCGCGTTCACGTGGTGGGCGTTCTTGACGATGAGCCCCGCCGTGTCCTGGCGGAAGATGAAGTCGAGCCGCGTCGCCGGCAGCGCGCGCGACTTGATGAGGTCGCCCAAGACCGAGCCGGGGCCGACGGACGGCAGCTGGTCCGTGTCGCCGACCCAGACGACGGTCGCCGTGTCGGGGATCGCCTTCAGCAGCTCGCACGCGAGCTTCACGTCGATCATCGACGTCTCGTCGAAGACGAAGACGTCCCCTTCGAGCGGATTCTCCGCGTCGAACGTAAAGCGGTTCGTGACGGGGTTCCACTTGAGCAGCCGGTGGATCGTCTGCGCGACCGCGCCGACCGACTCGGCCATCCGCTTCGCGGCGCGTCCCGTCGGCGCGGCGAGCACGATCTTCAGCTTCTTCGCGGAGAAGATCTCGACAAGCGCGCGGATGATCGTCGTCTTGCCGACGCCCGGCCCGCCCGTGATGATCGAGAATTTCGCCGACAGCGAATGGACGAGCGCCTCGCGCTGCCTCTCGGCAAGCTCGAAGCGCTGGCGCGCCTGCCACCAGGCGATCGCCTTCTCCGGCGCGAACGCGGCGAAGGCGCGCGGCGCGTCGAGGATCGCCCGCACGCGCGCGGCGACGTCGCGCTCCGAGTAGTAGAGCGACTTCAGGTAGATCCGCCGCGCGTCGGCGGCGTTCCCCGTGTCCTGGAAGACGACGCGCCCCTCGTCGATCTCCGTGCGCAGGGCGTCCGCCAGGATCTCCAGCGGGATCTCCGTGAGCTCGTGCGCGTGCAGCAGGAGGTCGTTCTCGAACGTCCAGCAGTGCCCGCCCATCTCGGCCTCCGTCTCCAGCGTGTAGCTGATCGACGCGCGCGCGCGGAGCGGCGAGTCCTTCGGGATGCCGACCGAAAGCGCGATCTTGTCCGCCGTCGCGAAGCCGATGCCCCAAATGTCGCGGCAGAGGCGGTAGGGGTCGGCCTTGACGATGGCGATCGCGTCCGGCCCGTACTTGCGGACGATCTTCGTCATCTTCGCGATCGAGATGCCGTAGGTCTGCCCGAAGATGAGGTTCTCGCGCATCGACTCATTCGCGTGCCAGCTTTCGCGGATCTGCCGGATCTTCGCCGCGCCCAGCTTCGGCACTTCGGAGAGCCGCGCCGACTGGTACTGCAGGACGTGCATCGTGTCCTCGCCGAACGTCGCGACGATGCGCTGGGCGAGGACGGGCCCGATGCCCCTGATGAGGCCGGAGGCGAGATAGCGCTCGACGCCCTTCAGCGAGCGCGGCGCGATGCAGGTCAGCGTGTCGGCCCTGAACTGGCGGCCGTGCACCTTGTCCGTCACCCACTGGCCCTCGGCCTTGACGTCCTCGCCCTCCCAGACGGCCTGCGTGCGCCCGACGACCGTGATCTCCGGGTTGCGCGCGAGCTCGAACTCGCTCGGCGTCTCGACGTGCAGGACGGTGTAGCCGTTCTCGTCGTTGTGGTAGACGACGGACTTGATCGTCCCCTCGACGGTCTCGCGCCCGTCAGCCATGCGCGCGCGCCTTCCGCAGGTCGAGGATCCGCTGGTTCGCGCTGCCGCGAAAGCGCAGCGAGATGTCCTTCTGCGCCTCGATGAACGGCCCGTCGACCAGGACGTCCGTCAGGCCCAGGAACTCCCGCGTCACCTCCGTGTTGAACGACGGCGGCGACAGGCGGAAGGTCGCGGTGTCGAGGACGCAGCCCGTGTAGACCCACAGCGTCTTCGCCGCGCCGAAGCGCGCGCGGAAGCGGCGGAGGAACGGCAGGAGCGCGCGCTGGTTCGCCGGCTCCATCGGCTCGCCGCCGAGCAGCGTCAGCCCCGCGATCTGGGTCGGCGCGAGCGCCGCGAGGATCGCGTCCTCGACCGTCCGCGTGAACGGCTGGCCGTAGCCGAACGCCTGGGCCTCCCGGTTGAAGCAGCCGGGGCAATGGTGCGTGCAGCCCGAGACGAACAGCGACACGCGGACGCCTTCGCCGTTCGCGATGTCGCACGTTCGTATGGCCGCGTAGTTCACGTCAGCTCACGTGCAGGACGCGCTCCTTGATCTCCTGCGTGCGGCCCTGGTTCCAGAACTGCGAGCCGATGTAGCCGCACGTCCGCCGCGCGACGTTGAGCTTCGCCTCGTCCGTGTTGCCGCACTTCGGGCAGCGCCAGACGAGCTTGCCGCTCGCGTCCTTGACGATCTCGATCTCGCCGTCGAAGCCGCAGACCTGGCAGTAGTCCGACTTCGTGTTGAGCTCGGCGTACATGATGTGCTCGTAGATGTACTTCATGATCGCGAGGACGGCCGGCAGGTTGTTCTGCATGTTCGGCACCTCGACGTAGCTGATCGCCCCGCCCGGCGAGAGCCGCTGGAACTTCGCCTCCAGCGCGAGCTTCCTGAACGCGTCGATCGGCTCCGTCACGTGGACGTGGTACGAGTTCGTGATGTAGTTGCGGTCGGTCACGCCCTTCACGATGCCGAAGCGCTTCTGCAGGCACTTCGCGAACTTGTAGGTCGTCGACTCCAGCGGCGTGCCGTAGAGCGAGTAGTCGATGTTCTCGGCGGCCTTCCACTTCGCCGTGTACGCGTTGAGCCGCTCCATGACCTTCAGCCCCAGCGCCTCGCCCTCCGGCTCGGTCAGCTTCTTGCCGATGAGCGCGTAGACGCACTCCCAGAGGCCCGCGTAGCCGAGCGAGATCGTCGAGTAGCCGCCGTGCAGGTACCTGTCGATCGGCGTCCCCTTCGGCAGGCGAGTCAGCGCCCCGTACTGCCAGAGGATCGGCGCCGCGTCGGAGAGCGTGCCCGTCAGCCGCTCGTGGCGGCACTGGAGCGCCTTGTGGCAGAGCTCGCACCGCTCGTCGAGGATCTGCCAGAACCGGTCGAGGTCGCCGTGCGCGGAGAGCGCGGCGTCGACGAGGTTGACCGTGACGACGCCCTGGTTGAAGCGGCCGTAGTACTTCGGCTGGCCGTTCTCGTCCACGTAGGGCGTCAGGAACGAGCGGCAGCCCATGCACGTGTAGACGTTGCCGCGGCCGTTCTTGTCGACCTTGTACTCCAGCATCTTCTTCGCGGAGATGTAGTCGGGCACCATGCGCTTCGCCGTGCACTTCGCGGCGAGCTCGGTCAGGTACCAGTACGGCGCGTCCTCCGTGACGTTCGACGGCTCCAGCACGTAGATGAGCTTCGGGAACGCCGGCGTCACGTAGACGCCCTGCTCGTTCTTCACGCCGAGGATGCGCTCCTTCAGGACCTCCTCGATGATGGCCGCGAGGTCCCGGCGCTCGACGTCGCTGCGCGCCTCGCCGAGGTACATGAAGACGGTAATGAACGGCGCCTGGCCGTTCGTCGTCATGAGCGTCACGACCTGGTACTGGATCGTCTGCACGCCCTTCTGGATCTCCTTGCGGACGCGCCGCTCGACGATCGCGTCGAACTTCTCCGGCGCGATCGCCGCCCCCGACTCGGCGCACTCCGCCGCGAGCTCCCGCCGGATCGCCTGCCGCGAGACGTCCACGAACGGCGCCAGGTGCGTCAGCGAGATCGACTGGCCGCCGTACTGGTTCGAGGCGACCTGCGCGATGATCTGCGTCGCGATGTTGCACGCCGTCGAGAAGCTCTTCGGCTTCTCGATCATCGTCCCGGAGATGACCGTCCCGTTCTGCAGCATGTCCTCCAGGTTCACGAGGTCGCAGTTGTGCATGTGCTGCGCGTAGTAGTCCATGTCGTGGAAGTGGATGAGCCCCTCCCGGTGGGCCTGCACGATGTCCTGCGGCAGCAGGAGGCGCGCCGAGACGTCCTTCGACACCTCGCCCGCCATGTAGTCGCGCTGGACGGAGTTGATGCGCGGGTTCTTGTTCGAGTTCTCCTGCTTGACGTCCTCGTTGTTGCTCTCGATGAGCGAGAGGATCGCGCCGTCCGTCGTGTTCGCCTTGCGGGCGAGCTCGCGGCGGTAGCGGTAGACGATGTACTTCTTCGCGATCTCGTGCGAGCCCATCTCCATGATCTTGTTCTCGACGACATCCTGCACCTCCTCGACCGTCATCGCCCGGTCGCGCGCGGCGCAGACGCCGGCGACCTCCTCCGCGATCAGCTTGATCCGCCCCTCGCTCATCGCGTCCTTGTAGTCGACCGCGTTGTTCGCCTTGCGGATGGCATTCTCGATCTTCGAGATGTCGAAATCCCTCTCTTCGCCCGATCGCTTGATGATTTTCATCGCCCTCTTTTTGCTCCCTGTTTCGATCAGATTGACTGTTTTAGCAGAACCGCGCCCTTCAGGCATTTCCACTTCCTGTTGTGCGCACAAGGGGTATGATACACTAAATGTTGTGTTCTCGCAAGGGGGCAGATGTCAACACTTGTCAACAGGTTGTGGTGTGGTCGGCGCTCGAGCCGACCACTATTCCTTGTGCTTTTAGCGCGTTTTGCGCGAAAGACGCGACGGGACCGCCGCGTTCAGGCGTCTAAGGCGACGCGCAGGGACCCAATGCGCGCCGCCGTGTTGACGATTGAGGGGTCGCCGCCAGACGCCACCAGCGCATCCGACGCCGCGCCGTGCAGCCAGACGGACGACGCGGCCGCGAGGAACGGGTCGCCCTTCAGGTACGCCCAGCGTGCGCCGACGACGCCCGCGAGGAGGTCGCCCATGCCGCCGAGCGCCATGAACGGGTTGCCGGTCTCGTTCTCGTAGACGCGCGCGCCGTCCGCCGAGACGACAAGCGTGTGCGCGCCCTTCAGGATCACCGTCGCGCCATAGCGCTCGACGATCTCCCGCGCGGCCGCGCGGCGGTCGGCCGTGACCTTCGCGCGCTCCCAGCCCAGCAGCTTCGCGGCTTCGCCCTCGTGCGGCGTCAGGACGAGCTCCTGGCCCTTCGCGGGATCGTACCCGTCCGTGCGCCCGTACCACGAGGCCAGGACGGCGAGCGCGTCCGCATCCAGCACGAACCGGCCGCGCGACCCCGAGAGGAGACGCGAGACGATGACCTCCGCCGAGACGGAGACGCCGAGCCCCATGCCGATGACCGTCACGTCCGCCTTCGGCGGCACGCAGGTCGCCACGAGCTTCGTGAACGTCGCCTCCGGCACGAGCGAACCCGCCGCAATGCGCGAGGCGTCCGGCACGACGAGCTGCACGAGCCCCGCCCCCGCCGCACGGGCGCCAAGGCCGGCGATCACCGGCGCGTGGATGTAGTGACCCGAGCCGCCGACGACGGAGACCGTGCCGACCGTGTACTTGTTCGCGTCCACCGGGCGTTTCGCGAACGCCCCCCGAAGCTCTGCCGGAAAATTCATGCGCAACATTATATCATTTCTCCTGAAGCGACGCGCGGCGAATAAGCCGGATTCTGTTCATCCCCTTGCGGGAACTCCGATCATTCATCTCAGCAATCTACCCGAGACCTCATGCGCCCTTTCGGACGCAGCCGCACGGGCCGTGCGTTCGGCCCCCTATTCGATCTTGCTCCGAGGAGGGTTTGCCCTGCACGCGTCGTTTCAGCCGCGCCGGTGGTCTCTTGCACCGCCTTTTCACTATTACGGAGCTCGCTCCGCTACCTGTTTTCTGTGGCACTTTCCATCGCGCGGGATTGCCCCGCGCCTTCCGCCCTTGACGGACGGATCCTCCGCCCTGTGGAGTCCGGACTTTCCTCTGCCTCGCGGCAGCGACCGGTCACACGCGCGTCGCTTCAGGAGAAACTGTCAAAGATCGCCGCACCCGTTCAGGCACGGTAGAGGATGCGGCCGCACATCGTGCAGGCAACGATCGACTGGGGCTTCCCGGCCTCGCCGTTCTTCGCGTTCGCGTCGGCGAGCTGGCCGACGGACGGCGGCTGGACGAGGTGACACCCGTCGCACACGCCCTCGTGCGTCAGCGCGACCACGACCGGCCAGCGCTTCGTGCGCAGACGCTCGTAGTAGAGCAGGAACTTCGGGTCGGCCACGGCCTTCACCTTCTCGGCGCGCTCGGTCTGCGCCTCCGCAAGCTCGGCCTTCACCGCCGCGATGCGCTCATCGATCTCGGCGCACAGCGCATCGACCCCGCCCTTCTCGGCATCAAACTTCGCCTGCGCACTGTCAATGCGCGCCTGCGCGCTCGGCAAGTCGTCCATCGCCGCGAGCTGGTTGTTCTCCGCCGCCTCGAGGTTATGGTTCACAAGGTCGATCTGCTGAGAGAAGTCCTGATATTCCTTGTTCGTCTTCAGCCCAAGCTGGGTCGTCTTCAGCTCCTGAATCTTGCTCTTGAGGGCCTTCGCGTCCTCCTCGTAGCCCTTCACGCGCTCCTGCGCGTACGCCTGGTTCGCCTTCGCGGCCTGAAGGTCGGCCGAAACGCCAGACAGACGCGCCGTTTCGAGCGCCTTGCGGCGGGGGAGATCCTTCAGCTCAAGTTCCAGCTCGCGGATGCGACCATCCACTTCCTGCAGGTCAACCAACGCTTCGATGATTGTCATCTTCCAACCTCTTTAACAATGCTCAGGCTGGGGCAGGAGACGGGACTCGAACCCGCAACCCACAGAATCACAATCTGTTGATCTAACCAATTGATCTACTCCCGCCAACTGGAGCCAGGTAAGGGACTCGAACCCCCGACCTGCTCATTACGAATGAGCCGCACTACCAACTGTGCTAACCTGGCCTGTGATTGGTTGTGTAGTATATCAAAAACCCCTCCGCCCCGTCAATGGGGGAACCGCGATTTTTTTCGCCGCCGCACTTCATCGTCGCATCCGCGACCTTCCTGAACGCCGCGATGTCCGCCTTGATGTGGGCAAGCGTGTACGTCGGATGCGTCCAGAACGAGATCGTCGCGTCGGCCATCGAATGGGCCATCGGGCAGCTGAACTTCGTGTAGTCGATCCTGCGGTTGTTCGGGTCCTTGAACGGATAGTCCGCTGCGCCGAAGCCCCTTTGCTGCGCGAACGCCTCCTCCTTGTACATCTCGGGCCACAGCACCGAGTGCGCGCACGCGCCCTCGGCCTGGACGGCGGCGATGAACGCCTTCATCGTGCACTTCAGCTTCGAGGTGTCGAGGACGAACGGGACGAGCCAGAATGCGTTCTGGCGCTCCTCCGTGTCAACCGGCGCGTACTTGACGAGCGGATGGCCCACGAGGCCCTTCAGGAGCGCCTTGCCAAGCCTCTTGCGCTGCGGCAGGTTCCACGTGTCGAAGCGCTCGAGCTCGCCGAGGCCGATCGCCGACTGGATCTCCGTCATGCGGAAGTTGTAGCCGACGCGGCGATGGACGTAGAGCGGCCGCCCCGCCGTCTGCAGGAGGTTGAGCTTCGCCTTGACGTCGTAGCCGTGGTCGCGCACGGATCGGATCTCCCACGCGAGCCTGCCGTCGCTGCAGACGACCATGCCGCCCTCGCCGCCCGTCGTGAAGTGCTTGGACTGGCAGAATGAGAAGCAGCCGACCGTGCCGACCGTGCCCGCCTTCCGGCCCTTGTAGACGCCGCCGATACACTGCGCGCAGTCCTCGATCACGTAGAGCCCGTGCCGCTTCGCGATCTTCAGGATCGGGTCCATGTCCGCCACCATGCCGTAGAGGTGCACGACGACGATCGCCTTCGTGCGCGCGGTGACCGCGGCCTCGATCTTCTTCGGGTCGAGCAGATGGTCCGTTCCGACATCGACGAAGACGGGGAGCGCCCCGGCCTGCAGCGCGCAGAAGGACGACGCGATGAACGAGTACGACGTGCAGATGACCTCGTCGCCCGAGCCGACGCCGAGCGCGGTGAGCGCGACGTGCAGCGCGGCCGTGCCGCTGGAGACCGAGATCGCGTTCTTGACGCCGAGCCATTTCGCCCATTCCGACTCGAACTTCATGCCGACCGGCCCCGTCCAGTAGTTGACCTTCCCCGAATGGAGGATGTCGAGGACGCGCCTGTCCGTCTTGGGGTTGAACTGCGGCCAGGCGGGAAAGCCCTTCGTCCAGACCCTCTCGCCGCCGTTGATCGCGAGCGTCGCCGCCGCGTCCGCGCATTTCCCCCTGCATGGGCATGTCGCCATGTTCTCTGACTCCTGTGCTGTTGTTGACATGATTCGACGTCGTGCCTCAGAGCGGACGCCGAAACGCCCCTCCCGTGCTTCCTGTCGCAGAAGCTATGCCGTGAAGTATACCCGATTGCCGCCGAAGATGCAAGCGGCCGCCGCACGCGGCGACAAGCCGATGGGCGCTGATTGGTCAGCGGAAGCCCGCAAGGGACAGGGTGTCCAGCAGCGTCTCCCCCGTCGGGGCGGCGGCGCGGAGCCGCGCGGCGGAATGGCCTCCCTGCGCACACAGCACGCAGCCGATGCCCAGCGCTGCGGCGACCTCCTTGTCATGGAGCGCGTCGCCGATCAGCGTGACGCCCCGCGCCGTTGCGTGTGCCGGCAGCCGTGCCAGCAGCGCGCGTGCGCGGCCGAGCTTCGACGCGCCGTCGAGATTGTCCACGCCATAGACGAAATCGAAAAAGCCGCGCAAGCCCGCCTTGTCCACCGCCGCGTCGAGCAGGTCCTGCCGGAGCGCCGAGATGATGGACTGCCCGCCGCCGGCGGCCCTGACGCGCACGAGGGCCGTCCGGGCCTCGGCATTGAGCCGCTTCGGCAAGGCCGCGTAGGCGTCATGGTACTCCTGCGCAAGGGCGTCCCAGTCCTCGCGCGCGAGGTCGATCCCGCACGCCGCATAGACGGGCCGGACAGGAAAGGCGAAGTGATCGCGGTACCACGCGCGGCTGACGGCCGGCAGCCCCCGCCGCCGCAAGACGGCGTTCAGCGCGCCGATGGCCGCGTCGGTGTCGTCCAGCAGCGTCCCGTTCCAGTCCCAGAGAACGTAAGGCACGGCCGACAGAGACGGGGCGCCCGTCTCACCCCCGCGTGCGGAACGACTGGACGGCGCGCCGGAAGCCCTCGGCGCTGCGGGCGATGATCGCCTCGTCGACGCTGCAGCAGATGCGCACGTAGCCCGCGAAGCCGAAGCCGCTGCCCGGCACCACGAGGATGCGCTCCTTCACGAGCGCATCGACGAACGCGACGTCGTCCGCCACGGGGCTCTTCGCGAAGAAGTAGAACGCGCCCTTCGGCAGCGCGAACGCGACGCCCGCCTCCGTCAGCACCTTCGCCATCAGCTTGCGGCGGCGGTCGTAGACGTCCAGGTCGACCGTCTCGTCCACGAGCGCGGCGGCGAGCCGCTGGCCGATCACCGGCGCGTTCACGTAGCCGAGCGTCCGGTTCGTGAGCGTGACGGCCTGCATGAGCGCGGCCTGTCCGGGCATCGCGGGGTTCGCGACGAAATAGCCGATGCGCTCGCCCGCGAGCGAGAGCGTCTTCGAGAACGAGCCGAGCACGCACGCCCACTTCGTGAGCGGCAACACGGCCGGCACCGTCTCGCCGTCGAAGGCGAACGCGCGGTACGGCTCGTCCGAGAGGAGGAAGAGCGGACGCGCCCCCGGCTCGGCTTCGCGCCGCGCGTTCTCCGCCTCGACGAGCGCCGCGACCTCCTGCAGGACGGCGCGCGGATAGATGCAGCCCGTCGGGTTGTTGGGCGAGTTGACGATGATCGCGCGCGTCTTCGGCGTGATCGCCGCCGCGATTCCCTTCACGTCGGGCATGAAGTCCGGCGGGAGGGACGGCACGGTCTTCAGCACGCCGCCGAAGTGCCCGCAGTAGGAGCCGTACTCGACGAAGTAGGGCGCGGGCGTGATGATCTCGTCGCCCGGCTCGACGACCGCGCGGAAGAAGCTCACCATCGCGCCGGCTGCGCCGACGGTCATGACGACGTCCTTCGCCGCGACGGGCGTCTCCTGCTGGCGCGAGAGGAAGCCGGCCATCGTCTCGCGCACGGACGGGATGCCGGCGTTCGGGCAGTAGCCGAGGCCAAGCGGCTGCACGGCGGCGTCCGCGAGGCGGATCAGCTCGTCACGCGTCTTCGGCGGCGGCGGCACGTCGGGGTTGCCGAGCGAGAAGTCGCACACGGCGTCCGCCCCAAACTGGCGCTTCAGCTCAAGCCCCTTCTCGAACATCTTGCGGATGAAGCTGGATCCCGCCATCGCGCGGGCGATCTCATTGGTCACTGGTTGCATGTCTTCGATTTCCTTTCAAGGCCAAGGGCCTACGGCGTTTAACGCGGAGGTGACGGAGAAAGAGAGACACGGAGATGTTTTTGCAAAAGGTTCTCCGTTTCTCCGATTTCTCCGTGTCGGGCGAAAGCAATCCGGCCCTGCTTGCGCCTTACTCCGCCGCGTCGCCGAATTCGATCTCCGGGAAGATCTCCTTCGCGGTCTTCGCGTACTCCGGAAACTCCTCGACGGCCTTCTTCGCGAGCTGCTCGCCCTTCTCAACCGCGCCGTTCACCTCCGCGCAGACGAGCTGCATCGTGAGCGCCGCGCCCGTCATCGCGTCCGCCCAGTCCTTCAGGCTGAGCTTCGGGCGGGCGTTGTCGCGTCCGCGGATGACGAAGTGGTTGATGAGATCGTTCAGGTTGCCGGGATAGTCCCTGTAGAACTTGTGCCACGGAATGCGCGCCTTCGACTTGCCGCGGTCGAGGTTCATCTCGCGCTCGTTGACGGAGACGACCTTCGCGCCCCTGAGCTTGCCGCGGAAGACGTAGCCGCCCATGCTCCTGACGAAGACCTCCTGCATCTTCTTCATGTCGCTGACCTTGCGGATCTGGATGTCCGCCGCGTGCTGGCCCTCCGGCGTCTTCAGGTCGGCCTTGAGGGTCTCCAGCTGGCGGAGCGCGTTCTTCCAGTCGAGCTGGCGCAGCGAGCCCTGCGCGGCGATCGCCTCGAACTTCTCCGCCGCCGCCTGGGTCTCCGCGTCGACCTTCGCCTGGCGTTCGGCGGCCAGCTTCTCCTGCCGCGCCTTCTCGGCGGCGGCGGCGGCCTCGGCCTTCGCCTTGCGGTCGGCCTCCAGCTTCTCGATGCGGATGCGCTTCTCGGTCTGCTCGACGAGATTCTCGCCGCGCGTCTTGATGTAGGTGATGCCCTTGCGGACGTTCTCGACGTCCTTCGACGTCTTGATCTGGTCCAGCATCCCGGCGAGGTCGACGGAGAGCTTGCCGAGCGCGCGGGCGTTCGCCTCGGACTGCTCGACGAGCGGATCGGCTTCCGCGCCCTTCTTCACGAGCTGGCGCACGGCCTGACGGATGCGGATCGCGCTCGCCTGGCAGCCGTAGGCGCGCTCCCAGAGCTCGCGCATCGAGACGACGGCGGGCGGCGGCGGCTCGGCGGGCTTCTCCTCGGCCGGCTTCGCGGCGGCGGGCGCGCCCTTCTTCGCCTTGTCCGTCTTCTTGCCCTTGCCGTCCTTCGCGTCCTTCTTGTCCGCCGGCTTCGCCTCGGCCTTCGCCGGCGCCGCGTTCGTCGTCGCGGCCGTGGCGGCGGGCGCGGCGTTGGTCGCGGCAGGGGCCGCCGGGGCCTCGGCCTTCGGCGTCTCGTTCGTCGCGGCGATCGCGTCGAGGAGCTCCTTCGTCGGGTCGGGCTTCAGAAGCTTCGCGTGTTCGGGCCTCAGCAGCTTCGCCAGGTCCTTCGTCGGCTTCTCGCACGCCTCGACCGCCTTCTGCGCGAAGGCGTCGAACTCGTCCGCGAACTTGACGGCGTGGGCCACGGTGTCCGTGACGGCGGCGCGGGCCTTCGCGTAGCCCTGCACGATCTGCCGCTGCTCCTCGGCGGCCTTCGCCTTCTTGTCGGAGACGACGAACCACCAGAGGCCGCCGCCGATGCCGGCGACGAGCAAGATGCCGAGGACGGCGAACAGGATCACCTTGACGAGCAGGCTGCCGCCCTTCTCGTCCTCGTCGCCCTCGTCCGTCTTCTCGGACGCCTCCGCCTCGTCGCGCGCGCCCTCGTCCCCCGCCTCGCCGCTTTCGAGATTCCGACGGACCGCGCCGGGACGCTTCATCATCGTGCGTCGGCCGCGAACCATCACCGTCCGCCGGCCCGTCCCGGCCACCGGACGCTTCACGGGCGTGCCGGACGTCGTGGTGGTCGTCGGGCCCTTCGTGAGGCCCGTCGTCAGGACGGCCTTGAACGCCTCCAGCAGCGCCTCGAAGCTCGGATAGCGGTCTTCCTTGTTCAGCGCGAGCATGCGCATCACGAGGTCGTCGATCGCGGGCGTCAGGTCGGGGCGGATCTCGCTCGGCTTCTTCGGCGGGCCGAGGAAGCGCGCCTTCACGACGGCGATGGAGTCCTCGCCCTCGAACGGGGCGACGCCGGTGAGCGCGTGGTAGAGCGTGCCGCCGAGGGAGTACATGTCGGCGCGGAAGTCGATCGGCTCCTTCTTCACCTTCTCCGGCGAGATGTAGTAGGGCGTGCCCCAGATCTCGTCCGTGTCCTTCTGCATCGCCGCGAGGCCGAAATCGACGAGCTTCGCGTTGCCGTTCGCGTCGAGGAGGATGTTCTCCGGCTTGACGTCGCCGTGCACGCAGCCCTGGTCGGTCGCGCACTGGAGCGCCTGGGCGACCTGCTGGCAGATCTTGATGACGCGCGTGACGTCCGCCTTGCCGGGGTTCGCCTGCATGATCGAGTAGAGCGACCCGCCCGTGGCGAGCTCCATCGCGATGTAGGGCATGCCGTCGCAGATGCCGTAGGAGTAGACCTGCGCGATGTTCGGGTGGATGAGGCGCGCGACGGACTGCGCCTCCTTCTTGAACTTCTCGACGAACTCGGCGTCGCTGCCGTACTCCTTCAGCATGACCTTGACGGCGACGGGGCGGTCGAGCATCTTGTCGCGCCCCATGTAGACGCCGCCCATGCCGCCCGTGCCGAGCTCGCGCTCGAGGAGGAAGTTCCCGTTTTCGCCGAAGGTGCACGGCGTCTGGATCAGCTGTTCGCTCATTTGATGACTCTCCATCCGGTGATTGGCCAGAAGACGAATGACGCGCATCCGCGCAGGTTGCCGCGGGGCACCGTTCCCCAGTAGCGGCTGTCAAATGAATTGTCGAAGTTGTCGCCGCAGGCGAAGTACTCGTCCGCCCCCATCGTGACGGTCGTCGGACGCCCCGGGACGGGATGCTCCAGCGCGTAGGTCTCGCCGGGACGCGCCTTCATCCGCTTGATGTAGTGCGTCCCCTGCGGCAGGTCGCGGATGCCCGTCGTCGAGAAGATCATGACCTCGCCGTCCTTCGGCTGCACGAAGTTCCACTTCCAGCGGTTGACGAAGATGAAGTCGCCCGTCGTGATCGACCCCTTCCAGAGCGTCTCGCCCGCGCGCACGTACGTGCCGTGCAGCGCGCGGCAGGCGTCCGTCGGCAGCGACCACGTCTCGGCGGACGTGCCGACCTTCACGGTCGCGAAGCCGTCCGCGCGCGGCATGCACCGCACCTGCCCCGACACGGGGGCCTTCCAGTCGACCGTGCGCGACCCCGTGACCGCCCACTTGAGGACGGAGAGCGGGAAGACGTCCCACGCGCCCCTCTCAACGTTCGCGGCGGTGTGGTAGCCCCAGAGAGTCTCCTGCATCGAGCCGGTCGGGATCTTGAACGGCGTGTAGAAATAGGCGCGAAAGGCCATCGCGACCGAAATCGCGACGACCAGCGTGTCCAGCCACTCCCGGCCGTAGTCCTGCCAGGTCTTCTTCTGCGCCGTCACTTCTGGGGCACCTTCGTCGGGATGGTCTCGATCAGCATGTCCAGCTGCGAGGAGAAGAGCATCGCCTCGCCCTGGATCTGCGCGTTCTCGCTGTTGGCGAGCGCGTCAAGGGCCTTCTTGTACTTCTGCAGCTCCACCACGATCTTCTTCGCCTCGCCCGCGCTCTTGGGCGCGAAGTCGTCGCGCCCCCAGAGCATGAGCTTCTCGAAGATCTTGCCGAGCGAGCCGAGCTCCTTGTTCTGCTTGAACTTCTGGTCGATCGCCTGCATCTTCTTCTTCTCGGACGGGAAGAGCCGCACGAGCGTCTGGAGGTCGTAGTAGGCCCTCGCCGGCGCCGCATGGCACTCCAGCCCGATGCGCAGCTTCAGCCCGCTCGCGTACTGGTTCAGCGCGTCGTACATGACCTGCGCCTCCTTCGCCTGCTCCGGGTTCTTCGACTTGACGCCCGCCGCGAGGATCTTCAGGGCCGCCGCCGCCGGCTTGCCCTTCGCGAGCAGGGCCGGGACCTGCTTGAAGAACTGCGGCTCGCGGACGCCCAGGGGCGGCGTCCAGTCCGCCGGCAGCTTCGCGCGCGCCTTCTGAACCGCCTCGCGCACGCCCTTCAGGTCGGCCGCCGCGAACTTCTCCTTCGCGTAGACGGGGTCAGCCCCCTCCGCCGCGTAGACGGCGACGTAGGGCAGCTTGTCCGCCGCAAGCTCCGCCGCCCCGGCCGGCGCAACGTCCCGGTAGAACGGCACCATCTGCATCCCATAGGACGAATAGGCCTGGGCCTCGCCCTGCTCGGCGTCCTTCGGCGGACGGAAGCGCGCGGCGAACGTCTTGGGGTCTGTCCCCTTCGCATGGCGCACCGAGAAGACGACGATGCCGTCATGGGGCAGCTCCTGGGTCTCCCACTGCGTCGCATGGGACGGCGGCAGCGGCATCAGGTTCGCGAGCGGCGCAAGGTCCTTGACCTGCTGGCCGTGGAACGTCTCGGCGTCCACCGCGACGTAGACGACCGTCCACTGCCGGAGGTCGCTCGGGCCGATCGTCCGCCCGAAGAGGTAGCTCTTGGCGGAAAGGCCCTCCCAGTCGACGAACCCCTCGGCGACCGGCACGGGAGCGGCGGCGGCCGAGAGGCCGAGGACGCCCGCGCACAGGACGGCTGACAGATGCTTCATCATGGCGAACGCCCTTCCTTACGCCCGGTAGTTCGGGGCTTCCTTCGTGATCGTGATGTCGTGCGGACGCGCCTCGCGCTGGCCCGCCGCCGTGACGCGGTAGAACTTGCCCTTCTCCTGGAGCTCCGCGACCGTCCGCGCGCCGCAGTAGCCGAGCGAGGCGCGGAGCCCGCCGCAGAACTGCGTCATGATGGACTTCACGTGGCCCGCGTACGGCACCATGCCCTCGATGCCCTGCGGCACGAGGCTGTCCTCGTCCTCGTTGTCCTGGAAGTAGCGCGCGCGCGAGCCCTTGCCGTTCTTCAGCGCCGCCATCGAGCCCATGCCGCGGTAGACGACGTACTTGCGCCCGTTCGCGTAGATATTCTCGCCCGGCGACTCCTCCGTGCCCGCGAGCACCGAGCCGAGCATGACCGAGTCGGCGCCGGCCGCGAGCGCCTTCGGCACGTCGCCCGACAGCTTGATTCCGCCGTCGGCGATGACGGCGACGCCGCTGCCGCGCAGGGCCTTCGCCGCGTTGTAGACGGCCGTGAGCTGCGGGATGCCGACGCCGCAGACGACGCGCGTCGTGCAGATCGAGCCGGGGCCGATGCCGACCTTGACGGCGTGCGCGCCCGCTTTCGCGAGCGCCGTCGCCGCCTCGCCCGTCGCGATGTTGCCGGCGATCACGTCCACCTTCGGGAAGTTCCTGACGATGTACTTCGTCATGTCCATGATGCCCTTCGAGTGGCCGTGCGCGGAATCGACGACCACGCAGTCGACGCCGGCCGCCGCGAGCTTCTCCATGCGCGTGAGGTCGCCCTTGCCGCCCGAGACGGAGGCCGAGACGCGCAGGCGGAACTGGCTGTCGCAGTTGTAGCCCGCGTTCGAGTTCTCGATGATGCGCGCGACGTCCGTGAAGGAGTAGAGGCCGATGACCCGGCCGCCCTTGTCCACGAGCGGCAGCTTGCCGATCTTCGCCTTGCGCATGAGGTCGTAGGCCTTCTTGAGCGAGGTCTTCGCGTCGCCCGTGATCGGGCAGGGCTGCATGACGTCCTTGAGCTTCATCGCGTTCATCGGCGCGAAGCGCATGTCGGACGACGTGATCATGCCGACGAGCCGGTCGTCCGCATCCAGCACCGGGAAGCCGTTGAACTTGAGGCCCATGCGCCTCTTCTCGCTGCGGAGGAAGCTGATGTCGTCGTTCGCGTGGAAGCAGACGGGGCTCGCGATGAGGCCGTTCAGGTGGTTCTTGACGCGCGCGACCTGCGCGGCCTGCTCGTCCTCCTCCAGGTTCTTGTGGATGCACCCGATGCCGCCCGCGAGCGCCATCGCGATCGCCATCGGCGCCTCGGTCACGGTGTCCATCGCCGCCGACATGAACGGGATCTTCATCGACGTGCGCGAGGTGAGCTTCGTCTCGAGCGACGTGTCGTCGGGCAGGAAGTCGGCATACTGCGTCACCAGCGTGACGTCATCATAGGTCAGGCCCTCGTACGGAAAGGCCTTCATAAAAGAGTCGAGGTACTTGTTCATGTCATTCCCCTTCGGACGCCACGCGCCCTTTTTAGCAGGTAATTATACTCTTTTTGCGCCGTGGAATCAATGGGGAGGTCAGCAGACGCAAAAGGGGCCGCAGCCTCTCGGCCACGGCCCCTTTCCTGTCCGTCTGGACGCGAACGTTACTTCTCAAGCGCCGCCGTCACGTCGGCAAGCACCTGGCGGAGCGCCTTCGGGACGCGATGCGCCGTCTTCGAGGCGACCTTCGAGTCCTTCGACGGCTTCGCGTCGTATTCGTCGTAGGACGCGCCGATCGTCGCGATCTCCTTCTTCCAGCCCTCGACGTCGACCGTCAGGAGATCCTTCAGGAACGCCTTGTTGACGCGGAAGTTGGGGTTCGGGTCGTCATTGTTCGAGACGTCGATGTCCTTCTCGAACGGCAGGTTGCCGATCGCGGTCTCGTGCGCCTTGACGGTGCCGTCGATGCGCTGGCAGATCCACTTCAGCACGCGGCTGTTGTCGCCGAAGCCCGGCCACATGAACTCGCCCTTGTCCGTCTTGCGGAACCAGTTGACGAAGTAGATCTTCGGCAGCTTCGTCGCGTCGGCGGAGGTGCGCTCCATCTCCAGCCAGTGCTGGAAGTAGTCCGCGACGTTGTAGCCGAAGAACGGCAGCATCGCCATCGGGTCGCGGCGGACCTGGCCGATCTGGTCGGAGATGACGGCGGCCGTCACTTCCGAGCCGGCGGCGGAGCCCATGAACACGCCGTGCGTCCAGTCCTTCGCCTCGTTCACCAGCGGGATCGTCGACGGACGGCGCCCGCCGAAGAGGATCGCGTCGATCGGCACGCCGGTCGGCTTCTTGTTGAACTTGCCGTTGAAGCCCTCCTTGTCGAGCACCGGGCAGTTGACCGCCGGCGCCGTGAAGCGCGAGTTCTTGTGCGCGGCGACGTAGCCCATCGCCTTCACCTCGGCCTTGGTCATGCCCGGCTTCGGTCCCATGCGGCGCTTGTCGTCGATGCAGCGGTAGCAGGGGTTGCCCTTCCAGTCGACGCCCTCGGCCGGCGCGTCAATGCCCATGTCCTCCCACCAGATGTCGCCGTCGGGCGTCAGGACGACGTTCGTGAAGATCGTGCCCTTCTTGCAGCTCTTGAGCGCGTTCGGGTTCGAGTCGTTCGAGGTGCCCGGCGCGACGCCGAAGAAGCCGTTCTCCGGGTTGATCGCGTAGAGGCGGCCGTCGTCGCCCGGCTTGAGCCACGCGATGTCGTCGCCGATCGTCTGGAGCTTCCAGCCCGGGAGCTTCGGCAGCATCATGGCGAGGTTCGTCTTGCCGCAGGCGGACGGGAACGCCGCCGTGACGTGGTACTGCTTCTTCTCCGGCGAGGTGAGCGTGAGGATGAGCATGTGCTCGGCCATCCAGCCCTGATCCTTCGCGAGCTTCGACGCGATGCGGAGCGCGAAGCACTTCTTGCCGAGGAGCGCGTTCCCGCCGTAGCCCGAGCCGAACGACCAGATCTGGCGCTCTTCCGGGAACTGCGTGATGAACTTGTCCTCGATCTTCTTCGCGCAGGGCCACGCGACGTCCTTCTGGCCCTTCTTGAGCGGCGCGCCGACGGAGTGGATGCAGGGGATGAAGTCGCCGTCCGTGCCGAGGTGCTTCAGCACCGCGTCGCCCGTGCGCGTCATGATGTTCATGTTCACGACAACGTACGGCGAGTCGGTGACCTCGATGCCGTACTGGGTGATCGGGTTGCCGATCGGGCCCATCGCGAACGGGATCACGTACATCGTGCGGCCCGCCATGCAGCCCTTGTAGCTCTTGAGCATGAGCTTCTTCATCGCCTCGGGCTCCATCCAGTGGTTCGTCGGGCCCGCGTCAATCTCCTTCTTCGAGCAGATGAACGTGCGGCCCTCGACGCGCGCGACGTCGCTCTCATGCGAGCGGGCGAGATAGCATTCGGGACGCTTCTTCGAGTTCAGCTTGACGAACTGGCCCTTCTTGACCATCATCTCGCAGATCGCGAGGTGCTCCTTTTTCGAGCCCGTCACGACCACGATCTTGTCGGGCGTGCAGACCTTGTTCCACTTGTCAACCCATTCGAACACCTTGGCGTTCGCGAATTTCGGCGTCTTGGCCATGTCTTGTTTTCTCCTTGAAGTTGCCCCGAAGAGGGGCTTTCCTGTGAAAAATTGTGCGTATTATACCATAGCGACCTTGCTGAAATCAACCGTTCCGGGCCGCAACCGCATCTGACGGCGCCCTTCACGTGCCGCTACGGGCCGACGGCGACGGCGTCCCGGCGGTCGGCACCGGCGTCCCTCGCGAGATAGTCCAGCAGCGACCGGCGCAGGGCGCGGGCCTCGGGCAGGCGCGCGCAGGCGTCGAGGTCGAGCGCCGAGACGACGAGGCGTCCCGCCCCGCGCCGCTTCTCCCAGATGACGCCGAGCCGGTGGTTGCGCGTCACGTTGTCGATGCCCTGCACGATGACCTTCGCGTCAGGGTCGCCGTCCAGGACGACGTTCACGCCGCAAAAGAGCATCTCCCGCCACTGGAAGTCCGAGTGGAACGCCGTCGGGAACCCCGCGAGCGCGGGATGCGCCGCGTCAATGAGGAGCCCCAGCGTGCCCGGCGCGACGGGCTTCTTGTTGGACTCGCACACGTGCTTGAACATCTGCCAGTTCCAGAAGTCGCTCGCGAACGTCCCTTCGACCGCATTCGCCGGCGCGTTCGCCTTTGAGAGGACGCAAAGGACTTTCCGCCCTTCCGCGAGCAGCCGTTCACCCTCTTCCAGCGACTTCACGACCGCGACGCCCTCCGGCGCGGCCGCCGCCTCAGTCTTGGGGTAGACCCACAGCGGATAGGCGTTCCGCTCGACGCGTCCGGCGAGGGACAGTTCAAGCGCGTAGCGCACCGGATGCGCCGATTCCGGCAGAATTACGCTGATTTTGCCGACTTTCGCCACGTTTCCGACCGCCACCGACACGGGGACAGACCCCGCCGCGACCGTAACGCCCGTGGGGACAGACCCCGCCAAATTGGGGACAGGCCCCGTCGGGGACGTGGGGACAGGCCCCACGGGCCGTCCATCGCCGGGGCCTGTCCCCGCCTCGACGAGCCGCCAGTCGAGCGTTGCGTCCAGCACGTCC
Source organism: uncultured Kiritimatiellota bacterium (assembly GCA_934654805.1). Classification (GTDB taxonomy): domain Bacteria; phylum Verrucomicrobiota; class Kiritimatiellia; order RFP12; family UBA1067; genus UBA1067. The sequence continues at coordinate 23,603 of CAKUGW010000029.1, forward strand.
TCGGCGCCGTAGTGCGCGACCTGAAGCTCAGCCGCGAACGCCGCCCCGGCCTCGTGGGTGTAGGACGGGAACCGCGCGAGCAGCACGGTCGGGGCGCAGAACCCGCGCCACGTCTCCGGCGTGACCAGCCCCTTCGGCTCCATGAACGCGTTCAGGATGCCGACGAGGGCCGTGCCCTGTCCGGGGAAGTCCTGGATGTCCAGGAGCTGGAAGCCGCCGAAGCCGGGCGTGCGCAGCGCCTCCTCGATGTCCTCGCGGTAGTTGAGGACGGCGAGCGCGCCCGACGCGCGGAAGAAGGCGTCCGCCTGACTGGCCATGCCCGCCTTCCGCAGGCGCTCGCGGAAGATCTCCAGGTTGACGGGCTTCAAGGGGCCGGTCCACTTCGCGATCTCCGAGTAGTCGGGGTAGACCTGGTACTGGCCGACCTCGTGCCCGACGAGCGGCACGGGCGAATGCGCAATCGCGGACGCGAAGTCGCGCGTCGTGCCGCCGCCCGGCTCCTGCACCCCGCCAAGCGGCAGGTCGGCGTGCGCATACGAGCCGCGCACGTTCCCTTCCGCGCCCGGCGCGCTGCGGAACGTCGCCCAGAAGTCGTCGCCGGGGCACGGCTTCGGCACGAAGAAGTCCGCGTTCGTCCCCTGCGCGTAGAGCGGGCGCGGATCGTGGGCGCGCAGCGCCTCCACGACGGCAAGACGCGCAGTCTGCCCGTACAGCGGCTCGTTGGCGAGCGAGAACATCACGAACGAGGGGTGGTTGCCGTAGGCGTCGAGGATGCGCTTCGACTCGGCGAGGCAGTAGTCGCGCTGTTCCGGCCTCGACCAGTCGCCGCCGAAGCAGGCGAACTCGGGCTGGAGGTAGAAGCCAAGCTCGTCCGCCGCCTCGAACGCGGCCTCGGGCGGGCACCACGAGTGGAAGCGCACGTGGTTGAGCCCGTAGTCCTTCAGCGTGCGGAAGTACTTCCGCCACGCCGCGACGTCCATCGGCACGGCGCCCGTGAGCGGCCACACGCACGCGTCGTGCCGCCCGCGCAGGAACGTCGGGCGGCCGTTCACCGTGAACTGCGTGCCGTGCGCGCGGAACGACCGCAGGCCGACCTTCATCTTGCGGGAGAGGCCGCCGGCGCGCACCTCGATCTCGTGCAGGACGGGCGTGAACTCGCTCCAGAGCGCGGCGTCCTTCGCGAGGGCGACCGTCTGGCGGCTTGTCGTCACGCCCGTCGGCGAGATGACCTCCGCCTCCACGCCGACCGTCCGCGCCGCCGGATCGGGGAAGAGGCGGATGCGCCCGAAGCGCGTCGGCCCCTCGGCGCGCAGCTCGATGCGCCCCATCACGCCGTTCCAGTTCGTCTGCGTGTCGTCCGAGACCTGGTGGCCCGAGACGGGAAGCTCGTCAAGCCGGTTGTCGACCTCGAGCCGCAGCGTATGGCGTCCCGGCGTCATGCCGCGCGGCAGCTCGAACACGGCGGGCGCGGCGAGCGTGTCGCGGCGGCCGAGGTCGGCGCCGTCCCAGAACGCGCGGACAATCTTCGTGCGCTCGAGGAAGAGCGAGACGTGCCTCCCTTCCCACGCGGCGGGGATCTCGACGTCGCGTTCGTACCGCGCCACGCCGACGAACGGGAAGCGCCGCGCCGGGTGCATCGTGAGCGCGCCCGCCATCTCCGCGCCGAGAAGCTGCGGGTGGATGCGCTCGACGACCGCGCCGCCGAGGCGTCCGTCGCCCTTCCGCGCGAGGTCGGTCGTCGTCGGCAGGCGGATCGTGTCCGAAAGCGCGTTCGTCTCGCCCAGCGCGAACCGCCACGCCCCCGCAAGGGACATCCGCTCGCCACGCGCACAGAGGCAGGCCCCCGTCAGCACCCCCACAACCATCAGCCGTCTCATGTTCATTTCCGTTCTTCCTTTCTCTTCAGGTTCAGATTTCACAGGGCGTGAAGTGTATCACGACACGCCACTGTGCGTCAATACTGCAGCCGTCTTGGCCCTTCGGCCCGACAGATCGCCCGCACAGACGTCGTTGCGCTCCGTCTATGTCGGCCTGCGGCCTCGATCCGGGTCGCTTCGGGAGTCGCACCTGTCGCCGCACGTCAGTCAATCAGACGTGACAGGCGAAGGGCAGAGGTATACTGTAGAACCAGTTTCTTCTTCACGGTGGAGAAGGACTTGTTCCTTGACAACTGGCTGGACGGAATACGACTTGCAAGCACGCCGACGCGCGCCTGCGCCGCGAGGCGCCGCGCGCGCGGGCGGAGCTGGAGCGGATGCGCGCGACCGCGTAGGGGGATCCGGCGCGCGGCGGACCCGCATGACGTCGATCTTGGAAGGGAGGTCACGCCACCGGCCATGACCGCATCCCAGGCCGAAACAGCTTGAATGTCCCGTCCGCGGGTGAGTGCGTTTCGCGGTCTGCGTTTCGAGCGCGTCGCAGAGGTTGCACCCCCGCAGGATGGATTACAGAATGCAGGCGGACGACAGGGGCCCGCGAAGGGCCGTCCGACACTGCGGATAGGAGAGCGACATGCATCAGGCATCGGCGCAAGGGAAGCGGAAATCGCCAGGGCGATTCTGCCTATTGACTTTTGTTCTCATAGGAGGCACGGAGAGGCAGAGAGCGCAGAGATTCATTGGCTTGATCAACGAGTTTCTCTCTGCCGAAGTTGACAGGCAATCCAAGCGGGAGATTCATGGCGACAAGATACTTCTTGAAATGTCGCCGGTTGTCTCGCTCTCCGTCATCGTCTCAATCCTCCTCTCCGCGCTCTCTGCGTTAAAATACACTCGCGCTCCTCTTTTCAACGCAGAGTCCGCAAAGATTCTTCGCGCGCTTTGCGTTCCCTCCGCGCTCTTTGCGTTACAACATACCCGCGCCCTTCGTTTCAACGCAAAGGCCGCAAAGGAACCCCTCAATCAGGTTGTGTTTTCCGATACGGAGGCTTTGCGGATGCTAAAGTTTGAGAGAAGCGAGGTCTGCGGATGAACGAAAGGCTGTATGGTGCATTCCTCGCGGTCTTCTTGCCGTCCGTCGTCCAGTGCGTGGCGGAGGCAGACGGTATTTCCGAAAACGAGGCGACTTCGCGGTTCTTCAGGTCGGGACTCTTCGAGAAACTGGCGGACGAGAAACTGAAGCTGTGGCATTACTCGCCCCAAACGCTCCGCGAACTGTATCGGCAGGAGCGGGAGAACGGCAGAATCACATTCCCGGAGGAGGCCGGCTGATGAGCGAGGAAGGTGCGTACACGGTCTTCTGCACGGAGCTGTACCGACGCGAGAAGAACCTGACGGGAAAGCAAGTCGCCGATTTGTTCTCGCGCTACAATGTCTATGACTACATCCGAAAGCATTTCGGCGCCTTCCACACGATGGGCGAAAAGGTCGTGTTTGACGACATCGACGCCTACATCGCCAGACAAGGGGCGTGAGCGCCCGTTTCCTGGCTTCCCGTCAATAGTTGTCTGATTTACAAAATCAGGTCAGACCTGATTTTGTAAATTCACGGAGATGCCGAGCTTCGCCATGCGCCCCAGAAACGGTTTCTCGACACGTTCGTCCGCCACGCCCCTTTTCTGATTCTCTCCACTTGCCCGTTCAGCGTTGCCGCTTCATTGACTTGCGACATTCTTCAGCGTAATCCCGCCGTGCCTCCTCGTTCGCGGCCGTGATCAGGAGACGATAATTCCCCCAATTCAATTCGCCACACCGTACATGAACTTTTGAAAACGAAAGATAGAATTCTCGCATCGCAAAGAGATCCACGCGCGTAAAGCCCGAGCCGAACTCGGCCCTGCGCCCCCTGACTTTCTTATTCGTCACAGAATCTCCTCTTGAGCGTCACGGCGATTTTGCCCTCACCTGCCCGTACGTCCGTACGCATACCCAAGTCCCGCAGTCGGGACTGTCCGCACGCCTGGAGTTGAACCTTTTGGAAGCCGCACACACCGCCGCGTCCGGAACTAAACTTGGATTCCAGAACTAAATCCTAACTTTGGGTGTTGAGCCGTTAGGGCTGT
>CAKUGW010000030.1 GCA_934654805.1 uncultured Kiritimatiellota bacterium
TGGTGGCGGCGGTGTCAATGTGACACCCGGGACTGAGATTGAGTCTTACAAGCCTGGCAAGGGCGGTTCGGATGGCGTCTCGGGCGGCTCGGCTCTGCTGACGGGCGGCGAGGACGGCCACGTCAACACCGGCACGGGCGGTGGTGGCGGTTCTTATCCCGGCGGAAGCGGCAGTGCGCTGAACGGCGGCGCGGGCGGCAGTGGCGTTGTCGTGATTCGCTATCCGCTGACCTCGGCGTATGCCGACGTGTCGGGCTTTGAGGGGCTGCTCGACGGGATGCCGAAGGGCGCGACGATTGGAAAAATTTGGCCGACCGAGGGCGCGACGATCTGGTATGCGGCGGATGGCGACACGAACTGGACGACCGAGCCGATCACGTTCAGCACGGCAGGTACGCGCACGATTCGCGTGAAGGTGACGGCGGACGGGTTGGCGGATTACGAGACGTCCGTCACGGTGTCGCTGACGGACGAGCCGGGCATCACGGACGGGTCGGTTGCGCTTGTCGCGCCGGCGGGCTCGAGCACGCCGACCCCGCCCTACGCGACGTGGGCGACGGCGGCGAACGACCTGCAGACGGCGATTGACGAGGTGACGGCGGGCGGCACGGTGTATGTCGCGGACGGCACGTATGCGCTGGAGAAGACGATTTCCGTCAACAAGACCATCACGCTACGCGGCTTCGACCGCACGACGGGCGCGGCCGATCCGGAAAAGGTTGTGCTGGACGGACAGGAGGCGTGTCGCGTCTTGGATGTGGCCGCAAGCAACGGGGAGTGCCCTGTTTTCCGCGGCCTCGCCTTCGCACGTGGCAATAAGCCGGATGGTGTTGGCGGTGGCGTGTTTGTTTCCAGCACGTCGGGCACCGCCGTTCCGTCTGCGCCCGGCGACGCGCCGAGTTTCGTTGGCTGCGCGTTCAAGAACTGCTCGGCCAAAGAACAAGGCGGAGCCTTGAACGTGCGTGGCAAGATCTACCTTGAAAGCTGCCTGTTTGCAGGCAATCGGACGTCAACAGGCAGCTATGGCAATACGGTGGCGGTTCTCGAACGCACAGGCGCAACTGGCAAAGGCGCGGCGGCGGCCGTTCTCGGCTGCACGTTCGTGGAAGATCAGGCGAGCATCCCCGTCAACGCCTGCACGCTCGCCCTGCGCGGATTCGGCAATCTCGTCTCCAACTGCACGTTCAAGACATGTGGCAAGTCCGGCGTGATCGTCTCCGATTCGGTGCATGCGAACGCTGAAAATTCGGTTATTGTCAACTGTGTCAGTTTGGATGCGGGCGCGCCGTTCCTCGCGCCGATTGCGGACAAATCCTACGGCGGCATGACGCTGCGCAACTGCCTGATCGCGCGCGGGTCCGGCTACGGCCTCGTGACGGGCACGGGCAAGACCGTGATCGACAACTGCACGATCACCGGCAACGGGAAGGCCGGCATCCGTGTCAAGGCGGGCACGGCGGACGCGCCGTCGGCCTGCACGGTCCGCAACACGATCGCCTGGGACAACAACGGCGCGAAGGCCGACCTCGCGTTTGGCGAGAAGGACGCGGCCGCGCCCGACTCGACCACGATGGCCTACACGGAAACGACGAGCTCGACGGGCTGGGACGGCGCGACGTCCACGGCGGCGGCGAACGCGGTCAATCCGCTCTTCAGGGACGCGACGAAGGGTGACTACTCGCTGAAGCGCCGAACGCCGCATCTGGACAAGGGCACGATCCTTGACTGGATGACGGCGGAGACGATAGACCTTGCGGGGAATCCGCGCGTGGCGACGGACGGGAAGCCCCTCGCCGAGGACGCGGCGGCCTTGCCGGATCTCGGCTGCTACGAGAATCAGGACGTCCGCAAGGGCATGTGCCTCATCATCCACTAAGCCAAAATCAACGAAACCGGGATCGAGTAGAATACTGTCATGTCGTTGAAAACAATCAAACGTTGGGGCGCGCTGCTCGTGGCGGCGGCGGCGATGGCCGTCCGCGGCGGCGAAGCGGCCGACTACACGGGCGGCAACATCGGCGTCAAGGGGTGGAAGCTCCCCGTGACGGACGGGCAGATCGCACAGCCGTTCCGCGTCACGTTCAAGTTCCGCGCGACGGGGACGAACCCCGCGTCGAAAGGCCACCACTGGGGGCTGGACTTCACGGATCGCGACGGCAACGCCGGCAAGCTCTACACGGGCGGCACGGGCGTCTGCTTCGACCTGAAGTCGCCGGGCGGGAACTGGCTGACCAGGGGGCAGGTGACCGCGAAGAACACATCCGTGCCGGTCGGCGTAGACGCGCCGTGGGCGACGTTCGAGCTGAAGGCGACGGACGTCGGGTTCTCGGTGCGCTACAACGGCGAGTACGCGACGATGGAGACGCGCCAGGTCCTGCCGCTCAAGAAGCTGTCGCTCTACCACTACAACACGGCGCTCGAAGTGAAGGACTTCATGATCGAACCCGTGGGCGCGCAGGCGGACGAGCCGATCGCGAACCCGACGTTCCGGGCGTCGTTCGACGGCACGCTCGACGCCTACGGCGCGGACGGGCAGAAGATCGCGCCGTCCGCCGACCGGGCGAGCGCGTTCTCGGACGAGGGGGTGACGGGCCGGTCGCTCGTCTTCTCCGACAGGGGCTTCGGCGGCAACCATCCGCACCTCGTCTACCCGATCTCCAACGCCGTGTCGTCCGCGCAAGGCGGCGTGATGGCGTGGGTGCGGCATCCGTCGCGGGGCGGCGCGCCGATCCGCTTCCTGAACGCGGAAGGGCAGCAGATGCTCTCCCTCAGCACGTCGGCGAACGACGACTGGGCGCTCGTGCACGTGGCGATGGAAGGCGGCAAGACGCTCGCGTTCCAGCGGCGCGTCGGCATGGGGGCGAAGCGCGACGGAGACTGGTTCCACCTCGCGTTCACGTGGCGGCCGGACGGCGTGGCGCTGCTCTTCATCGACGGCATCCCGTTCGCGACGGCGAGCTCGCCGGGCGAGCGCTACCAGTGGCCGGTCATCGGCAACCGCCTCGGCGAGATCGCGCAGGTGCGCTTCGAGAAGTTCGCGCGCGGCGACGACAGGCAGAACTGGGTCTCGGACGTGCGCGTCTACCGCCGCACGATCGGCCACAGGGAGATTGACGACGTCTACCGCCGGGGCATGCCAGTCGATCTCGTCTTCAACGAGGCGGCGTATCCGGCCGACGTGCCGATGCAGGTCACGCCGACGATCGCGCCCGGCGGCTGGTTCCGGCGGCCCGCGCCCTACGAGGGCATGGGCCTCACGAAGGCGCTCGTCGACCTGAAGATGACGATCGCGCGCTACGAGCCGGTCTTCGGGGACAAGAAGGACGCGATGCGCCGGACGGGCTGGAAGAAGATCCCCGTCGCCGGCGGCGAGACGGTCTACCGCAACCTGCGCGTCCACGAGGTGCAGGACGTGCCGTGCGACCCGATCGCGCTGCCGGAAGGCGAGTACGCGCTCACCTGCGAAGTCTCGCACCGGCGTCCCGACGACGGCGGCACGTCGCGCTTCGTGCGGACGCTCTGCTTTGACGTCACGAAGAACGTCGACCTGACGACGCTCCCCGCGACGAAGGAGCCGTGGAAGCTCGGCGAGCTGGTCGTGGACCGCGTCTTCGACCGGGCGGACGACATGGAGCTCAAGAGCGGCGCGGTCGCGATGCGCGAGACGGGCGCGGGCCGCTACCTCGAAGTCGGCGCGGCCGGCGGCGAGCGCGTCTCGACGGTCGTCGACTTCCCCGAAAGCGCGCTCGGGCAGCCGTGCGTCCTCGAGGTGGAGTGGCCGGACGACAAGACGCGCCTCATGGGCCTCTACATGCACCGCGACACGGGGCCGAAGGGCATGGAGAACCGCGACCGCCTGCAGTGCGGCATCCAGGCGGGCGGCTCGTATCCGAACACGGGCCGGATGCAGAAGAGCCGCTTCTACTTCTACCCCTCGACGGCGAAGATGCTCTTCGAGGTGCGCACGCTCGCGGGCGGGCGGCCGGCGGCCGTGCGCGCGCTGCGCGTCTGGCGCATCGCCGAGCTGCCGCGCCTCGCCGTGCGCAAGCCGAAGGGCTTCAAGGCGCGCTCGTTCGGGCACATGGACGAGGACCAGACGGTCGACAACAACTTCAACCCCGAGCACACGAAGCGCAACTCGGCGAAGACGACGGACGAGATCGTGAAGTACTGCGCCTACACGGGGCAGAACGCCTTCCACTACGCGCTCGTGCGCTACTGGTTCACGCTTGGCCCGGTCGAGGGGGCGCGGTGGACGGGGCTCTACCCGAAGAACCAGGGCGACCTCGGATCGACGATCGCGGCGCTCGGCCGCAACGGCATCGACTACTACGGGCGCATCTACCTGCGCAACGCGCCGCAGGGCATGCGCTTCCGCGAGACGGACTGCAGGTACTTCGAGCGCGGCTGGCTTCAGGTCGACCGCGAGGGCAACGTCAACAGGGGCTACGACCGCAACGTGCAGTGCAACATCGGCAACCCCGACCTGCAGGACGCCCTCATCGGCTACTTCGCGGACTTCGTGCAGCGCTACTCGACGCGCGGCATGGCGGGCGTCGACTACGACCTCGTCGGCGGCTGGTTCGGCGCGTTCGCCGGCCTGCAGTACGGCTACGACGACTACAACGTCGCGGCGTTCCAGCGCGACAGCGGCGTGACGCTGCCGGCGGACTGCGCCGTGCCCGCGCTCGTCGCCGACCGGCTCGACGTCACGCGCGCGCCGACGCCCAAGGCGGCGTATCCGAAGCGCCACGACTTCCTGACGGACACCAACTCGACCGTGCGCGCGAAGTGGCTCGCGTGGCGGGCGGGGCGCGTGACGGACTACATGAAGAAGCTGTCGCGGCGGCTGCGCGAGGCGAACCCCGACTTCACGGTCTACGTCAAGGTCGGCTCGTCGCTCATGGGCATGGGCGGCAACAACATGGGGAAGGAGTACGCGGAGCGCGGCGTCGACGTCCCCGCCCTAATGAAGATCCCGGGGCTGAAGATCGGCGTCTCGCGCGGCTACACGAGCCATGCGTGGAACCTGTTCCGGGGGCTGGACGAGGGCGACTCGCTCGACAGCCTCTACGACGCGAACCTGCCGCTCTACAGGATTGTGAAGGAGAAGTACGGCGCGTGGCCGATGGCCGCATCGTCCGGCGCCTACTTCGAGACGTTCGTGAAAACGCTCGACGACGTGAACTTCCGCAGCTACTTCCAGGACCAGGACGTGAAGCCGTGGGGCCGCTACTTCCTCAAGGAGCCGGCGTTCTGCGTCGGCGTCGGCGACGCGCTCAACTACCAGATCGGCGACCAGCCGCCGGGGATGCTCGGCGCGGAGGACGAGACGCGCGAGTTCTGCCAGGCGTACTGCGCGCTCCCGGCCGTGCCGTTCACGGACATGGGCGGCGTGACCGACCCGATCGTCGGGCGCTACCTCGTCACGAAGGAGGGCACGTACTTCTACGTCGTCAACATGCACCACACGCCGCAGACGGCGGTGCTGTCCGACAAGGCGAAGGCCGTCGACCTCTCGACGGACGAGACGGACACGTGGAAGAAGATCGAGCTGAAGCCGTTCCAGCTGCGGAGCTTCTTCATGCCGGGCGCGGCGCAGGCGTTCGGGCCGCTCGCGGTGAAGTTCTCGCGCGAGGCGAAGACCTGCCATGACGGCCGCCTCGCGGAGATCGACCGCGTGCTGGACGCGCTGGAGAAGGCGGGCGACGACGTGACGGAGGCGCGGGCCGCGCGCGCGGCGGGCACGGCCGCGTTCGCGCGCGGCGCGCTCTGCGAGGCGCATCGCCAGTTCTACCTGCAGCCGATCGAGAAGGCGTTCATCGCCTTCGGCGACATCGCGAACCGCACGGAACAGCGCGCCGACCGCGCGAAGGGCGTCGTGCGCGTCGACTGCGGCTCGAAGACGTTCACGCGCGCGGGCGGGCGGCTCTTCTCGCCCGACCAGGCGTGGGACGGCAAGACCTACGGCTATCTCGGCAAGGCGATGCGCTCCTTCCGCGAGACGCGCCACATGGAGGCGACGACCGACTGCCTCGAGGTCTACAACACCGAAAGCTACGACGTGGACGGCTACCGCTTCAAGCTGGAGCCGGGAACCTATCGCCTGCGGATGCTTTTCCACTGCGGCTGGGAGCCCGACTGGCGCGCGGACTGGTGGCTCTTCGACGTCACGGCGAACGGGCAGGCGCTTGCGAAGCCCTTCGACCTCTACAAGGCGGTCGGCGGCGACATCAACAAGGCGGCCGCCCTGGAGAAGGACGTCACGGTCGGCGCGGACGGACTCCTGACGGTCCGCTTCGTCCACGTGCCCGGCAAGGGCCGCGATCACCGCGGCCAGTCGGCCTACCCCTGCGTCCGTTTCGTCAACGCGATCGAGGTGCTGAAGAAGTGAGCACGGAGAATGTTTTAGACAGGATTGACAAGATTGACAGGATGGTCGGAACAAATTCGCCAAGCCTTTTAAATCCTGTAAATCCTGTCAAAGGAAATCCCTGCCTCCGTGTGGGACATCCATTGTCCCGAAGAGAAACATGTGTTTCTGCGAAGTTTCGAGGTAGGTGCGAAAGCCTTTTCGTGCTTCGACGAGTGGATGTGCCGTTTTCGTGGTCGCGCGCAGCGCTGCGATTGGCGAACCGAAAACGAGAAACTTGAGAGACTTTGCTAAACTTGAGCCAAACCGAAAACGCGACGCAAGCAAACCGCACGAAACAAGCACAACATAAAAGAGGGAATCGTTTCACATGAAAAGAATCGCGTTTCTCGCTTTCGCCCTTCCGCTCCTGTCCGCGCGCGCGGAATTCCCGCCGCTCGCCGGCGATGGCGTCACGGACGACACGGCGGCGATCCAGGCGCGGCTGGACGCGGGCGCGCCGTGCGTCTGCCTGCCGCCGCCTGCCGACCATTACGTCATTTCAAGGCCGCTTGTGATTCGCTCGGAACAGGAACTGCGGCTCGACCGGTGGACGCGCGTGCGGCTGGCGCCGCGCAGCGACTGCCCGATGGTGAAGAACGCGGACTGGGAGAAGGGGAACGTCCGCATCGCGGTCACGGGCGGCGTCTGGGACTTCGACAACACGAACCAGACGATGAACATCCGGGCCGTCTACACGGACGACGAGGCTCTTCTGGACAGGTACCTGACGCCGGCTCAGAAGGCCTACCAGACGGCGCACTGGCCGCCTTCGCGCAAGTTCAGGCGAGAACGCTACCGTGGCAATGCGTTCTACTTCGAGAACGTGCGCGAGCTGAAGGCGTCGGGCCTGACGATCCGCAACCCCGGAACCTACGGCTTCCAGATGTGCAAGGTCTCGTATTTCACCGTCGAGGACGTGGCGCTTGACTACCGGACGTGGAATCCGCAGCCGGTCAACCTTGACGGCATTCACCTCGACGGCGGATGCCATCACGGGCGGATCGCGAACATTCGCGGCACGGCCTATGACGACATGGTGGCGCTGAACGCGAACGACGGCTACTGCGCGGCGGAAGAGAGCGACATCTCGGACATCGACATCGACGGCGTCTACGCCGAGTACTGCCATTCGGGCGTGCGCCTGCTGTCGGCGGGCGCCGCGATCCGCCGCGTCACGATCCGGAACGTGCACGGGAACTTCTACCGCTATGCCGTCGGGTTCACGCATTTCTTCCCGGACCGCCCGGCCTCAGGCGTCATGGACGCGATCACCGTCTCGGACTGCCATGTCGGGAAATGCGCGCAGCCCGCGTGCCTGTGGCCGCTTGGCGAAATGCCCCTCTTCTTCTTTGACGCGCCGATGAAGATCGGACAGGTCCGCTTCTCGAACGTCACGCGCGCGGAGCGTTTCGCGCCGCAGGTGCCCACATTCAGGATTTCCAGGGGCTGCACGATTGACCGGCTCGTGCTGGAGGACTGCCGTTCGGAAAACCTGGCCGGCGGACAGCTTGTCGATTTTGTCAACGAGGGCGAGGTGAAGGCGCTTGTCCGCCGGTGAGCGACGGTCTCATGCTGTACGCGAAACTATTCGTGAAGAGGCGCAGGGCGCGCGGGGATTCGTCGCGCCGCCCTGCAAACTCTGCGGCCCTGCGTGAGAAATTCATAAGCACAGAGCGGTCTGCGACCGGGCAGGGCTTCAGCATGAAAAGACGATCCTCGCGCTGCGCGACACTCGTCCTTGAACATGAGCGCTGTCGCGCGAACACGAAACAGCGCCGCCGCGAGACCGCGCGCTGCGCGCCCGTCTCGAAACTTCGTTGGCATGAGTGTCACGCCGCGCGCAAAGCCGCAGAGTTCCGCAACGAATCCCTGCGCTTCCCCCAAAAACACTCAAGACGTAAAGGAAAATCCAAGATGAAATGGCCTTTATTGCCCATGGCGGCGATCGCCGCGCTGGCCGTTGCGGACGGGCGCGCCGCTGTCGTGCCGGACGCGTTGCGGCCCGCGGCGCGCGCACTTGACCTGGCGTCCGTCCGCAACCGCAGCTGGCGCGACAGCGAGGCCGTCCGCGGCTGGAACGCGACGCCCGGGTGCGTGGCGCCGGACGCCATCCCGAACGGGCGGCTGGACGCCTTCGGCATCCCGTTCGAGGTCGTCAACGGCCGCACGACCGGCGGAAAGGACTTCGTGCTGCTGTCGGCGGAGGGATTCGGCGGCGCGCCGCGCCGGGCGGCGGTTTCCGTCCCCGTAGGGACAGGCCCCGGTGCGCTGGCCCTGCTCCATGCGGCGGGGCGCGCGGCGCGTCCCGGCACGCCGCACGGGGTCATCCGCTTTGTCTACGCGGACGGCACCACGAACGTCGTGCCCGTCGTTTCGGGGACGGACATCTCGGACTGGTGGATGGGCGCGGGCGGCACGAACGCGATTTGCGCCTACCGTCAGGGCGACGCGCCGCAGCCGATGCGCGTCTTCGCGAGCGTCTTCCCCGTGCCGGCGCGAAAGACGCTGGCGGCCGTCGCGTTCGAGGTCGGCGATTCGCCCGGCGCCCTGTGGATGATCGGCGCGGCGACGCTGCTGAAGGAGCCGGTCCGACTGCCGGACTGGCGGCCGCCGCGCAAGGCGGTCTATCCCGCGTCGTCGAAAGCCGTGATCCGGCAGACGACCGAAGGCGCGCGCTTCGAGAATCCCGTCATCCGGCGCAACTGGTCCGACCCGACAGTCTGGACGGACGGCGACCGCTGGTATTCGGCGGCGACCGGCCTGGAGGACACGCTCGCGAGCGCCGATCTCGTCAACTGGACGAGCCTCGGGCGCTCGCCCGTCCCCGAGGAGGAGCGGCGCAAGGCGACGGCGTGGACGACCTCGACGTCGTTCTGGGCGCCCGACGTCGTGAAGGTCGGCGGACGCTGGCTCCTGTACTGCACGGTCATGGAATCGTCCGAGAAAAACCGCATCGCGGCGTTCGCGGCGGAGAGGCCGGAAGGGCCGTTCGCCTTTCAGGGCTTCGTGCGGGGTTCGGAAGGGACGGGCATCCCCGACCTGTGCGTCGATCCGGAGGTCGTCGTGGACGCGCGCGGCGACGTCTGGCTCTTTTCGGGCTCCGTCGGCGGCATCCACCGGGGGCGGCTGACGGCGGACGGACTGCGTCCGCTGCCGGGCTCGCGGCTGGCGCGCGTCACGGCGGACGGCATCGAGGGCGGGTATCTTTTCCGCCGCGGCGGCTGGTGGTACCTGTTCGGCTCGACGGGTCACTACAACGAATGGACGTATGCCGTCAACGTCGTTCGGTCGCGCACGCTGGACGGCGTGTTCGTCGACCGTGCGGGCAAGCCGGCGACGGCGGGGCGTTACGAGAGGATCCTTTCGTCGGCGGAAGGGGACGAGATCGACGGGCCCGGCCACAACGGCGAGATCTTCACGCTGCCCGACGGGCGGACGTACATGTTCTACCATGCGCACCGGCGCAGGCTGATGCCGCGTCCCGACGAGTCCATCCAGGTGCCGCGTCCGACGTGCCTGCAGGAAGTGTTCTGGGACGCGGACGGCTGGCCGCGCTTCACGGGCGGCAAGCCGCAGCTGCTGGAACGCCTGCCGTGCGCGGAGAAGCCCCTGTTCGCGAATCCCGTCATTTCGCCGAACGGGCCCGATCCGACGGAGGCGGACATCCAGCGCGTCATCGACGCGCACGCGGGGGGCACGGCGGTCGTGCCCCCGGGCGCCTACGACATCGGCGCGACGGTCTTCGTTCCGTCGGACACGAAACTGGTCCTGAAGGGCTGTCGCCTGCGCATGCGGGACGGCGCCGTCTGCCCGATGTTCCGCAACCGCACGGACGCGCGCGGCGACGCGCGGAACATCGTCATTGACGGCGGCGGCACGGCGGTGCTGGACGGCGGGCTTCCGAACGGGCTGGACGAGTTCACGAGCGGGAAGGACGGTCGTCCGCACGTTTCGGAGAACCTGACGCTCTTCTTCACCGGCGTGGACGGGTTTTCCGTCACGGGGCTCACGGTTCGCGACCAGCGCTGGTGGGCGCTCATGTTCCTCGAGTGCGCGAACGGGCGGATCGCCGACATCACGTTCGAGCTGACGCGCCACGCGCAGGACTCCTATGCGCGCTGGCGCAACCAGGACGGCATCGACCTGCGCGTCGGCTGCCATGACATCGTGATCGAGGACATCCGCGGCGAGACGGGCGACGACTTCATCGCGCTGACGGCGCTCGATTCGCCCTGGTTCGAGCGCAAGTGGGCGCGTCCGGGACGCGACCGCGCCATCCGCGACATCACGATCCGACATGTGAAGGGCCGCACGAACCAGTGCGCGCTCATCCGGATTCTCTCGCATTTCGGGCAGCCGATCCACCATGTGACGATTGCGGACGTCGTGGAGGACTCCGTGCCCGGACGGCACAACCAGACGCAGATGGCCGTGCGCATCGGCGACCGTCTGCCCGCCTACTACGCGAACGACGAGCGGAACGCGCAGCGGTTCGGCGACATCCATGACATCCAGGTCGACGGGCTGACGACGCGCGCGCTGTCGGCCGTCCATACGGATGACGGCGTCCGCAACCTGACCGTGCGCAACGTCCGCCTGTTCGGCGACGCGGGCAGCGTCTGGACGGGCGGCACGTTCGGGCTCGACATCGCGCCGTTCATCTACCTGCCGGCGCGCGAGGGCGAGGTGCGCCGGTCGACGCTGACGCCGGGCAAGATGGAGGAATGGGGCGTTCCGCGCACGGACACGGTGCGGCTGGAGAACGTGCTGTTCGACGGCGTGACGGTCGAGGCGACGCCGCACGACGGCGAGGCGCTGTTCCGCTTCCGCCGCGCCGAGCTCGTGAACTGCCGCGTGCGCAACTTGCGCGCGCCGGCGGGGCGAAAGACGTGCGACGGCACCCTGCGCGGCAGGCTGGTCTTTGAAGGGGAAGACGCGGCTGTTCTGAAGACCCGTTAGCCTAAACGCGGCAGTTGAAAGGGCGAGATGCGCATCTCGCCCTTTGTTTATTGGGGTTTGAGGGTCTGGAGGCCTTCACCAACATGGTGAAATCCGCCTTGCGGGCCGACCCCATTGGTGGGGTTCGAGTGGTGGGGTTGCGGGGCCTGTCCCCTCGTGGATGCGGGGCCTGTCCCCAGAGTTGCCGGGGCCTGTCCCCATGTCGGCATGACAAAAATGCACAGAAACTGGTTGTTTTAAGAAGTTATTCTTGAGATGAGAATGTCATGCGGAAAATTCTGCCTCTTCAGAGGTTTGTGAAAAAAGCGTCATAGCAGCGAGCGGGTGGTTTCCGTGTCCGGCAGGGCGTAGATCTTGAGCCTGAAATACTCCCTGTCCCTGAGCCCGTAGGCCTGCTTCACGAGCCACCGCACCTTGTTGTTGAACCCCTCCGCGCCGGAATTGCAGGCCTTGCCGTACCTCCAGTAGCCGAGGATTCCCTCCATGTGCCCCTCGATCGTCCTGGCCATCGACTCGAGTTCCGGGACCTCCGTGAGGCGGGCTGTCGCGCACCAGTCCTCCAGCAGGAGCCTCGCGCCGTACTCGTGCCGCGCGAAGGCGTAGATGCCGCGCAGGCGCTCCTTCATGGCGCACACGTCCGACAGCTCGCTGAAGGCGCCGCGCATCGGATAGGCCGAGACGTGCGCGCGGCGGTGGTGGCCTTGCGGAGCGGGGGCGACCTTTCGCAGGCGCGCACACTCGACTTCGCGATGCGTCCCGAACAGGCGCGGGCCGTCGAGAAGACCTACGACTTTTTCCGGCGGGCGGAGCGGAAAGACCCCGACCGGCATCCGCGCTTCCTGTGGAACGCGAAGATGCGCTTCGGCAAGACGTTCGCGGCCTACGAGCTGGCGAAGAGGCTCGCGGCGAAGCGCGTCCTGATTCTCACGTTCAAGCCGGCGGTCGAGTCCGCCTGGCGAGACGACCTCCTGCACCACCGCGATTTCGAGGGCTGGCAGTTCGTCTCCAACAAGAACGCGGCGGACGAGAGCCTTTCCGTCGACACGCAGTACGACCGGGCGGACAAGACGCGCCCCATCGTCTGCTTCGGCTCGTTCCAGGACCTGCTCGGCAGGAGCGAGTCGGGCGGCATCAAGGCGAAGAACGAATTCATCCATCTCGAGGACTTGGATCTCATCTTCTTCTCGATTTCTCCACAGGGGGCGTCCGTCATTCCTACATCCCAGATTTCCGGCTTCAGGACAAGGCCTGAACGGAAATGTGACTCCTGACGAACAAAAGGGTAGACCTGAATGATACAGCACGTGCTTCGGCAGGCGGAGTGCGTCCTCTGGCGACCGCGTCTGCACAAGCGCACCTGCGACGAATGCGCCGTCGTCTGTCGCCTTGGGGTTTTTGGTATAATCTCCGACATGGAAAAGCTCGCGACAGACATCTACACGTTCTCCGAACTCGTGAAGAACGGCTTCACCTACATCGACAAGACCGACCGGCTCTGGCCGCTCGTCAACCTGTCGGTCGGCAAGCAGTTCTTCATCGCGCGGCCGCGCCGGTTCGGGAAGTCGCTCACGGTGTCCGTCCTCCAGGCGCTCTTCGAGGGGCGGCGCGACCTCTTCAGGGGGCTCTTCATCGAGCCGCGCTGGGACTGGTCGAAGACGTGGCCCGTCCTGCGGCTTGACCTCGGCAGCGTCCAGCCCGACCGCGCCGAGGAGCTGAAGGGGCAGTTCACGACGATTCTGGCGAGCGAGGCATCGCGCAACGGCGTTGCGCTTCGTCCGGGGGAGACGGCCTCCGACACGTTCCGCAATCTCATCGAAGACCTTGCGGCGAAGGCGCCTGACGGGCAGGTGGTGCTTCTCGTGGACGAGTACGACAAGCCGCTCCTGAAGAAGCTCAACACGCCGGACGTGATCCCGTTCCGCAACGCGCTCAAGGCGTTCTACTCCGTCGTCAAGACGCTGGAGGGGAAGCAGCGCTTCACGTTCATCACGGGCATCAGCAAGTTCTCGAAGGTCTCGATCTTCTCCGACCTCAACAACCTCAACGACATGACGATGGAACTGAGCTGCGCGACGCTTTTCGGCTACACGCCTGAGGAAGTGACGAAAAACCTGCCTGGGCTCCTCCACCGCTTCGCCGAGGCGAACGGCCTCACGGACGCGCAGGGGCTCGACGAGATCAAGCGCTGGTACGACGGCTACCTGTTCCACCCGAAGGCCGAGCAGGTGATCAACCCGGTCTCGCTCGGCTGCTGCCTGAAGTCGACGGAGCTGCGCAATTACTGGTCGATGACGGCGATGACGACGTTCCTGATGGACGAGCTGAGGCGCCGTCCGCTGAACTTCGCGAAGGTGGACGTGGACGAGTCGGTGCTCGGCACCTACGAGCCGGACAAGGCCGACTTCACGACGCTCCTCTTCCAGACGGGCTACCTGACGATCCGGGGCTTCCGGCAGCGCGGGGCGTCGCGCCGCTACACGCTCGGCTTCCCGAACCTGGAGGTCGAGAACTCGTTCCTGCGGCAGGTCGTTCCGGCCTACACGGGGCAGGAGGAGAACCGCGCGAACGACATCCAGGCCGACGCGGTGGAGGCGCTTTACGGCGGCGAGCCGGAGAAGTTCGTCGCGGCGCTGAAGCGGCTCTTCGCGAACATCCCCTACGACCTCACGGACCGGCAGGACGAGCAGATGTGGCAGGCGATCGTGTACGTGATCCTGAAGATGGTCGGCGTCGCGGCGGAGGCGGAGGTGAAGACGAACGAGGGTCGGATCGACATGACGGCGGAGACGCCGGAGCATGGCTACGTGGTCGAGTTCAAGCTCGACACGTCCGCCGCCGCCGCAATCGCGCAGATTCGGGCGAACCGCTACGCCGACCGGTTCGCCGGGAACGGCAAGATGCTGACGCTCATCGGCCTCGCGTTCTCGAAGGAGAGGCGCACCATCGTCGACGCGGCCATTGAGCGTCCGTGAAGACGGTCCTCTATAGCGGTTCGCTGCGCGTGCGGCTGGACGCGCGGGAGCAGGCGCCCGAGCCCTTTGCTGCGCTGAAGGCTGCGCACTTCCTCGTCCGCCGTACGGAGTCCGCGGTTTTGGTATAATGCGGCCCAATCATGCGAAACGCGACAAAGGACTTCCCGCGAGTCGGCATCATGGTCGAACGCGACCGCGCCCACGGGCGCGGCGTCCTGGAGGGCATTGCCGACTACCAGCTCCGGGAGACGTCCTGGCGCGTCGAGCTCGTCAGCCGGGCGGACTTGCTGAAACCGACGTTCGTTGCCGACTTCGATGGCCTGATCGTGCGTGTGATGGACAACACGCTCGCCAACGCCCTCGTCGCGTCCGGCAAGCCCATCGTCGACACCTACGGGCGACTGGACGACAATCCGCTGACGTCAATCCGCCTGGACGACGAGGCGATCGGCGACTTGGCCGCCGAGACGTTCGCCGAACGCCATTTCCGGAACTGCGCCTACTGCGGCTTTCCCGCAATCCGCTTCTCGGTCGCGCGCGGCAAGGCGTTCGCGGCGAGCGTAGTGTCTCGTGGCGGAACTTGCGCGACCTATTCGGCACAGCGGACGCAGGGGTTTGCGGACAAGATGTTCCTGCGCGAGAACGTCGAGAACATCCTCGACGCGAAGGAGCTTGCGGCGTGGGTCAAGGCGTTGGCGAAGCCCGTCGCGATCTTCTGCTGCAACGACATGCGCGCCCTCCAGCTTCAGCGCGTCTGCCGCCAGTCGAAGATGGATCTCTCGCAGGGGATCTCGATTCTTGGCGTCGACAACGACACCGTGCTCTGCACGTTCACGAACCCGTCGCTGTCGAGCATCGACACCGATCCGCACGCCTTGGGCTGGACGGCCGCCGAAATGCTCGCCGAACAGATGGACGCGGGTGGCCGCCGCACGGTCGTGACGGCGCTTCACCGTCCGCGTCGTGTCGTCGAGCGGATGTCGACCCAGGTCTATCCGTTCCAGACGCCGTGGCTGGCGGAGGCCGTCGACTACATCCGGCGGAACCTTGCGAAGGGCGTGACGGCGGACGACGTGGTGCGCCGCATCGGCTATTCGCATCCGACGGTCTCGCGGGTGTTCGTCGCGGAGCTGGGGCATCCGGTCAAGAAGGAGATTCAGCTTCAGCGCAGCCGCCTCGCGTGCCGCCTCCTGAAGGAGACGGCGTATTCGGCAGGCGAGATCTCCGCACGTTGCGGCTACCGCTCGCCGCAGTATTTCTCGCACTGCTTCGTCGAGGCGTTCGGCGTCCCGCCGGACGTCTGGCGGAAGAATGCGTGACTTTTCAAGAATCGCAATCGTTTTTTCAGGAAACGCAATTTACTTTCGCGCGGCGGTGTCGTATACTATGGCATCGGTATGCGCGAAGTGTTTTCCTACGTCATTGGTCTCGGCGCGGCGGTGATGATGCCGGTCATCTTCACCGCGCTCGGCGTCGGCATCGGCATCCGCCTCCCGAAGGCCCTCAAGTCGGGCCTCCTCGTGGGCGTCGGCTTCGTCGGCCTCGGCGTGGTGACGGCGCTTCTGACGTCGAGCCTCGGCCCGGCCCTGAAGGGCATGACCGAGCTTTACCATCTCAACCTGCCCTACTTCGACCTCGGCTGGCCGGCGGCGGCGGCCGTCGCCTACTCGTGCGCCGTCGGCGCGTTCATCATCCCCGTCTGCCTCGGCGTGAACGTCGCGCTGCTGTTCGCCGGCGCGACGCGCACGGTGAACATCGACCTCTGGAACTACTGGCACTTCGCATTCCTCGGCGCGATGGTCTTCTTCGCGACCGGCTCGCTCGCCTGGGCGTTCTATGCGGCGATTGTCCTCTACGTCATCACGCTCTGCCTTGCCGACTTCACGGCGAAGGGCTTCCAGGCGTACTACGGGGACGTGGCCGGCATCTCCATCCCCCAGCCTTTCTGCCAGAGCATCACGCCGTTCGCCGTTGCGCTCAACTGGGCGCTTGACCGCCTCCCCGGCTTCGCGAAGCTCGACATCGACGCGGAGGGACTGAAGCGCAAGTTCGGCCTGTTCGGCGAGCCGCTCTTCCTCGGCGCGCTCATTGGCTGCGGTATCGGCGCGCTCCGGTGCGACGGCTGGCGGGACGCCGTCGATTCGGTTCCGGCGATCCTGAAGCTTGGCGTCACGGTCGGCGCGGTCATGGAGCTTATCCCGCGCATCACCGCGCTGTTCATCGAGGGCCTGAAGCCCATCTGCCAGGCCGTGCAGGAGAGGCTTTCGCGGCGGTTCGGAAATGTCGGCTTCAGCATCGGCATGAGCCCCGCGCTCGTCATCGGGCATCCGACGACGCTCGTCGTGTCGATCCTGCTCATTCCCGTCATCCTCTTTCTCTCGGTCGTCCTGCCCGGCAACAGGTTCCTGCCGCTCGCGTCGCTGGCGGGGATGTTCTACCTCTTCCCGTGCGTTCTGCCGATCACGAGGGGCAACGTGCCGAAGACGTTCGTGATCGGGCTTGTCGCGCTCGTCTGCGGGCTCTACTTCGTCACGGACCTGACGCCCGCGTTCACGAAGGCGGTCGCGGCGGCGAACTGCGACGGCATCGCGGTGCCGCCGGGCTTCGCGGGCGGCGCGGCGCTCGACTTCGCGTCCGCGCTGGGATGCTGGCTCGTCTTCCATTTGACGGTGACGCTCAAGTGGGCCGGCGCGGTGCTGGCGGGACTGTTGGCCGTTGGGCTGTGCGTCGTCAACGGGCGTCGGATAAGGAAGGGGCGGTGAGCATGGTGCCGCGTTTCCGCGTTAAGTTGCTGTGCCTGGTTTGCGCCCCTTCGGCTTTCGCCGCCTGCGGCGTGGCGCCAGAGCGCAACGGCGATTTCTACTGGGAGAACGACAAGGTCGGCTTCCGCGCCTACGGGCCGCGCGATGCGCATCTCTGGAGCGGCATCGACGTCTTCAACAAGGGTCATGCCAAGGACGAGGTCGTGAAGCTCCTGCGCGGCAAGGGCGCACATGGCGCATGGCACAGCCTCGCGGCGCTGAAGGGCGGCGTCCGCACGTTCGACAACTACACGATGGGCGCGTCGCGTGGGGTCGGCGGCGTGGCGTTTTGGGGTGACGGCGAATGGAAGACCTACCCGAACTGGATTTCGAGCGAAGTGCTGCATGACGGTGACGACTTCCTGCAGTTCCGACTCGTCTATCCGGCGTTTTCGGCGGCGGGAAAGATGACCTGCCTGATCATGCTGAGGCGCGGCGACCGCTTTTTCCGCAGCGACGTCAGCTTCGAGAGGGAGTTCTTTGGCGACTTCGCGGCGGGGCCGGGCCTCGATCTGGATCCGCAGCGAGGGCACAGGGGCTCGCTCGTTGAGGAGCCGGGGCTCGTCTCGCTTTTCGAGGACGAGAAGCTCGACGCGAAGGGCAATCCTGAAGGCTCAACGATGGCGGCGATTGTCGTGGCTGACCCGTCGGCGGTCGAGGTGCGCACGGACCACCAGAACTGCCGCGTGCTGGCGTTCAGGACGCAGCACTTCACCTACTGGGCAGGCGCGAGCTGGTCGGGCGCGGGCGAGATCACGACGCCGGCGGCATGGCATCGGCATGTCCGGGAATTCCGTGCGGAAATTTCTGGCACAACGCAAAAGGAGGACAGGAAATGACAGCAATGGCACTGCTGGCGACAGTCGCGAACGTCGCCGTCCAGACGGCGACGCACCCGGACGACTTCAAGACGTTCGACACGGAGAGGATCCGCAGCCGCTTCGTCATGGAGAAGGTGATGGCGCCGGACGAGATCAACCTCACCTACACGCTCTACGACCGCCTCGTCTACGGCGGCGCGATGCCGGTCGCGCGGGAGCTGGCGCTCGAGCCCTTCGCGGAACTGCGCGCCGAACGCTTCCTCGACCGCCGCGAGCTCGGCGTCGTCAATGTCGGTGGCCCAGGCGTCGTCACCGTGGACGGCGAGGCGTTTGCGCTCGCCTTCAAGGAGGCGCTTTACGTCGGACGCGGCAAGAAGTCTGTCGCGTTCAAGTCGCTCGATGCGCAGAACCCGGCGAAGTTCTACCTCAACTCGGCGCCGGCGCACAAAGCTTACGTGACGCAGCGCGTCACGTCCGACCAGTCCTGCGCGAAGCCAGGCTATACGATCGGCAACTTCATCAGGGCCGGCAAGCCGGAGGAGTCGAACGACCGCGTCATCAACCAGCTCATCGTCGCGCCCGTCCTCGCGAAAGCGCCCGGAGGCGGCTGCTGCCAGCTGCAGATGGGGCTCACCGAGCTGAAGCCGGGCAGCGTCTGGAACACGATGCCGCAGCACGTCCACAGCCGCCGCATGGAGGTCTACTTCTACTTCAACGTCCCGTCCGGCCAGGCGATCTGCCACCAGATGGGGCGGCCGCAGGAGCAGCGGCTCGTCTGGCTGCACGGCGAGCAGGCGATCACCGCGCCGGAGTGGAGCGTCCACTCGGCGGCCGGCACGTCGAACTACATGTTCATTTGGGGCATGGGAGGAGAGAACCTCGACTATGGCGACATGGACAAAATCCGAATCACGGAAATGAAATGAAGGAGAATAATATGATACTCGATCAGTTCAAGCTGGACGGCAAGGTCGCCGTCGTCACGGGCGCGGGACGCGGAATCGGCCAGGCCTACGCCCTCGGCCTCGCGGAGGCGGGCGCGGACGTCGCGGCCGTCGACGTCATTCCGATGGACGAGACGCTGGCGGCGATCCGCAAGCTCGGCCGCCGGGCGATCGGCCTCAAGGCCGACCTCGCGAAGGGCGAGAAGGAGGCCCCGAAGGTCATCGCGAAGGTCGTGAAGGCGCTGGGACGCCTCGACATCCTCGTCAACAACGCGGGCATCATCCGCCGCGAGCCGTTCACGGAACACTCGGCGAAGAACTGGAACGACGTCATCGCGATCAACCTCTCGACGCCGTTCTTCCTTTCGCAGGCGGCGGCGCGGCAGATGGCTGCGCAGGGGCAGGGCGGCAAGATCATCAACATCGCGTCGATGCTCTCGTTCCAGGGCGGCATCCTCGTGCCGGGCTACGCGGCCTCGAAGGGCGGCATCAAGTCGCTCACGATGCTCATGGCGAACGAGCTCGCGAAGGACGGCATCCGCGTGAACGCGATCGCGCCGGGCTACATCGCGACGGCGAACACCGCGCCGATCCGGGCAGACCGGAAGCGCAACCAGGCGATCCTCGACCGCATCCCCGCCGGGCGCTGGGGCACGCCGGACGATCTCAAGGGCCTCTGCGTCTTCCTCGCGTCCCCGGCCTCTGACTATGTGACGGGCGCCACTTACGTCTGCGACGGCGGCTGGCTCGCGCGGTAGGGGATGATGCTTGCCTGAACCTTGGCAAAGTGGTCGGCAGTTGCAGAAACGCATCATTATCTCAAATATGGCGGGTGCGTGTTTGCGATGGGGTCGAATTTTCAGAAAACGCAATCGCTTTTTCAGGAACTGCAATTTACTTTTCGCCGCCGCAGGTGTATACTGCACAACATGGAAACAGTCCTTGTCGTTGTGGAAACAGTCCTGGTCGTTGTCCTTGCCGTCTGCGGGGCGTGCCTGCGTGCCGATGCCGCGTCCGAAGCCCAGCTCAAGGCGAGACTCTCGGATGTCTTCGTGAAGGCTTCCGCGCACTACCGCGCGCTGGACGCGGCAGCGACGCCGCTCATGCGGGACGCGAGCGGAAGGCCGCGCGTGCCGCATGGTTGGTTGAAATGGAAGACCGGAAAGGACGAGCTCGACATGCGCGAGATCTACTGGTGGACGTCCGGCCACTTTCCCGGTTCGCTCTGGCTTCTCCACGAGGCGACGGGCGAGGCCTACTTCCGCAGCCGCGCGACGGCGTGGACGGAGCTGCTGCGCCCGGTCGCCGACTATGGCGGCAACCATGACATCGGCTTCATGATGTACTGCTCCTTCGGCAACGCGCGGCGCATCCTCAAGACCGACCGCTACGACGACTTGCTCGTGCAGACGGCTGAAACGCTCTCCCGGCGCTACGAGCCGTCCCTTGGGCTGATCCGCAGCTGGGGCGATATCGCGGACCGCGACCACTTCCTCGTCATACCCGACAACTTGATGAACCTCGAACTGCTGGAGGTGGCCTCGAAGATCTCGGGGAATCCGCGCTTCGACGCGATTGCGCGGGGCCATGCGACGAAGACGCGACAGAACCACTTCCGCGCCGATGGCGGCACTTACCACGTCCTCGACTACGACCAACGGCCGGGCTTTCTCGGTTCGGTACAGGATATCAGGCGCGGACAGGGCCTCTCCTGCCGGACGGCGTGGAGCCGTGGGCAGAGCTGGGCGATCTACGGCTACGCCATGATGTACCGCGAGACAAAGGATCCGGCGTATCTCGCCTTCGCCCAGAGGGTGGCGGACTTCGCGATCGGCCACCCCGGCATGCCTGCGGACGGCATCCCATACTGGGACTTTGGCGCGCCTGGCGAGGAGCGCGACAGCTCCGCCGGCGCGGTCATGGCGTCGGCACTCCTGGAACTTGCGGACTTCGTCGGCGGCGCGAAGGGCGCGGCGTACCGGGCGTTCGCCGTGAAGCAGCTTCTCGCGCTCGCCTCACCCGCCTACTTCTCGGAAGGCGACGAGATTGGTCACTGGCTGCTCAAGCACGGCGTCGGACACAAGCCCGGCGACTCGGAGATCGACACACCGCTCAGCTACGGCGACTACTACTTCCTGGAGGCGCTGCTCCGCTTCCGCGCATCCGTTTCCATGTAATCCACCAAATCCATGACAAAGCGAAAGGACAAGACCATGGCAAGAAAGAAAAGACTGATGCAAGGGCGCCTAATCCTCGGAGCCTTCTGTGCGACACTGTCGTGCCCGTGCGCAGCGGCGGAGGTCACGTTGCAGCAGGACAACATGAAGGATTTTGACGGTAGCGGCGCGTTTGTCGGCTTTGGCAAGGGAACGTCCTATGCGACGACCTGGACGTGCCTTGATGGACATGGCTATTGGAATGGGGACATCGACAAGATTTCTGAAGGGTACGACTATGTGATTGGTCAAGGGCGCGTCCTGCGCACGCCCGCATCCGCGACGGCGGACACGTTCAAGGGCGACAGCCTCATCCTGCGAGGCGGAAGCATGGTCTCGTATTCGCGCCGCGACTGCATCCTGGATTTCAAGACGCTGCGCGTGGAAGCCGATGCGAACATCAGCAGCTACACGGGTGCCTCGTCTGGGCAAGACGTTTCGGACAGTGCGCACAGCGCCATGAAGATCGGCGGAGTCTTTGATCTCGGTTCCTGTACGGTGACGCTCTCTTGCGGGGAAAACCGCAACACGGGCATGGAAGTCTCTGGCGAACTGAAGGGCGAGGCGACGGCGCGCGTTGTCGTTTCGGGAAACACGAAGAACTGGACGCCTGTCTCGGAGACCTGCTCGCTGTCTCGCCAGAATGTCCTGATCCGCCCGCGCTTGGCGCTGAAAGGGAAGACAGACGGTTTCAAGGGCCAGATCCGGATGGGCGACCGCACACGCCTTCTGATTGGCTCTTCGGGGGTGGCCGGCGACGGCAGCTCCGTCGAGCTGGCGGGGACGGATCTGCCGGGTGACGCCGCGATCATCGCGTCCGCTGGCGCGGACATCAAGCCGTCGGTCGCTACGCTGACGCTGGGGAAGAACGCCCTGGTCGAAGTGCCGACGGACGCGGCGCGAAACGCCGGTGCCCTGACGGTGACGCGCGCCCTGACGTACACGGCTCCCGTGCAGGTTGCCGTCTCGACGATGCCCGCGTCCGACGCGGCGTTCAAGATTCCCGTCCTGACGCTGGCGTCGGGCGCCGAGGGTGCGCTGAATGCGGACGATTTCACGTTCGTAGGGACTCTTGACGGGGCGTTCGGGGCCTTTGCCGGGTTCGCGGTCGAAACGACGGACGCGGGCGAGAAGACGCTCGTTGCCAGCTTCCGCAGGGTTGTCGAGCAGGTTCAGTCCATGACCGGCGGCGACGGCAAGACCTACCCGCAGACATGGGATGAGATGGCCACATTCACGCATGACGGGCAAGAGGGACACTATTGGAGCGACAACGCGCCGATTGGCGAGGGCAAGGGCTACCGTGCGACAATGGGGCTACGCATTCCTGGAAAGTCGGGTGTCCTTGCGACGAATGTCTTTCCGGGCGCTTCGCTCTGCATTGCCAAGGAGGCCTTCGTCGCGAACTGGGGCTCTCCCCTGTCGGCCTCGCCCGCCCTGTCCGTCTGCGAGATCGCCGACTTGCGGATGTGCAACGGCACGGTTCTTGCCAACTGGGCCTGGGTCGGCGGCGCCGAACGCATCTACGCGACGCTGGCGGGCCGGCTGACGATCGACGGCACGGTCCGCGTCCAATTCCTGAACAACACGCGCAACGGCTTGAACATTGCGTCGCGCATCGTGGGCGACGAGAACGCGAAACTGTCCATCGACCCGTCGACGGATCCCGCTGAAGGGCCGGGGCGCGGCACCTCGCGCGAATACCTGGGGGATGTGCGGATCGCCGGGGACGCCAGCGGGTTCCGCGGAACGGTGGAGACGACGGTCAGCAACATCCTCACGGTCGCCTCCTATCCGGGAAAGCTTGTCGCGAAGACAGGCGCGATCGTCCGGACCTTTGGCGTGACATCGACGGCCGAAATTCAGGTCGGCTCGTTTGAGGACGGAACGGAGATCGAGGCGCCGTGCGATTTCGCCAACGGAACGGCCGGCTGCCTCGTGTTCGCGAAGGAGTTTTCGGCGGCGGGCCGGTTGCGCATTCGCCCGACGGGAACGCCGCGCCCGCTGAAGGACGGGCGGGTTTCTCTGCCGCTTCTGAAGGTCCCGAGCGCGGGGGCGAAGCTGACAGCCGAGAATGTCGTCTTGGACACGGCGGGGCTTGTCCGCATCGGGACGCGCGCGCTGGCCTTGTCTATCACGGACGACGGCACGTGGCAGACCGTCTCGCTGACAGCCGCCGTACGCGGATTCGCCATCCTGATTCGCTGAAGAGGGAGGGACTGCGATGTCGAGTCTGTTGCGGCAAGCCATGTGCGTAAGCCTTGTGGCCCTGCTGTCCGCCGGCTCGGCGGCAGGACGGGAGCCGTCCGCCGCCGAGCTGGTGGCGCAGGCGGGCCAAGGTCCGTTCATGCAGTTCACGGAAGCCAGTCTGCAGACGGCGCGTCTGCGCGTGGCGGAAGATGACGGCGGGCGCGCGTGGTGGCAGGGGCTCAAGTCTCGCGCCGACCGTTTCCTGGCGGAGCCGACGGAGGTCCCGGACTGTGAAGGGGCCTGCGGGCATTACATCTACTTCTGCACGAACTGCGCGGAGACGCTCACGGCCCTCTCGCCGCGCCGTCACGTCTGTCCCACATGCGGCGCGGCCCATTCGGGCATCCAGTACGACCGCGTCTACGCCAGCAGTCGCCATGGCCGTGCGCAGGACGTCGTCGAGACGCTGGGGCTGGCCTTTGCGTTGACGGGGCAACGCGCGTACGGCGAAAAGGCCAAGGCGTATCTGCTCGGCTATGCGGAGAGATACGGATCCTATGAGCTGCACAACAACGAGGGCTGGGGGGCGGTTGACGAGAAGGGAAGGCGGCGCCCGCACCTGGCGCGCGCCCACGCCCAGCCGCTGGACGAGGCCGTGTGGCTGATTGCGCTGCTGCGCGGCTTCGACGCCACGCGCACGCTCTTTTCCGATGCGGAGCGAGAGATGGTGTCCGACCGGCTCTTCCGCCCGGCGGCGCAGGTCGTGCGCGACGACAACTTCGGCATCCAGAACCACGAATGCTGGCATCTGTCCGCCTATGGGCTGGCGGGGCTTGCCC
This sequence comes from uncultured Kiritimatiellota bacterium, assembly GCA_934654805.1. Classification (GTDB taxonomy): domain Bacteria; phylum Verrucomicrobiota; class Kiritimatiellia; order RFP12; family UBA1067; genus UBA1067. The sequence goes on from CAKUGW010000030.1 coordinate 24,158, forward strand.
TGGGGGACGTGACGCTCGTCACGGAGGCGATCGACGGGCGGACGGGCCTGAAGCAGCAACTCGCCTGCGGCGTCCTGTCGGACGGCCTGTGGTATGAGGGCTCGCCGGGCTATCACCTCTACGCGCTCAACGCCCTGCGTCCGATGGTCATGGCGCTGGCGAATCTCGGCTTCCCCGTGCCGGAATCGTACCGCAAGATGTTTTCCGCTCCACTGGAAATGCTGACGCCCGACTGGAAGCTGCCCAGCGTCAACAACGGCGGGGCGCCCTCCTTTGCCGGGAGCGGGCAGTCGGAGCTTTACGAATGCGCGTGGACTTGGTGGGGAGATCCTGTCTTCGCCGCCAAGCTGGCCCAGGGCCGCCGGGCGACGAAGGAATACGTGTTCCTGGGTACGCCGCTGGGCGCGGCAGGCTCGGCGCAGCTGCCGTTCGGGAGCCGCGATTTCGAGGGCATGGGGCTTGCCGTCCTGCGGACGCGTACGCCCGGCTGCACGAATGCGATGCCCGACAACTACGTGGCGATCGACTACGGGCCGAACGGCAACGGCCATGGACATCCCGACAAGCTGAACCTGATTCTCTACGGGCACGGGCAGCCGATTGCGGAGGACTTCGGCAGCATCTCGTACGGGGCGCAGAAGCAGTGGCAGTGGTACCGTTCCTCGCTGGCGCACAACGAGCTGGTGATGGATGGACGCAACCAGAGGCGCGGACGGGGCCGGCGCCTGTTCTTCAGCGGCGACCCCGAGACGCCGCGCGGCGCCTTTGACGGGGGCGACGCCTATCCGGGCGCCCGTGTGCGCCGCGCCGTGGCCCTGCACGGCGATTGCGTGTTCGACCTCGTGTGGACGGAGTCGGACGAGGCCCATGACTGGGAGTGGGCGTTCCATGCGCGTGGCGAGGCGGAGACCTCGATTCCGTCTTCCGCGCCCGTCACGCTGCCGCCGCCGGACCTGCACGGCAACTTCGGCTGGGGCCGGGAGGCGGACGGCTCACAGGCGTGGTCGTGGGTCTCGGATGTCCGCGAGGGAACTCTGGACGGCACCTGGTCGGCGACGTGGCGCAGCTCGGACGGCTCGGCCGTTTTGGGTGTCGTTCAGGCTGTGCGCGACCTCGACGCGGACTGCCCGGCTGTTGGACGTCTTCGGACGGGCGGCGGCAGCGGCATTCCGCAAGACGTCCGCTGTGACTTGGCTGTTCCGCGCGTCTCGGGGCGCCGTCTGCTCTTTGCGAGTGTGCTGTTGCCGGGCAAGGAGGCGTCGGCGGCTCAGATTCGCTCGTGCGGCCGACTCCCAGACGGCTCGTTGCGCCTGACCGCGCGCGTACGCTTCCGAGACTATGAGATGACCGTGTCGCCTGCGGGCGTCGTCGATTTCGTGAAAAGGCCAAGTTCAGATTTTCCGCCGCCGAACTACTGGTGTACGTGGTCGACTCAGAGGCTCACGCTGAAGGAAAGCCGGGCCGCGCGGAAGCTCCAGTTTCAGGGCGACCAGGGCGTGTCCGGACAGCGGGCCAACCTAAACGAGCGGGTGCTGTTTGACGCAGACGGCTGGGCGCGCACCTATTGGCCTGACATTCGCAAGGACCTCTTCCTGCTGCTGGACGACGGCTGGGACGTGCCGGCGGGGGCGATGCCGGACGCGAACGGGCTTTCGGCCTTCGGCTCTCTTGTGCCGGATGCGCAGCGCTTTGCGTCGTTCGGTGCGGCGGACGAGCGCCTCGGCGGACTTGCCCGCGCCATTCGGGACTGCGGCTGGCGCGGCGCGGCCGTCTGGGTCGCCTGCCAGTCGCCGGGCGAGACGCAGACGAACAGCCTGCCCGCCTCGGATGTCGCTGTGCGGACGTCATGGGCCGTGCGTCTGCGGGCTTCGCGCGCGGCGGACGTCCGCTACTGGAAGGTCGACTGGGGCGCACATGGCGGCGATCCGGCGTTCCGCGCGATGATCTGCGACGTGCGCGATTCCGTCGCGCCCGGACTGATGGTCGAGAATTGCCTGTGCATGGGGCCCGTCAACGGGCTGACGCGCCGTGCGGACGGCACATTCGCGGGGACAGGGCGCTTCGGACTGCCGGCCGACCGCGCCGGATGGGCGGCGGCGCTGGCGAAGTCGGACGTGTGGCGCACGTACGACTATCTGGACCCGTTCATGTTCGCGACGACCCTTGACAGGTGCGCGGCGTTTGCCCGGCTTGCGGAAGAGGCCCGGTCACCCGTCCTGCTCAATGTCGAAGGCGCGGCGCTGCTCGGCGCGGCGCTCGGACACGCGATCGGCGTCATGCGCCGCTACGAGGCGGGCGCAACGCCGTCGGACGAGTCGCTGGCGGTCGCGTGGCAGAGGATCGCCCCGCCGTTCGGTCACGACTGGGGCCTGACGACGCGCACGAGCGACGAGACGCTTGAGGAGAGCTGGCGTTTTTCGGAGGGATCGACGTGGTTTCGCGCGGCGTTCGGGAAGCGGCTTTTTCAGCGCGCGCCGGCCGTGATGGCGCGCGGCATGAAGTTGCCGTCGGTGCAGGTGGCGGGCAAACCGCCGTTCGTGTGCGCGGCGCGCTTCCCGAATGGGGCGCGTGCCCTGGCGTGCCTGCCGCGCCGCGCCGTGGGCGTTGAGGACGTCACGACGCCGGCTGCGGTCGTCCTTGACGCCCGGCTGGAGGATCGAGCGCCATTCGCGGTCTTCGGGAGGTTTGACCGTCTTGTGCTCGCGCAGGGGATGCCGACGGGCAGCCGAATCCTGGCGCGAGGCATTCTCGATGCGGCAGCGAAGGACGTGACGGATCTCTGCGCGTGTGCGCCAGACGGGAGCGTCGTCATCCCATTTGCTGTCGTGCCGCCGCCGCAGGGCGTCTGCACGCCAAACGTCATCCTGACGGCGCAGCTTGAGAAATGACGTTGACCCGATGAACGGACTGGCCCTGCTCGCGTCCCTCTGGACGCCATTCGCGAACCCGATTGCGACAGTTCGCTGGGGGCGCGGAATGCCTGAACATTGTCGAACACGCGATTCCGCTTGCGCTGCGGCAGGGCGAGGTGAGGGTCTTCACGTTCGGCGTAGCCGGACAGGAAACGCGACAGGCACGAAACGTGCCGTAAAACGAAACAGAAACAACAGCATTAGCATCCCATAGCCGCAAAGCCGCTCAGGTCTAAACGCCTGAATTGGCATTTAGACTTTGCTTTCTTACGGTTATGGAATAAAGTTTCGAGAGAGGTTTTCAGAAAGTCGTGACCATGTTCCGGAATCTCCTAGGATTT
>CAKUGW010000031.1 GCA_934654805.1 uncultured Kiritimatiellota bacterium
TCCGCCAGCTTGGTGGTCTGATACCCGACAACGTTGGCCGACGTGATCCCGTCGCCGAACCCTACTGCGGCGCAGAGCGGGGGCGGGAGTTTTGTAAAATATGGGCTTCTCAAGAATCAGAAAAGGAAAAAGACAAATGACGCCTACAATTGAACAGGTAATGAGGTATTATCAACTGATTGCGCAGACCGAACGCATGAAAACGGGCCGCCCGGGAAAGGGCACCGTCGTCAACTCCCTGCGCGGCGCACGGAATGTGTGCCTGTCGGCAGGAATCGTGCTGACAGCGCCCGTCACGGAGTTGACACGCAAGAAGATGGACGTGGCTCTTGCGGCCTTCGTGGAGCGCGGGCTGACCCGCCTCACGGCGTGGAGCTACATCTGCCAGCTGCGGGCGATCTTCGCCCGGTGGTGCCTGCCGTACTACAAGGACGCGGGATGGGAAATCCCGCCGCTGGAGCTGCCGTCGTTTCGCGCGAAGGCTCCGCGTTATGCGCGCCCGTCAACCGAGATGCTGGCGCGGGTCAAGGCGTGGTACGCGAAGCAGAAGGGGGAATACTGGTTCGCCGCGACCATGATGCTGGAGTTCGCCATGCGCAACGGTGACGTGCTGCGGCTGAAGAGCGGCAACTTCGTGGAGAAGGATTCACGGCATTATCTTTCCTACACCCCGCACAAAACCGAGCTGTCGAGCGGACGGCGCGTCTGCTGGCCGATCCACGACGAAATCTGGACGAAGTTCTCCGACTACGGCGGGCTGGAGGCTTTCGATGTCACGGACGAGACCTTCGATGACCTGAACCGCGACTTGCGCTCGCTCGGTTTCCATGGCCACAAGGGCGCCTACGAGCTGCGCAAGATCTGCATCGACCACATCTACCAGAAGTACGGCGCGGAAATGGCCGTCTCGATCAGCGGCGACGACATCAAGACGATTTCGCACTACTACGCCGACCCCGCCCAGCCCAACATCGGCGCAACGCGCGTCATCGACTTGCTGTAACAGTGATCTCATGCGGGCGGCATTCGGAATCCCGTGGGGACAGGCCCCGCAATCCTGATCGGCCATTTGATGCGGGGGTATTGTCCTCGTGTGCGCGGCAAGGAGCAATCCTCGCCGCTCTCTTTCGTGATCAGCAGAGCGCTGTCCGGCAGCAACCAGAACATGGCATATCTGCCGCCCAAAGCGCAGACCTCGGACTGATTTCCAGGAAGTCTGCAGTTTCACGGCCGGCCTCCATGATGATGTCACGGGGTGCGTGAGGGACTGTGGATTTGGGGATTCCGTGCGGAATATTCCTGGTCAGCACGAAGAAGCGGGTTCGCGGCCGACCTGTCCGATGTCGGCGTACTTCCGCGCCATCGCCTTCAGCCACTCGGCTATCTGCCTCTTTATCATCTTTCGGCCTCCGCAAAAAACCGAAGTTGAACTTCTGATTTTCACAAACGCCGCGTATTGTACGCCTTTTCGCCGCAGAATGTCAACCGACGGCCCGCCTGTCATGGAATGTAGATCAATAGAGGCGATCGGCATCTTCCACGCCTTGACCTCCACAGCCCAAGCCTCATTGACTTGTCGGTAAGTAATGTGATACAATGCGCGCATCTTACTGGTAAGAAAGGATTGGCATGGCAAAGGTAATGACTACAAGAATGTCTTCAAAGGGGCAGGTTGTCCTCCCGGAGGCGTTGCGCCAGATGTACGGCTGGGAGTGCGGCACGGCATTCACCATCCTTGCGTACAAGGGCGCGATAGTCATGCAGCCGGTGAAGGCGCCCACAGAGGATGAAATCGCAGTGGAGTTCGAGGCGGCGTTCAGGGAATCGCGTCGGCAGGCGGAGGAGGCGGGCATGACGCTGACGGACATTTCGACCGCGATATCTGATGTTCGCCGAGATAGGCGCACAAGGAACGCAAGGGCGTGAGGGCTGTTCTCGACACCAATGTCGTCATGAGTGCCATCTTCTTCGGCGGGATGCCGCTGAAGATCGTTCGCGCGGCGTTCTCCAAAAGGGTGCGGCTTGTGGCATCGAGAGCCATCGTGTCAGAATACCACGAGGTTGCGGAAAGGCTGCACGAGCAGTTCCCTTCCGTGAACTACCGCCGTCCGCTGTCCATTCTTGAAAGCAAATTGACACTGGTGCGCCCCGTTGCCCTTGACGAGACCGTCTGCCGCGACCCTGACGACGACGCAGTTATAGCCTGTGCGCTTGGCGGCAAGGCAAAGGTGATTTGCAGCGGTGATGGCGATTTGCTCGCGCTTGACGGCTTTCGCGGACTTGAAATCATGAATCCTTCAGACTTCTGTGAAAGAATGGAACTCTGACACCGCCCACAAATGACGACAGGGAAGCCGCCCCCATGCCGAGGGCGGCTTCCCTGCTTCCTGGCTGGCGAGGCTGTAGGGCACGGTCACGACGGGCGTGATGCCGACGCCCTTCAGGTAGCCGGGCATCCGCGCAAGGAATCCCGTGGGGACAGGCCCCGCAATCCTGATCGGCCCCCGGAGCCGACGAGCGCGATGTTTGTTTTCAGCACAAAGGGCCATGTCGAGACCTTGCTGCCGTTGACTCTTGGCAACGAGGAATGGTATAACCCGCATGAAATCACCCACAAAGCACCTTGGACTGCGGGCGAAATCCTTCGTTTGTCTTACCCCCTCGCCAACCAGTGCGTTAGTTGGGATGCATATCCACCCACCGTATTGGCCGAGGTGATGCCGTCGGCACGTACTGCGCTGCAGTGGATTTTCTGCCTAGCCGAGTTGAACAAATGGGCAGAAAATGTCATAACATAGGCAGATCGAAAGAATCTCCACGGGGACCCCAGTGCATAGGATCGCGTGCATAGGCTATGTTCGAGAAGGGGCGCGATCCTCTACGTTGCCGATGCGGTGATTCTGCTCGGACAAGGCCCCGCTCAAGACGGAATGCCCAATGTGTATTGAGCGATGCACGTAGATCGTTTAAACATCCCTATCGGTAAATCTTGCCGTCGCTGTTGCTCGGATAGTTCAATCGAATGCCGTTCGGTAAACCTTACGGAATTATGCGCCCCGTTCGTCTCCCTGCCTTTGAACGTTCCCCCGCCCGACACGTGCGAAAAGTGCTATGATACACGCGGAATGAGTGTCGCAGGCTCTCCCGCGCGATGCGCGTGTCGCGGGTCTGCGCCCTCCGAACACCACCACCAATCGCGTTCAACTCGGAGAAGGGGAGACATTCCCCCGCTTGCTTCGGGCGCGTCACCCTGCGCCCGCGCCCCCTCGCCCCCATCTCCCGATTCTCCCGATCACCACGGCCAACCGCAGCGGCTCTGCCACTCGCCAACTCTCCACGGCACATTTTCATTTGAGCTTTCCTTCCGTGGTTTCGGTGATGGCGGCCGTGGACACTCATCCTTGCGCCGCCGCGAGTTCGACATCGTGCTGTGCCGCGGTCTTCCCGCCGAGGGCGAGGCGCTGGATGCCGCTGATGTATTTTCGCCCGCGAGTTGGGAACGATTCAAGTCGATGTGGGAAAAAGGCTGGAACGCGAGACGTAAGAAACCCCCGAGGAGCGAATCCTGCGGGGGTTTCAAGTTTCCTTGAAGGGTTGTTTTAGACCGCTTCATCGGACATTTACCTGGACGGTCTCGAGGTCGGCGTAGTAGGCCGTCTTGACCGGGATCCGGTTGTAGGGGCCGACCGTGTAGCGGTGGCCGGGGAAGAATCCCGTCGAGTCGACTACCTTGTCTGCCGTCAGGAACTCGCGGACCAGCTTTCGCCGATAGGTGTCTAGGATAGCCAGGAGCTTCGAGACGTTGCCCGGCGGCACGTCGAGCCAATAGGTCCGCGCGTCGCTGTTATGGCCGGAATCGGCCAGCCTGGAGCGCTGGAGAAGCCCGGCCAGATAGTCGAACGCAGCCCCTTCGTCAGCTCCCTTTAACTGGAGGATCTGACAGCACTCGATCTTGACCAGCATCGCGACGCGGTGAGTGTCCGCGACGGCGTACTTCGCCGCCCGCGCAAAATCGCCCGCGTCGATGCTCAAACGGTGCATCACGGCCTCGTAATCGGTGGTCGTGTTGAGGTCGTTCAAGTGCTCCTTCCCGCAGCACTCCTTCAGGAGCTTGTGCCGGTACTCAGACTGCTCGATTTTACCCTGCAAACCGAGGGCAAAACAAGCATCACGAAACACCCGCCAAAACTGCCCCTTTTGAGCCGCCGAAATCGTCCTCGTGTAGTAGCTCATTTTCCGCTCCTTTTCATCCCCAGCTTCGGGAGTTCAAGATCGAGCGCGTAAGGGTCGATCGCGGGCTTTGTCGCGTGTGGGTAAAGTTCCGAATAGCAAGCATCTCGCAGGGCGTCAATTTCATCATAATTTAGAGAGGCAAACTTGACCTCCATCGAATGAATTGCCGCACCATGCGGGAGTGACTTTCTCAGATACTCGTCGACCAGCGATACCGGAACGAGATGCGGGAAAACGATTGACGTCTTTGAGACCTGGCGCGTGATTTTCTGCTTACTCATTCGGCGCTCCCTTCTTCTTTAGAGACGAAAAAAGTGCCCCAGTTTTGAGGGGGTTTCACGCTGATCTTCTGAGGGGCCTCGAAACGGTTAAATTCTAATACATGAAGAGCGCAGACATTCATGTCTTTCGACCCTGCGAGATACTCCTTCAGTTCCTTCGGCGAGATTCCGGGCTTGTTGACCGCGTAGCACTTGTTCGACGAGGCGATCTCATAGGAAACATAGGCCGGGCCCTTTACCATAGAATCAAAGCAAATCGCCCCAGTTATAGCCGAGACGGGAGCGCTCTCATAAATGGCGATCCATGTATTCAGAGGCGGCGGGTTCTTCCGAAACTCCCACGTCTTCTTTCCCTCGTAGATGGCCTTCGCATACTTCGGCTTGATCGCCATCACAATGACCTTTTCGTGGGTCATCATGAAATTGCGGTGCTGCTGGCGTCTGAACTTGTCAATTTCCATCACGCGGCCCTCCTGGAGGTGTAGGCGCTGCCGTTCTGCATGTAGTCGAGCTCGTAGATGATCTCAAGGTTCCCGGCGATGGCACGGGAAAGCTCGAGACGAGCTCCCTTCGAGGTGGTCCAGCCCCGGAGGAGCATGATCGCGTCGCAGATGTCGACGGCGGCGAGTTCCTCGTCCATGAGCCACTTCAGGAGGTCGGGGCTTGTCTCAAGGGCTTCGGGCGTGAGGCCGATCTCCTCGCCCATCTCCACCGGCGAGATCACCTCCCAGCCTTCGGTGCGCAGGAGGTCGGTGATGTTCCGGAACGCCTGCTGGTTGTAGTCCTTGATGCCGGTCATCGGACCGGCGACGTAGATGCGCTTTTTCGTGGTCATTTGGTTCGCTCCTTGTGTGGTTAGGTGTTGGGCTTTTGTGTTTCCTTCAGCTTGTCGACTTCCTCCTGCGTCTCTGTCTCGACGAACGGCCTGCACGTCGGGCAATAGCCCCAGAACCCGGGCTCGTTCCGATCGAGGTAGAGCGTGTCGCAGAGGAAGCACTTGTGCCAGCCTTCAGCCATGACTTTAGCCGATCTTGTCGGTCTTCGGCTCGATGCCGAACGTCTCGGACTGGGTGACGCGCAGAAGGAAGCGAGCCAGCCACTCGGCGGGCTTCTTCAGGAGCGCACGCTTGTCGCACTCCTCCTTCGTCTTGACGTACTCCTTCGCCTCCTTGTCGGCCTTCAGCGCCGCAACGACATCCTCCCAGGTGTTCTTGGCGCTGAGCGTCTTGAGCGTCGGGTTGCCGTAGCGGAACGTGAGAACCGCGAGGTTCGTCTCGGTCGTCTTGGATCCGTCCCTGAAGAGCTCCTTGCGGTGGCTCTTCGCGTAGGCCTCGCACATGGCGAGCTTTGCTTCGATCAGCTTGTCCGCCGCCTCGATCTCGGGGTTGTACTTGTCCTGGATCGCCTGGATCTCGGCGTCACGCTGCGCGGCGAGCGCACGGTTGTCGACGATGAGGCGGGCGGCTTCGTCGGCGTAGGCCTTGAACTGCTCCTCGGTGATCTCGGTTGCTTTTACTCTTGCCATTTTATGGTTCCTTTCTGTGTGTCAAAATTCAACGGGGACGGGCGCGTCGATCTCGGCGAGCTTCTTGAGAAGATCGTCGTCGCGGTGCATCGGCGAGACGATTCTGCCGAACTTCTTGGCGACGCGGCGCACGTCTGAAGTGCTCTTAAATCCGCATTTACGGAGGACTGAAGGAATGTAAAACATCAGGCCACCTCCTCTTCACTGCCGACAGCGAGACGCTCGGACTCGCGGGTCGCCTGGTTGAAGTGGTCCCAGCTGAAGCGCTGCTTCGCCTTGAGCGCCTTCCGGCGTCCGCGCTGGATCAGCGAGATGAACGCCGTGAGTCCCCCGCGCTGGACGAGCGCCTTGATCGCGTTCTTCTCGGCGAGGTCGGCGGGTTCGGGAAGGTTGACGGCCTCCCAGAAGAGCCGGAGGTCGGCGAGCGAGTAGTTGCCGTCGAAGAACGCGGCGGCCTGGCACCGGCGGAAGGTCTGGTTGAAGAGCGGCGAGACGTCGCCGGTCGTCATCTCGGAGTAGGCGACGCGCGTGCCGCAGTAGACCACGCCGCAGCGAACCGTGTCGGCGATCGTGCGGATGCACTCGATGATCATCTCGCCGTCCGTCTTGGAACGCGACAGGCGCAGCGCGAGCTGGATCTCGTCGAGGAGAAGCGTCATCGAGGGCTTGATGCGCTCGGCGAGAAGCGCCCGGCGACGAGCGGTCGAGCCGGGGATGTTGCGCTCGCCGATCGTCCGGAGGAGTTCACCGAGGAAGGCGTTGTAGGTCAGGCCCTCGGTGAAGCGGTAGTACTTGACCGAGAGCGGGAAGAGGTCGCGGTAGTGCTCGAGGCACGCCGTCTTGCCCATCTGCGACTCGCCGAAGAGCATGCCGGGCTGCTTGTCAAAGCGGGCGTTGTCGATGATGGACTTCACGCGCTTCCACATGCTGGTCTCGACGAACGGGATCGGCGCGATCTCGCCCTCGGTCTCGAGGCGGATGAGGAACGCGCCCAGCTCCTCGACGACGCCGTGCGTATCGCCGACGTACTTGCCCGCGAAGAACGGCGAGAGGCGTCCGGCCGACACGCCCGAGTTCTCGGAGAGCTTCGCCTGGCTGTTGTTCGCGCTCGCGTTGATCCAGTCGATCGCACGGAGGGCGATGCGGATCTCGTCTTCGCTGAGTTTCTGCGTCCCGTCATATTTGCCGATCGCCTCGCGGACGCCGTTGCGGTCGATCAGCTTCTTCTGTTCCTTGTCGTTCATTTGTTCGCTCCTTGTGTTGTGGGTGTTAAATCAGGAAAGCGCCGCGTAGGGGTTCTCGTCCTCGAGCGCCGGGGCCGGGGCTCCTGCAGAGACGCTGACGCGGTCGGCGCGGACGCGGCGCTCGGTCTTCGTGACCTCGCCCGCCTTGATGAGCATCTGCTGGCTCCATTCGAGCGCAACCTTCTCGGCTGCGGCGTCGAAGTGACGCGAGGCGGTGTCGTGCAGGAGCTGCGCCTGGTCGATGAGCTTCTGCTTCGCGAGGTTGTCGATCTGCTCCTGGTCAGCCCAGAAGGCCTTGTCGCAGATCTCAGCCTGCCCGATCGGCTTGTCGTCCATGTCCGCGACCCAGATGTGGTTCTGGAGGTCGCCCCAGCAGTTGAAGTACACGCGGACCTGCTGACCCGGCGCGAGCATGTGAGGGATCCCGTTGCGGTCGGTGCAGACCGCACGGTACACCATCTCGACACCCTTGCCGTAGTAGGTCTCGTCCTTGAACTTGATCGTGCGCTTCGGCGTGACCGTCAGCACCTTCGCGTCACGCGGATCAAGAAACGCCTGCATCTCGGAGAGCGGAACCTTGACGAGCTCTCCCCGCGACACCCAGAGGTTCCACGCCTCGCGCCGCGACATCCGGCGGCTCCTGACGTTGTTCGCCGGGTCCGTCTGGATCATCGCCGCGACGCGCTCCTGCGTGACCGGCGTGAGCTGGTCGAGCATCTCAATCGGATGCCAGAGCTGCGGATCGTCCGGGTCGCGGAACTCCTGCTTGTGGTAGTCGATCCATCCCTCGAGCTTGTGATCGCTGGTGTCGTTGATCGCGTCGGAGACGGCGCAGGCGAGCGCGTAGTATTCGTCCCACATGGGGATCAGCTTCTTCGCGACGGCCATCAGGGGCTGCGGAATCTCGGCCTCGTTGAACTTCGCGATGAAGCTCTCCTCGTGCTTCTGCATGTTGCCCAGGCTCTCGGGCTTCAGGTCCGCCGTGTTGCCGACGTTGCTCGGAAGATGCGCCATCTCGAGCTGACGGTAGCGGTGAGCGCCTTCGACCGTCGACTTGTGGCGCGGGTTGCCGCCGATCGAACCGGCGAAGAGACCCTTGTGAGCCGACGTGTTCATCGGCGCGGACGTCTTGAACGAGATCATGCGCCCGAACTGCGGGATCTTCGCGATGCGCATGCGCACGTTGTCGCGGATCGCCGACGTGCCTTTCTCGAGGTAGTGCGTCACGCCCTGCTTCGAGAAGCCGATCACCGTGTGGACGTAGGCGAACGCCATGCGGAACATCTGCTCGGTGAGGTTGTCGCCCTTGACGCGGTCGGTGCCCTCGACCTTGGAGTAGGTGCGCGGCTTCATGAACGGGGCCAGGTGGAAGCCCGTGCCGATGTCGTAGCAGTGGAAGCCGAGCGGACGGTAGACGCCGTTGCAGCCCGGCAGCATGACGAGGTTGTTCTCCCACGCGTCGTCCCACTGCATCACGCGCCCGGCAGCGAGCTGCTGGCGGGTCTTTTGATCGTAGCGGGTGCGGACGACGTCCATCACGAACTTCGATGCCGCGTACTGGCCGCGCAGGTTCCAGGCGAGGGACGCGAGATGCGTCGGGTCGTTGTTCAAACGAGCTAAAAGGTTCGTATAACCCCATCCGTAGGGAATCCAGCGCGGCGGGCAGCTGACCGGGATCTGGACGCCCTCGCCGAACTCGGCGCGGTAGACCTCGCGCCACGTGCCGACGCCCGGGAAGAGCTTGCCCATGCGGAAGTCGGCCATCATGCGCCGATGCGCCGCCGCGTGGATGTGATCGTCGCCGTGCATCCGCTCGACGTAGGTCTTGTAGACGGCGAGGATGTCCGGCACGGCGCGAACCTTCGCGACCTTGCGCTTGTCGGCGCAGCCCATCACGCCGAACTTCAGCCAGGCGTAGTACTGGTTCTGGAAGGTCTTCTTCACCATCCCGGCCTTGACCGCGCACTCGGCCATGACAACGCCCTGCGTCCCGGTGCCCTTGGCCGACTTCACGATGAGGAAGAGCGGCTCGAGCTGGGCGACGCGCCCGCGGTCCTCTTCGTCACGGATGCAGCAGAACTGTGAAAAGGTTGACGTCTTCATCTTCAGCGCTCCCAGGTCTTCGTCTTGTCGGCGCAGCGCTCCTCGAGGAACTTCATGAAGTCGTAGCGCGAGACGTGCAGCTGACGCTTGCGGCCCGTGCCGAGATCCGCGCCGCCGATATAGCCCTCGTCATACAGACGGTAGACCGCGCGAGAGCCGGTGTCACGGTTGCCGTAGAGGACGTCGCCGATGTCCGCCGCGCAGAAGTCCATCTTGGTCTCTCCCTGCTTCGGATCGACGCGGTTCAACCGCTCGACGAACCGCGCCATGTTGCGCGTCGTCACCTCTGGCACCTCCGAGAGGTCGAACTTGAGCGCACCCTGCACTGGTGCGTTCGTCTTGATGATCGTCTTCTTCTTCGGCATGGTTCGCTCCTCGTGTGTGTGGTGTTAGAAGCCCTTCTGCATGACGCTCGTGACCTCGACGCGCAGCTCTTCCTTGCGCTCGCGCAGAAGGTCGACGAGCGCGGTGAGTGTGATGAGCGCGTCTTCGACGTCGGACTCGCCGAGCATCTTCACGGCGGACGCAAGCGCGACCTGGCACTTCGACGCCGGACCGATCACCTTCGACCAGACCGCCCGTGCCGCAACGAACGCGTCGTTCGTGTCGGGCTTCTTCGCGAGATCCGCCTTCGAACCGGCAGGACGTCCGCGTTTCGCCGCGTCGGCACCGTCGCCGAAGTCGAAGAGCCCCTGCGTGAGCTTGCGGATCGAGCCCGCGTTGTAGATCTCCTCGCGGCGCTGAATCGCCGCCTTCGGGATATTCGCGTCGATCTTGTCCTCTGCACCGGCCAGAAGGAGCAGCGCGTCGTGCGTCGTCATGCCGAGCGTCCCGGCCTGCTGCTGCGCGATTCCCTTCCAGCGCTGGATCGTCTTGTAGTGGTCCACCAGCGCGGGCGCGTTCGCCTTGATCCAGCCGAGCATGCCTCCGTCGGACTTGTACTGGTTGTGGGTCTTCAGGACGCCGCGCTGGCCGAGCTCGAACTCGACGAGGGCGACGACGCTGCCGTAGTAGACGCAGCCCTTGACCGCGTTCGTGACCTGAAGGCTCGTCGCCTCATATCCTTCGATCAGCCCCCGGGCGATCTTCTCTTCCGTCATGCCGGTCAGTTGGACGGCGAGGGGGGCGTTCGGCGCGACGACTGCGACGCCGGTCTCTTTCTTCTTGGCCATTGATTAGTTTCCTTTCTGGAGATTCTTCTTGATGACGATGCGCTCACGCTTGCCGCGACCGATAGCTGTACGCTCGCCCGAGATGTACTTGCGAAGTGCCGTGCCGCTCACGCCGAGCGCGGTCGAAGCACGAGAGATATCTCCCCGGCGGGGCCTGAGTTCCATGTTGATGACGACTTTGGTCATGGTGGTGTTCCTTACTTGGTGGCGAGAAGTTCCGCCGAGGTCTTGCCGTAGCCCTGGGCGGCGTATTCCATCGCCGTCTCATGGTCGAGATCGTAGCGGCCCTCGAGATACGCGGCGCGTTCCTCGATCGGCTGACGGTAGGAGCGCCAGCCGAGCCACGCGAAGAAGAGCGCCGTCAGCAGGAGCGTCGCGATGATGAAGATGTTGTGGATGCGGGCGATCTGCTCGTCCTCGGCGCGGCGGATCGCGTCGCGCTCGCGCATCGCACGGACCTCGTCGGAACGGCGGCTCATGTCAGATCTCCCCCTTGTCGATCAGGACGAACTTGATCAGGTCTGCAGCGCTGCGCCCCTTGATGTATTTGCCGGGGATTCTGTGCTTCGCGATCCGGCTGGCGATGAACGCGGCCATCATGATGTCGCCGGGGAAAACGGGCATCAGTAAGTTCAACGCGCCGAGGTGGTTGCCGAGGTATTCCTTCGCGCCAGACTTGATGTCGCAGAACTCGCGGAAGAAGAAGACCATGTTGAGCATTTCGTCGACGACCTCTACCTGCGCGGTGTCCTTCTTGAGAGAACCTGCGAACTGCTCGCGCAGGTGGTCGCGATGATTCGCGAGCTTGACGAGGAAGTCGTTCGTGAACGCCGACGCGCCCATCCAGTGAAGGTCGAAGGATCTCGCAACGCCGAGCAGTTGCTTCTGCGTGGGCGAGAGCGCGGGCTTCTTGACAGTCGTTTTCTTTGCCATGACTTCCGCCCTCCCTTACTTGGTGAACTTGCCGGTGACGATATCCTTGTGACGCCCGTTCGCGCAGATCAGGACGACCTCGCACGGCACGACCTTGACCTTCTCGGTCACGCCATGCTTGGCGTTCACCTCGTTGATCGCCTGCTCCAGCAGTTTCGCAAATCCGTATGCCTTCATTTGGTTCGCTCCTTGTTCGTGTTGTGGTGATTTGTTATAATTCAAAGTTGGTTTTCAAAGTTGCAAAAGGAAGTGTATCAAATTCACTGCACCGTGTCAATGGGGTGCATTAAAAATAATGCGCATCGAAAATGAGCATACTGAGCGAAAGACTACGACAGCTACGGGGTGAGACATCGCAGGCGGCGATGGCTCGAGATCTTGAAATGCCTAGGCAGCAATGGATAAACTACGAGAGCGGGAAAAATGCACCAGGCGCTGATATACTCGCGAAGATCTGCCGAGTGCATGCAGTATCTGCGGACTGGCTTCTCGGGTTGAAGGATCACTCGTCCGCCGTAGTCGCATCCGCCCCCGGAGGGATCGCCGTCGTCGATTCGCACAATTCAATAGCTACTCCAGGCGATTCTCCTTCATGCCAAAAGTGCCCGTACAAGAAGAAGTTAAAGGCCCTTGAAAAGCTGATTTCAAAGTGATTGAAACCCCGTTTTGACACCCCTCGCCCGCGTGTGCTATACTACGCGCATCTCTAGGCCGGATAACATTTGGCAGTTCCTTGTTAATGTGCTTTTCTCACACGTGAGAAGAGCAAGACAAACGGAAGCGTTCCCAGTTTTGGGGGCGCTTCTTCTGTTTCTGCGCTTTTACAACTAACAGCGCATCCGCCAAGTCCGCTCGTCCGCGTTCCCGCGTTCTAATATAATTCGCGCCGTTGACACGGTTCGCTCCTTGTCACCGGCGGTCCGCCCCACCGCAGTGGAAACGGGGCTTCAATTTAATAAGGACACTTAATGGACGCCGAAGGTATCAGCATCGGAATCGGTTCGGGAGTTGCGATCGTCGCGCTCAAGGAGGCCTTCTCCTGGCTCCGGGCCAAGTACGCGAAGACGGAGATCCCGCAGCCGCTCCGGAGTACGATCGACGGCGAAGTGCGCACGCAGAAGAGCCCGCTGTACGTCACGGTCGGCGAGTGCAACCGGCGCATGTGCGAGCACACGGCGGAGATCCAGAATCTGCGCGACGAGGTGATCAACGGACAGAAGGAGATCGTCAGCAAGCTCGACGAGCTGGACCAGCGCAGCGAGAACCGTGCGATCGCATCGAACCAGCGGATCGACCGGGTGATGGAACGCAGCGCGGAGATGCGCGGCCAGGTCGAAGCAACGAAGGATCTTGTCAAATCGGCTTTTATCGGAGGTAAGAAGTAATGACGGACGACACCCTCAACGCGGTCATCATGCAGGCGCTCTCGCGCCGGAAGAACGGCATGTCGGAGAAGACGCTCAAGGCCGAGACGGTCATCGGCTACGACGATCTCACGCTCAAGACGGCGGACTTCAAGGACGCCCTGCGGCAGCTCGAGGACAAGGCCTTTATCGAGACCTTCCCGGATCTCGCCGGTGATCCGCTCTGGTCGATCACCGACCTCGGCCTCGCCTACCTTCGGGAAAAGGGACTCTGACGATGGTCGCGCCGAAGGTCAGGGCCGACAGCTGGGCGTCGCTGCTCACCCCCGAGCAGCAGTGGGCGCTCTACGATTTCCACTATCAGACCGCCAAGGGCAAGTGGGAGCTTTCCGCCGCGTGGGCGGCGAAGGAGTTCGAGCTCGCGAACGCCCCCAGCCGCGCCGCGTTCTACACCTGGAAGGCGCAGATGGACGAGCTGGAGAAGATCCGGCACGAGGAGATCCGCTCGATCGCCGACCAGCGCATCGAGGAGGCGGCCAAGGGCATCGAGGTCGCCGACCCGAAGATCCAGCGGGCGCTTATGGCCGAGGCGATGAACCGGGCGCTCGTCGAGAAGAACGGCGAAGCGGCGGGCAAGTTCATCACGATGGTGACGAATCTCATCCAGGCCGTGACCTCGCAGAAGGCCGTCGAACTCAAGGCGCAGGAAGTGACGCTCAAGACGTCCGCCGAGCGCCGGAAGGACGAGGAGCTTGAGATCGCGAAGCGCAAGCTCGCGCTCCTCGAGCAGAGGGAAGCCGCCGCGAACGGTGCGCTCTCCGACAAGAAGCTCACCGATGCGGACAAGCTCGCCAAGATGAAGGAGATCTTCGGCTGATGAAGCTCATCGACTACCTGCTCACGTTCCAGAAGAAGCTCGCGGCCAGCACCTCGCGCTTCCTGATCGCGCTCTGGTCGCGGCAGACGGGCAAGGGGTACACGACGAGCTTCATCGCCACGCGCGGGGCCATGACCGAGGACCGGTCGAAGTGGCTCATCGTCGCGCCGACCGAACGCCAGGCGCTCGAGACGCTCGACAAGTGCAAGACGTGGGTGAAGGCCGCGAACCTCTCGGTCGCCGAGAGCGAGGAGGAGTTCGACGCGCTCGAGAAGGACACGAAGGTCAAGGCGAAGGTGATCGAACTCCCCAACGGGTCGAAGATCTACGCGCTCCCCGGCAAGCCGACCTCGTTGCGCGGCTTCACCGGATCGGTCATCATCGACGAGTTCGCCTTCTTCGAGAACCAGAAGGAAGTCTGGAAGGCCGTGTACGCCGTCATCGTCAACCCGATGGCGTCGATCAAGCGCATCATCATCACGTCGACGCCGAACGGCAAGGGCGACATGTTCTACAAGCTCGTCGACGAGAACTACCTCAACCCGAAGGAAGGCCGCAAGATCAAGTGGGAGGTCCAGAAGGTCACGATCCACGAGGCGGCGAAGGACTGGGAGGCGGCAGGCAAGCTGAACGGCATGACCGCCGAGCAGTACGTCGAGGAGGTCAAGGCGGGCTTCGACACGCCGGAGGCGTGGCCGCAGGAGTTCGAGTGCGCGTTCCTCGACACGGACAACGTGCTGCTCACCTTCGACATGATCACGGCGGCGGAATCGACCGACGCGGCGCTTCACGGTTTCGACGAGACCGAGCCGGGCACGTTCTACGGCGGCTTCGACTTCGGACGCACGAGCGACCCGTCGGTCTTCTGGTACGCGAAGAAGGTCGGCGACGTGCTGGTGCTGCGCGACCTCCTGCTCCTCGAGAACATGTCGACCGACGATCAGGTCAAGGCGACCGAGAGCCGCGTCAGGAAGTGCCGCATCGTCGCGGTCGACTACACGGGCCCCGGCATCGGCTACGGCGACACGGTCGTCAAGAAGTTCGGCGCGTGGGATCCGACGAAGCACAGCTTCGGCAAGATCGTCCTCTGCACCTTTTCCGCCGCGTTCAAGCGGCTCATCTTCCCCCGCTTCCGCAAGCGCTTCGAGAACCCCGTCACGATGCGCATCCCGCACGACGAGGACCTCCGGCAAGACCTGCACGCGATGCGCCAGATCGTCACCGGCGCGGAATACTCGTACTGGGCCCCGCGCACGAGCGAGGGCCACTCCGACCGCTGCACCGCCGGGGCGCTCTGCGTCCACGCCGCGAGCCTGGGCGGGGGGTACGTGCCGCCGATCAAGCCGCTCAAGCGCATCTCTCTCTCTTCCCGCCTCGAACGTATCTTCCGTCGTCGCAAAAGGATCTCTTAAATGAACCTCATGATCGAAAGCGCCAACCGCTGGCGCGACAGCTTCAATCCCCTGCGCGGTCTTACGATGAGCCGTGCCGTCCAGCTCATGGAATCCGCCCAGCGCGGCGTGATGGCCGACTTGCAGTGGCTCTACGGCAGCGAACTCGGCATTGAGGCGACCGACCCCGACCTCATGACCATCATCGAGCGCACGATCGCCGGTGTTGCCGACATGGACTGGCAGATCATCACCGCTGGAGAGGAAACGGCGGGCTTCGACCCGGTTCTCGCCCAGGAGCAGAAGGAATTTCTCGAAAAGAGCTATCTCGGCTGTGACAATCTTTCCGACGCGATCGAGCATCTCGTGATGGCGCGTTTCCGTGGCTTCTCCCATCTCCAGCCGTGGCTCAAGCCGGACTGGACGATCGAACACTTGGAACCGCTGCCGCAGTGGAACATGATTCGCAACGGCACGAAGAGCGAGTGGGCCTGGAATCCCGATGCGGAACAGACCGAGTACGGTGCGATCAAGAACGGCATCTATCTCACCCCGACGGACTACATCCTCGCCGAGAACCGCCGCCCCGTGAACCGCATCGCGCTCATCAAGTACATCCGTTCCTCGATCAGCGAGAAGGACTGGGACGCCTACGTCGAAATCTACGGCATTCCCGGAGTGTTCATCATCATGCCGCCCTCGATTCCCGAAGGACAGGAAGAGAAGTACCGCGAAGACGCCGAAGCCGCCGCCGAGGCCGCGTCCGGCTCCCTGCCTAACGGCTCCGATGTGAAGACCCTCTCCGAAGTGCGCGGCGTACAGCCTTTCCAGCTTCGCCTTGAGTGGCTCCAGAAGCAACTCGTCCTCGCCGGAACGGGCGGCATGCTCACGATGCTGTCGGAGCCCGCAGGTATCGGAGGTGGAGCCTCCGACACGCACGAGGGAATCTGGGCGACCATCATCCGCCGCGTCGCGCACAAGATCGAATCGCCGCTCAACCGTCAGTACGACCGTCGCGCCTTGAGCGCAATGTTCCCCGGGCGTCAGCAGCTCGCGTTCTTCGCGCTCCGCGCCAAGCAGGAGAAGGACGTGTCGAGCTCGGTCGACTCGATCAGCAAGCTCTCGGCGGCCGGCTATCTCGTCGACCCGAAGCAGGTAACGGACGAAACCGGCTACCAGGTGAGCTTGAAGCCCGAGCCCCAGCCGATGCCGCTGGGCACGTTCAAGGGACGCTTCACCGACAAGCCGACGGGCGCGAAGAAGATCCTCGCCGAAATCGCTGAGACGATCCTTGACGGTTCCGTGCCGTTTGAAGAGGCCTTGAAGGCCGCTCAAGAGAAGCTTGAGAAGGCCGATATCGGCGAATTGGCCGACGGGCTTGAGAAGGCGCTTGAGGATGCGATGTACGAGGCCGCCGCGAAGGCGACCGGAAAGGACAGGAAATGAAGCCCAAGGCTCATCAGTGCATCTTCGGGTGCTTCAGCGAGACGGCGGCCGACGACGGCAAGCCGAGCTGGTTCCAGACGACGCCCGCCTACGGCGAATACGACGGCGGCGGGTCCATCCTCGACGAGGAAGGCGAGGTCATCGAGGGCGCGAAGATCGTCTTCGACGAGCAGTCCGTCCGGAAAATCGTCGACCAATTCCGCGAGGAATCGAAGCGGGAGGAATGGCCGGGCGTCCTCGTCGACCGCGAGCACTTCAGCTGCGATGTCGAGAAGCCCTCGGACGCGATGGCATGGGCGGTCGACGTCCGCATCGCGGAGGACGGCGCGATCTGGACGAAGTGGGAGTTCACGCCCAAGGGCCGCGAGCTGTTCGAGACGAAGACACTCATCAACCGTTCGCCGGTGCTCCGGCTCGAGAAGATCGGCGACAAGCTCTTCAAGCCGTACCGGTTAGATTCGATCGGCATGACGAACACGCCCCACTTCAAGACACTTTCACCGACTGCGGCCGCCAAGGCTGCGGCTAACAACAACCACGAAGGAGAATCCACGACTATGGATCCCGAAATCATTGCCGCGCTCGGCCTTGCCGAAGGCGCGACGAAGGAAGAGGTCCTCGCCGCCATCAAGGCGATGAAGGACAATCAGACCGCGGCCGAAGCGAAGGCGACGGAAGCGGAGAATCAGAAGGACGAGGCCGAGGCCAAGTGCCGCGGTTTCGAGGCTGACGAGTTCATCGCGAAGAACTCCGCGAAGATTGGCGACGCCGCCGCATTCCGCGAGGTCTTCATGGCGAACCCGGAGCTTGCGAAGAAGACGGTCGCCGCCTGCAAGGAGGTTCAGCCGTCCGCGCCCGCGACGCGCATCGTCGCGAAGTCCGCCTCCACGCCGGCCGGCAAGAGCGACGTCCTCGACGGCCTTGCGAAGTGCCGCACGGCCAAGGAGATGGCGGATTACGCCGTCCTGCACGCGAAGGAACTCTCGGAACTCAAGAAGTAAGTCAAAACCCACGAAAGGAAAAGTCAAAATGGCTACCTCCCTCACCTCCCCCGGCCTGATTCTCGGTTCGAGCAAGGCCCTCATGGAAACCCAGCGCGCAATCGCCCTCGCGAAGCTGTTCACCACGGACTTCTCGTCCGAGCTTCAGGGCGAAGGCAAGGTCCTGAAGGTTCCGGTGTTCTCCGGCGACGCTACGGTCTACAACGAGACGAGCAACGATTTCGAGACGACCGACGGCTCGATCATCCCGGCGACGATCACCCTCGACACGCTCGTCAAGGTCACCTACAAGCTCGGCATGACCGACCTGCTCGAGGTCGACAAGTCGTCGACCTCCCGCAACTGCGGCATCGCCGGCGGCCGCGCAATCGCCCGCAAGATCGAGGAGCTCATCGTCGGCAAGCTCGGCTACGCCAACGCCGTCGCCCAGGCGACCGGCTTCACCGTCGCCAAGCTCGGCAAGGCGATTGCGACCGCCGAGAAGAACGAGATCGACCCGGCGACCATCGTCGCGATCCTCGCGCCGGACGCCTACGGCGACCTCCTCGACGCCAACACCGCGAACGCGGCGATCACCGGCGACAACATCGCCGAGGCGCTGGGTCGCAAGTACGGCATCAAGGCCATCGTCAGCTCCGCCAAGGTGGCGAACGCCTCGGCGGAATCGGCCACCAAGGGCGTCGGCTTCCTCGTCCCGGACGCGGCGATCGCCATCGCCGGTCGCGGCATCGAGCAGGCGGTCGACGGCATGTACTCCGAGTACGGCACCACGACCGACGATGACTCGGGTCTCACGATCACGAGCTTCGTCCACGGCCAGCCGGGCAAGAACGCGCGGTTCATGAACGTCGCGTCGCTCCTCGGCTCGACGCTCACCCGCACGTCCAACAACAAGGCCCCTGGCTTCGTCCAGCTCGTGACGGCCTAAAGGCCCTGAAACGGGGCTTCAAGGGGCGTCAAAAACCCCTTGAAGCACCCGTTCGCCACCCCCAAAGGGCTTGACCCCCTTCAAAACGCGCCACACCCCCTTCAAAAACGCCCGTAGAAGACGAGACTGACAAGGAGACGGAAAATCAGCCGAGGGCGTAGAAGGCCGTTTCCGTGCGTCTGACGAGAGGCGTTTGAAACCGAAAACCGAAAGAGAGACACCATGGCTTGGAGAGAGATTACCAAAGAAGACCTGGTCGCGACCTTGAGCGAGAAAGAGGCCGGCATCTTCGGTGCTGATTTCGCGCTTGACGATGCGCCGCTTCAGAAGCAGCTTGAAAACATCGCCTCGACCGTTCGCGGCTACATCCGCTCGGGGCGCAAGTGCCGGATGAGCCCCGACGAGAAGCTCATTCCCGATTTCCTCATCGCCCCGGCGATGGACTATGCGGCCTTCAACATCTTGAAGCGTCTTCGCCTGCCGGTGAACGAATCGCGTTCCCGCGCCTATGACCGCGCCTGTCAGCTTTTCGAGAAGGTTGCGACGGGCGTCATCGTGCCGGAGGACTTCGGCGAAGACCCGGCAAGCGTCGAACCCGCGTCCGAACTCGCCCGCCCCGCGATCAACCGGCGCGAGCGTCGCCTTGGACGGCATCTGGAGGACGGCATCTGATGAACCTTCAAAACCTCCAAGACGCGATCACCGCCCGAATCCGCGAGATCCAGCTTCTCGCCGGTCTTCCCGTTCTCGCCGAAGACAAGGGCAACATCATCGAAGACCTTCAGGCCGAAATCGCCAAGACGAGCTTCGCCGTTGTCGTGGGCGGCTGCCGCTTCACCGACACGAAGCCGAACTCCAGGCTTGCGATCGGCAGCATCACGATCACCGTCTCGATCTTCGAGAACCCGACCTTCAACCGTGCGGCGGCGAAACACGTGACGCTCACTGAGGCCGCGCAAGCCGTCGTGAAGGAACTGAAGCTCTTCAATACCGGCGACGGGCTTCTCACGAACCCGACGATCGGAGATATTCAGGATCTCGGCGAGGGCGTCATCTCGACCGCCTGCAACTTTGAACTCCAGAACGTCACCCTCTAACGAAAGGAACATCCATCATGGCAACCACCCGCCAATCCATCGTCCGTGGTCCCGGCACCGTCGCCTTCAACGGCGTCAAGCTCTTCGATGCCTCCGGCATCACCGCCGAAGTCGATTCGACCACGAAGGAAATCCCCAGCTCCATCGCCGGGACGCTCGACACGATCAAGACCGATCAGGTCGGCAAGATCTCGCTGACGCCCATCGGGAACGTCTCGGCGGAAATCCTCGCGACGCTCTTCCCGTCCTGGATCCAGAAGCCGGTCATCGGCCAGTCCGTCTTCGGCTCGACCGACAAGCCGCTCGTCGTGAGTTCCATGGCGGGTACGAAGGTCACGTTTAACGCGGCTGCGCTCACGAAGTGTCCCGACCTCATGCTTTCGCCCGTCGTGACGGCGTTCGGCGGCGTGGAGTTCACCGCGCTTCTCGCGAACGGCAAGCTGCCGAACGAGACCGGCGCATTCTACGCGGTCACGAACGCCGCGTATGCCGACGGCGAACCGCCGCGCGACAATCTTTCCGGCTTCCACTACCAGGGCACGTTCGGCTCGCTGACGATCCCCGACACCGAAGCCGGCTGGACGGTTACGGTCGAACCGAACCTGAATCCCGTCATGACGGACTCGCAGGGCACGATCGACTACACGCTCGGCGGGGTCACGGTCCGCGCACGGTGCGTACCGCTGGGCCTCAGCGAATCTCAGATCCTCGCGGCGCTTCCCGTCGCGAAGGGACGCGGCGCGTCGGTGGCGACGGCTGACGATCTCGTCATCAGCTCTTCCGGCGGTCTGACCGTCACGCTCAAGAACGCGGCGCTCGTGACGGGCCCCATCCAGTGGGGCACGACGCAGCTCCGCGCGGGCGAGATCGGCTTTGTCGCGCATGTCGTGGCTGACGGCCAGCTCTTCAAGGTCGAAATGGCGAGCGCTGAATAATGCAGATCACGATTGGCAGAACCGTTCTCTGCGCGTCGCAGACGAGGAACTCGACCGGGCAACCGGTCGGGCCCTCCAATTTCCGCTCTTCCGACGCGCCCGGCATCGTGAAGCACGACTACGTCGGCGCGGAGCGGACGCGCCCCGAGCACATCAAGTGCGATTCGGGCACGGTGACGTTCGACGTCAACCGCACCTTCGCGACAGTCGAAGACGCCGTGGCCTATGCTTGCGTCGGCATCCGATCGGAAGCCGTCGAAGGCGAACTCAAGTTCGGCAACAGCGTCATCTTCGCCCATGCCGCCGTCACCTCGCGCTCGGTCGCGCAAGTCGGCTGCACGGTTGCGGTCTCCTACACGATCGAGGGATAAGTCATGGCCGACGGAGAGGTCAATGTAAAGGTAAAGATCACCGCCGAAAACGGAGGCGTCACACAAGCCGTCACCGGCCTCGACAAGGTCGGCAAGAAGGCGAAGGAAACCGCCGAGAAGACCAAGAGCGGCTTCGAGCAGGCGAATCAGGCCTTCGACAAGGTGACGAAGGCGGCTGGCGCATTCCAGAAGGTTCTCTCCGGCTTCGGGATGCTCGGCATCGCGACCGCGCTCGCCGGAGGAATCACCAAGATCAGAGACTCGTTCGGCGAAGCCAAGAAGAAGGCCGAGGAATTTAAGAAGGCCGCCGACGACAAGAAGGTTCAAGACGGCGTTGACGCGCTCGCCGACAGTTACAAGAAACTCACTGACGCGATTTCCGGCGCGAACGCCGCGCGTACCGCGCAGAAGGAAATCGAAGACATCGAACTGAAGAACAAGCGCGACATCGAAGACGCGAACCTTGACCTCGCCGAACAGAAGGAACTCGACGCCATTGATGCGGAAGATCCGGCGGCTTCGGAAGCCCGCGCCGAGATCCAGGCGCGTTACCAGGCCCGGCGCAACAGCATCGCCGTACATCGCGGCGTCTTCGACGGTGTGCGCGAGCGCCAGGAACTTCGCCATGGGGCGATGTCCGACCGCGAGAACGCCGACAAGATCGACGCGGCGGCGAACGAGACCGACAAGGCGATCAAGGCAGCCAAAGCGCGGCGCAACGCGGCTCTTGCCCGATCCGTCACGACCAACAGCGAAGACGCGACCGGCTTTTGGTCCGCGTTTGGCACGAACTTGATGCGGATCTTGTCAGGCGATTGGAGCAAGATCGGCGACGAGCGCACCAAAGCCGGTGACGCGATCCGCGAGAAGGCTCAGGCCGAGGCCGACGCGGAACAGGCGCGAATTGAGCAGCTGACGAAGGAAGCCGAAGCGCAGCGCAAGCAAGCCGAGGATCTTCGCACGTCCGCAACCCAGAAGGACCGCAAGGCCGAAGCCCTCGGCGGCTCCTACGAAGCGCAGAAGATTCGTGGGCAAGTCGTTTCCATGCAGGGCGCGGCATCCATCGCCGCAGCCGAACGCGCGACCGACAAGAAGGACGAAGATGTCGCGAAGGAAAAGGCCAAGGAAGCCGACGCCATGCAGGCGCAGGAACTTCTCCGGCGCGAGAAAGCCGAACTTGAGCAGCGGATCGCCGCCGAACAGGCGCGGAAGGCAACCGCCGCGCAAGGCGTCTTCGCCGCCCAGGGCAATCTCGACCTCGCCAAGCTCAACAAGAGCGGACAGGCCGGAGCCCAACAGGCGCTCATTTCCGCGCAGCAGGCAGCGGACGGCGTCAACCGCGAGGCGGATGCCGCGCTCAAGGCCTTGACCGAGACTTTGAAGAGCGTTGAAAGCCGCCTCAAGGCCGCTCAAAGCTTCCTTGAAAGTCAGTCCAAGCAACAGCGCAACGCCTGGAGCGAAGCGCCCAGCGGAGAGTGACGATGACCGAAGCCGACTATCTCGCAGTTCCTCGCCGTGAAACCCGGCAGTTCAAGTTCTTCCGGATTCGCTCTGGATCCGAAATTGAGTTTACGCCCGAGGACGGCGCGAAACTTCACTTCGCGAACCGCGACACCGACACGCTTGAGATGTCCGTGCCGGTCGGCTTCATCAAGAAAGGCGACGCCGTGCGCGTCGCTTATGTGAACACGACGGTTTTTCGCGGTACTCTTGAGCGCCGCGTCGCGCACCGTTCGCGCGGTCTCACGGCCAGCGAGTCCGTCACCATCTGTGGACCGTGGTCGAAGATGGCGCGGCTCGTCTACCGACAGAACTGGTTCAATGGTAGAACCTTCGTGCGCTCTTCCCGGCTCATCCTCAACCAGACGCAGAGCGGCGAGGCACAAGACGTTTCGAGCGAATTGCACGAGATTCTGAATCACGCGGCAACTGCCTGCGGCTACACCGTTGGGACGATTTCAGCCGGTTCGCAGACTCTGCCGTTCGACGAATGCCGTGACATCACGGTTGCCGATGCGGTCAAGCGCGAGTTGCGCTTCTTCCCGAAGTCGATCGTCTCTTTCAACTATGCGAATACCAAGCCGACGATCAACATCTCCCGCCCGAACGGATCGGCTGACGCGGACTACGTCGCGAACATCCCGAAGACGCTGCGCGAACACACCTACACCGAGCACCCGATCACAGGCGTCGACCTTGAGATCGAGACAACCGGCGAGATCGAGGGCGTACAGTACCGCAACATCGCCCACCAGGCGGCAGGCGACACGACGGCAGGGAATCCCGACTGCCTTTACGCGACGCTGCGACTCGCCGGTGCCAGCGGATCGACCGTGCGCCAGTCCTTCGACTCCAAGACAGAGGACATCCCGTCAGACCTCAATGACAAGACGTGGTGGCAGCAGAAGCACCCGCGCATCGCGACCGTTGATCCGAATTACCTGACAATCACGGGAGCGGCGCGTTCCGGCGCAAGCGATGCGAAGAATTATCCGCGCATCTCGGCATCGTCCGCCGGAGAACTTGAAGCAGCCGGGCTTCGCTGCCGAACCGAGAAGTTCACCTGCAAGGCGACAATCCTATCACAAACCGACGAGGAAGAAGACATCGAGCTGACGATGTTCTTTGTGACGACGAACGCCAGGACGAAGAAGTATACGTGGACGGTATCCAGCGAATCGACATCCGGCGAGACCGTCCCGAGCGGACTTGCCCAGGCGATTCTCGACGACCGATCGGGCGAACTTCTCCAGGAGCGCATGACCATTCGCCTCGGCGAATCGCTGCCGACGCTTGGCGACATGTGCGACGGGCTTCTCCTTCAGTCCTTCGACGTGGACTGCGGAAACCTGACCGCCGAGCTTACCTTCGGCCAGCCCGAGCACCTCTCGCCAGAAGACATGGCCGCGCTTCTCTCGGGCTTCCGGAACAAGCGCACCTCAACCGCATCCTCCTCGCGTTCGACCGGCAAGAAGTCCGACGACAGCAAAGACGAAGTCGAAATGGGAGGCATCCCGCCGGTCTCGTCGAGCGAGTTCTGTCCCGGCACGAAGAAGAAGACGACGATCGCCGCGAAGGACGGCGCGACCGGCACAATCGAGTTGGACTCCTCGAAGCTGGAGGCGGGGGAGAAGGTGGAGATCCACGACCTCACGGTCAAGGGCGCGGACGAGAAGGACGACAAGACCTTCAAGGTAATCTCCGACAAGGACGTCGAGATCCCGGCTGGCGGCGGGGCCGGTGTCGAGTCGGTCAACAGCGCGAAAGGCGTCCTCAGCTTCATCGGCGGCGAGAACATCAAGGTCACGACAGACGGGAAGACGATCACGGTCTCCTACCGCGAGGGCAAGGAGCCTGACGAGCCGCCGGACGACGACCCCTGCGACCACGACGGCGTCGGCGGCGCGGGCGGCGGCGTCTCCGTGGACGAGGCGGAGGGCGGCGCGGGCGGCGGCGTCCCGGCAGACGGTGGCGTCCACCCCGGCGACGACGACTGCAACTGCGACTAACTCACAAACTCAAAAAAACTCCAAAGTCATGCCAACTTACAAGATCATCGGAAAGCGCTTTTTGCGCAAGTACACTGCGTCCGAGGCGACGCCCGTCTACGCGGCGGCGACGGACGCCGCGCAGATCTCCCGCGAACTGTGCAACGTCACGTGGGAGGCGTCCGCCGTCCGGCAGGCGGAAATGCCGCCGCACGGCGACGAGGACAACCCCGCGAACCGCGAGCGCTTCGACGCCGCGCTCTTCTGCGCGG
This sequence comes from uncultured Kiritimatiellota bacterium, assembly GCA_934654805.1. Classification (GTDB taxonomy): domain Bacteria; phylum Verrucomicrobiota; class Kiritimatiellia; order RFP12; family UBA1067; genus UBA1067. The sequence goes on from CAKUGW010000031.1 coordinate 24,662, forward strand.
GCCACACGAACGGGATGCACCGCGCCTATGCCAACGCGGCGATCTACCGCTATACGCTGCCAGAGGCGGCGGTCGGAAAGACGCTGACGGGGCTGACCGTGCGCGTCACGAGCGACCCCTACAACGCGGCGGGCGCCCGCGTCCACGTCCTGACCAACCCGACGGGCGAGCCGCCGACGAACTGCCGCACCGTGCGCGGCGACGACGACGAGGGCGCCGCGCGGACGGACGGCACGGTCGCGGCGGGCGTCGCGCCGCGCGAGACGAGGGTCTACAAGGGCAAGGACTACTGGTACCCGGTCACGGCGGAGGCGTCGCTCGCGCCGACGGGCGGGCTCGTGATGCAGAAGTACCTCTTCCTCGCGGTCGTCCTCGAGAGCTACGCGACGACGCGCGGCAACTGGCTCGAGGGCGCGAGCTACGCGGACAATCTCGTCTCGCTCACACTGTCCGAGGCCGTCGCGGGCTGGACGGACGGCCAGACCTATGACCTGTCCGAAGACGCGGCGCGCTCGTTCGCCGTCGTGTCCGGCGGCGTCATGGCGGCCCTTCCGGCGGGCGACAACGGAATCCGCGCCCTCACGATCCAGCGCACCGGCGACGACTTCGTGCGCAACCGCGTCGTGTCCGACACGGGGCTTTTCGGCCGCCCGCGCGTCGACGGGCTGCGCGTCCTCGACGTCACCTCGACGGACGCCGTCTTCCGCGAGCCGATTTTGGCGGCGGCCGCGAAGGATGTGCAGGTCTTCCCGACAACGGGCTACATCGTCAACAACAGTTCGACGGCAAGCCTTGCGTTTGGCACGATCGTCGGAGATTTTACGGACGGGACGTTCTCGGACTTGCCGGGGCTGTACGTCTACAAGATCAACAACGGGACATACTCGGTCGTCAAGTTGGGGCAATCGCTTGCAGACCACGCGGCGGGCGCGCATTCGACGGCGCTCGCGAACCTCAAGGCGCAGATCGAGGCGGCGGGCGGGATCGGTTGCGCGGGCATCGTCACGGCCTTTGGCGTGTCGCCGAGAGAGTGGCACATCTCGATTGCGCCCAAGGGCAAGATCGCCTTCGCGGCGAGTTCGGGGATTGTCGGCACGAGCCTTGTCGTCACGTTCGGAGGCAATTACTGGGAGAGCGAGATCTCGTCGCTATCCGTCTACGCCAACACGCCGACAGACAAGCCGGGGATTTTCGTCGTCCCCTATCGCGGCATGGTTGGCGCGTACACGACGACCTGCGACGCCTACTTTTCGCACGACGCGGACGCGCGGACGATTACGGCCGTCTGCGCGCGAGAGACCGGGCTAAAGGGTCGGTCGGTGTCCTACGTTGGGACGGTCACGGCGATTCGGCCGATCAATTTCACGACCGACCTAAAGACGCCGGCGTTCGTCGTGTCCGGGCAACTGCAGTCGGTCGGCGGCGTGGCGTGCGCAAATTGCGCGATTGTCTATTTCCAGGCGTTCGGCGCGGCGCAGGTCATCGTGCCGGACTGCGATACCGTCATCACGCCGGACGTGTACAAGGATTTCGCGGTTAGCTGCCCTGTCACGTTCACGCCGTCCGTCTCGACGTTTTACGTGACGGGCGGCTTCACGCGCCTGGGCGCGGCGGACGTTTCCATGGCCGCGCGAGTGACGGGGACGACCGTCTCGCAGATCACCGTCGCCGACGGGACGCGCCCGCCGGAATATTTCCTCGTGTCCAACGCGGCGGGGAGCGATTTGGGCGCTGTCTGGATTGACGATTCGGGCGCGGTCGAGACGACCGAGACCGCATCGGACGTGTACGACACGCCGAAGGCCGCCGTCACGGACGCGCAGTCGGCATTCGGGCTGCGACGGCTCTACGCCGACTTCTACGGCGGGCGGATTCCGTCGGCGACTGTTCCCGCGACGGCGAGGCCGGGCGCGGCGTTCGTCGTCCACGGCGATGAGATCACGGTCAAGACGGCGGACGGCGACGTCGCGGCGAAACGTTGGGGCTTGTCGGCTGCCTCGCTGATGATTCCGTTTTCATGCCCGCGCGACTGGGCTGCGAGCCGGATTCGCCTGGCGTGGGGCGCGGTCGCGGCGACGGAGGGCTCGCGCGTCCGCGTCTGGCTCGCGCGCGGCAAGTACCTGACGAGTTATCCGACGAGCTACCCGAAGTCGTTATACTTTGGCACGTCGTCCCGCGTAGGCGATTGGGAGTATGTCGGCGAGATTGCTCCAACGGGCGGCGAGGCCGGAATGGCGACGCTTGACGTCAAGCCGATCATGGATGATGTGGCGACGCTTCTGTTTGTCGCGTACATTGGACAGGACGACCTTAACCCGTCCGCCGACATGACGATGCCGCGCGGCATTGGCACGTTGGACGTCGATCTCGTCGCGGGGACGGCGACAGGACTCGACGGGGGATTTCTCCCGGATATCTCGCTCATCGGATAGAAAGGAAAACAGACATGAAAACCATCCAACTCGTCATCCGCCTCGCGCTTCTCGCGCCCGCCGCGCTCCTCGCCGCCGTCCCGCTGCGCTGGACCGTCGAGACCAGCCGCGTCCAGCCCGCCGCGTTCGACGTCGTGCGCGGCGAGAGCATAGCCCTTGAAGCGACGTTGCAGAGCTACGGCAAGCCCCTTGAAACCGCCCCAGAAGACGCGTGGAGAATCTACTGGCAGACCAACGGCATGGGGAGCACGTGGTGGAGCGCGCCCGCGCGCGCGACGGG
>CAKUGW010000032.1 GCA_934654805.1 uncultured Kiritimatiellota bacterium
CCACGACGTCCTTGAGCGGATAGCCGATGAAGACGCCGACTTCGTGCGGCAGGTCGTCGCCCCGGGCGCGGCGCACGAGCTCGGCGAGGAAGTCCGCCGTCGTCCCCGCCGCCGGATAGCCGAGGCGGACGAGCCAGCCCCGGTTGCCGCGCACGCTCAGCGTCGCGTCGAGGGCGACGGGATCGTAGAAGAGCACGAGCGAGCTTTCCGCCTCGACCTTCAGCTCCACATACGCGAGGCGCAGCGTGAAGTAGATGTCGCGGCGGTAGAGGCAGAAGCGGAAGCCCTCGGCGTTCGTCTGCGCGTAGCAGTGGCGGACGCGCAGCAGCTCCGCCGGCTTGACGCCCTTGCGCACGGCCGCCGTCTTCACGAGCAGAAAGCGCAGCAGCTCGCGCCGGTGCGCATCGTCAATCTGGGGCGGCGGCACGTCATGCGTCCGCGTCCGCCGGGAAACCTCTTCTTCGTGTGTCAAGCCGATCCTCGCCTCCTCCTCTTTTGTTAGACAAGGCGAAGTTTACCATATCTAACTCGCTCCTGTCAACGGGGCATGGCATTCCCCATGCAACCCCGTCCGGACACCTCAATGCCCCGTCTGCGGACGGCGGCGCTCTTCAGCGATGCATTCGGACTTTGACTTCCTGGACATGCTGCATATGCTCCTGTCTTACCACGGTGCACAGTGTTTGACGAACGGGCCCTCTCGAAAGAACCTGCTTTCCAGATTGGGTGCACACGATTCTAACGAATCGCGGCGCCGAGCGACTCGCTTTCGGACGATTGACAGCACGCGCGAAGAATCTGTATAATCCGCGCTCCAATGAAACGCAAGTACAAAGTCGTCCTGGCCTACGACGGCACAGGCTACTCCGGCTGGCAATACCAGGAGAACGCCATCGGCATCCAGCAGGTCGTCGAGGAAGTCCTCGCCTACCTGGAGGGCGCGCCCGTGCGCGTCTTCGGCTCGTCGCGGACGGACGCGGGCGTGCATGCCGTCGGGTTCGTCGGGCACTTCCACCTGACGAAGCCGATTCCGCCGAAGAACCTCGTGCGCGCGATGAATTCGCGCCTGCCGGAGGCGGTGCGCGTGCTGAAGGCGGCGTATGCGGCGGAGACCTTCGACGCACGGCTTTCGGCGAAGGGGAAGGAATACCGCTATCAGCTCTACCAGGCGGACATCCTGCCGCCGCATCTCGCACCCTACTGGACGTTCTGCCACCGTCCGCTCGATCTCGCGGCCATGCAGGCGGCGGCGCGGAACTTCGTCGGCGAACACGACTTCCTCTCGTTTGCGGCGAATCCGAACCGCGAGCTGGAGACGACGGTTCGGCGCATCTTCTCCTTCGACGTGAGGAGGGGCGGACACCGCTACACGTTCATCGTGCGCGGCGACGGCTTCCTCTACAAGCAGGTTCGCTCGATGGTCGGCTTTCTCATCTCCGTCGGCAAGGGCCATGAGAGGCCGGAGGCCGTGCGCGAACTGCTGGCGACGCATCCGCCGCGCACGGCCCGCGTCGAGACGGCCCCCGCGCGCGGCCTTTTCCTCTGGAAGGTGTTCTACTCATCCGCCGCCCTGCAGCGGAACAAGGTTTAGCGTCGCAGGCCTGCAAGGGACGTGGCGTTCGCAGCGTGCGGCTGCGCACCTCTGCGAATCAGCGTCAGCTTTCGCGTGAGAATGGGGTCAACACGCAGATCAGCTTGAGAGAAAAGATTTTTCCGCTGCACTGGGGCTGACCCCATTAGAACCCGTTTCTTCATGACTCCGCGGCCCCAACCCCGCATGGCCCCAACCCACGCATTTATATAAATGCGTGGGTTGGGGCCATAGACGCCTGCTGGCCGCGATAGAGTGCGTCGAACGTGGCGCGGTCCATCGCCGTGTCCCAGCCGCCGACGCTTGCGTCCCCGGCGTGCGGGTCGATGCCCGTGTAGGAGATGCTGCCGTCCTCATAGCGCTTGAACTTGAAGACGGCATCGTTCATGAGCGGCCCGTTGAAGACGTTCAGCCCGACCAGAAGCTCGAAGTCCTTCACGTCCAGCCCCGTCACCGCCCGGAAGAGGCCGGGCTCCAGCTGCGAGACGACGTCCTTCAGGCTCCGCTCGCGGTAGTCCGAGAGGTACATGAAGATCGGCACGCGCGTCGCGAACTTGATGAGCTTTTCCTGGATCTCCCTGCGCTTGGGCTTCATCTCCTTCTCCTTTTCGGTCAGCGCCTTGGCCTCCGCCTTCGTCGGCTTCGCATCTTCCGCCTTTGCCTTCTTGAGTTCCTTCGCGTTGCTGATGATCGTCGCGATGTCCTTGTTGAGCGAGCGGAAGCCCTCGATCGACTCCAGCGCCCGCATCGCCGACTCGACCAGCTCGACGCGGTAGGGCATCGTGCCGTCCGGCAGCTTGGTCGGATAATGCTCGGCCATGCGCGTCTCGACCGCGCGGTCCGTATAGCCGACCTTCAGGAGGCCCGCGAGTTCCGCGCGCGTCTCGGAATAGGCGTAGATCGTCGGATGCGCCGCCGACTTCGGCGGAAACAGGGATTCGGTGTTTGTCATCGCTTAGCTCTCCTCCGCCTTGCAAACTCGGCGGCTTTATCGTAAACTACACGTGTTGTTGGGCTGGAAATCGCGAAAGGATGGGGGCGATGGGCCGTCTCAGAGGCTTCGACTACAAGTCGCCATATTTCTACATGGTCACCTTGAAACGTCTCAAGGGGCTGGCGGCGTTTTCCGAAATTGGGCCCAATGGCCTCGTCGAAAACGCGATCACCCGCGCGTTCACGGCGGCCATTAGGGGCTTTCATCTGAAGTGGCGCTGCTGCGAAGAGATTTCGCCGTTCGTGATCATGCCCGATCATCTTCACCTTCTCTTCAAGATTCGCGCGATACCCGACCGCGTCGCGCTGGGGGTTCTCGTCAGCCAACTCGCCAAGACCCTGCGCAATGCCTATTGGCAGGTTGTCGCGGCCGACGCCGCGACAGGCAAAACCCTTCCCGCCTCGCCCAATCGCGCGGCTTGCCCAAACCTTGCAGGTTGGGGCGGCGCACCGGGTCTTGCTGGTGGCGCACCGGGTCTTGCGGGTGGCGCACCGGGTCTTGCGGGCGGCGCACCGGGTCTTGCGGGTGGCGCGTCCGCGCCACCTCGCGGCCAGAGCCGCGAAACGCCCGCGCTCCGCCCGATCTTCGACCCCACCTGGCACGATTGGATTGTCAAGAAAGAGGGCCAGCTCGCCGCCTTTCGCCGCTACATCCGCGAAAACCCGGCGCGTGCCGCCCTGCGCCGCGCGAACGCCCGCTTCTTTCAGCAGGTCGCGCCCGTCGAGTTCCTCGGCCGCCGCTGGTTCGCCTACGGCAACCGCGCGCTCCTGGATCTGCCTGTTCTCGTGCCCTTCAAGGGCCACCGTGCGACCGCCGAAGGCTCGCCCGAATGGAACGCCCTCGTCGAATCGGCCGCGCGCATCGGCCCCGGAGGGGCGGGCGTCTCGACCTTCATGAGCCCGCTTGAAAAGGCCTGCGGCAACGCCATCGCCCGCGCGGGCGGCGGGCTGGTCGTGCTGTCGCCCGAGGGCTTCGGCCCGCGTTGGCACCCGCCGCGCGAGAAGGAGCGCTTCTGCGCCGCCGGGCGCATGCTCTTCCTTTCGCTCTACGAGGCGACCGCGCGCCAGCCGACGCGCAGGGAACTCTACGACCGCTGCCATGAAATGGTCGACATCGCCCAAGCCGGGCTTCAGGCCTGATTTGGGTGCAACGAGATATTTATGCAGAGTCAAAGGGGTTTAGCCGCAGAGAACGCAAAGGACGCAAGGCTCATGCCGCGCAGTCGACCTGCCTCAGGTCCCTGACGAGGTAGGCGAAGAACTCCTCGAGGCGGTTCGACTTGTGGAGGGTGCGCAGCGGCAGCAGCGCCTTCGCTCCTTTCAGCGACCAGATCATGCCGGACTGCTTGAAGCGCTGGCCGATGACGGTCTTGCAGCCGCTCTCGATGACGCCGGAGCCGATGAACCACCCGTTGGCCCGGTACTCGTCGTATTTCATCCTCCCGGCGTTGCCGCGGTAGTACCTGTACTCGCGCATGGCGTCCTTGCCGAGCCTTGCCTTCATGTTCTTCCGGATGTAGTCCAGCACGTTCCGCGCCTTTCCCGCCTTTATGCGTTCCGACCAGTAGTGGTGGCGGTACTTCCATTCCTTCGAGCCTTCCCTGAGCCCGAGCCCGAGCATCATCGGCTTCAGGTGCTCCAGCGCGTGGTAGACGTCGAGGATCGGGGTCGCGAACGGGAAGTGGCTCCTCCAGACGGTCTGTAGCCACTTGCTTCCGTCGAAGGGGTAGTGCCCTTCGTGTCCGTCCTCGTCGTACCAGTAGGTGCGCCTGATGGGCGGGAGCTCCCCTAAGAGCGTCACGATGCGCTTCGGATGGTTCCCGGCGTTGCGCCCGGATTCCCCGGGCCCGTAGTCCCTCGCGGTCGCGGCGCCCGCGGAGAGCAGCTCTGCCATGAGGTCGCGGCAGGGGCCGTTCATCTCGTCGAAGAGCGCCTGCCCGAGCCTCGACGTGCAGGCGATGCCGTCGCGCTCGACGGACTCCGCGGCGGCGTCGACGAGCGCGTGGATCCTCGCGGCACCCCTCAGGACGAGCTGCGCGACGTTTTTTTTTCAGGGAGGATTCGGACGACGCGATCTCGTTCGCGTCGGCGAGCGAAAGCTCGAAGACGAGGTCCCTGAGCTTCCTGCCCGCGGCGACGGCGGCCTTGAACTCGGCGACCTTGTCCACGGGAATGGAGAGCGAGTGGTTCTTCCCTCCGCGCGTGTACTGGAGGTTGTGGTAGACGGCGGGCGGCCCGTTCTTCCTGGGTCACCTGTAGGACGAGATCGTGCCCTGGACGGAGGGCGGGAGCGCGGCGATCTCGGCGAGGATTTCGGCGCGGGAACGGCTCTTTTTCGATGATTTATTTTTCATGCGTATATTATAGTATATGCGTATGCGAAATCAAGCGGGAAATGTGGGGTGGCTGCATAAATATCTCGGTGCACCCGCATGAAAAACATTCGGCGGGATGAGGTTGACTATCTGCCGGAGGATAGGGTATACTGTCTTCGTTGCTTCTGGTGGTGTTTGTTTTTGCATAAGCCTGTAGGTTACAGGATCACGCCGCCAGTTGCAACGCTAAACATTCATCCCATTGCGAACGCAGTGAGCAAATGGGATGCTAATGCATTTTATCCCGTTTCCTTTCAACCAGGAAACGGTCTTGAAATTCCGGATTCACGAATTTCAAGGCTGAAGCGGCTCATGGGCACCTGGCGCAAGGCCCACCGCTCCGTCCCGTAGGCGCCGCGATCGCGCGGTAGGCTTCCCGCGCTCCTTCGTCTGCCGCCGTGCAAGTCGTGACGACAGTCAGGCCTAAGGGGGCCATCCGCCTTTCGGGCGCAATGCCAGGAAACCTGCGGTCGTCCCCTTTCCGAAAACGACCGGCCCCCTCACTCCCACTCGATCGTGGCGGGCGGCTTGGAGGAGATGTCGTAGACGACGCGGTTGATGCCGCGCACCTCGTTGATGATGCGGTTCGACATCGTCGCCAGCGTCTCGTAGGGGAGATGCGTCCAGTCCGCCGTCATCGCGTCGATGGAGTTCACCGAGCGGATCGCGCACGTGTACTCGTACGTGCGCTGGTCGCCCATCACGCCGACGGACTTCACCGGCAGGAGGACGGCGAACGTCTGCCAGATCGTCTTGTAGTCGGGAAGCTTCTTGACCTCCTCCTGCACGCGCAGGTCGGCCTGCTGGAGGAGCTTCACCTTCTCCTCAGTCACCTCGCCGAGGATGCGCACGCCGAGGCCCGGGCCGGGGAAGGGCTGGCGGTCCAGGAGCTCGTCCGCCATGCCGAGGACGCGGCCGACGGCGCGCACCTCGTCCTTGAAGAGATCCCTGAGCGGCTCGCACAGCTCGAACGTGAGGTCCGGCGGCAGCCCGCCCACGTTGTGGTGCGACTTGATCGTCTGCGAGGGGCCCTTCACCGCGTGGGAGCTCTCGATGACGTCGGGGTAGATCGTGCCCTGCCCGAGGAAACGGCAGTGTTTGAACCGCCGCGCCTCGTCCGCGAAGACGTCGATGAACGTCTTGCCGATCGCCTTGCGCTTCGCCTCCGGCTCGTCGAGCCCCTTCAGCGCGGCGTAGAACTTCTGCGCGGCGCGCGCGACGGTGAGGTCGAGCCCCAGCTTCGCGTGGAACATCTCCTCCACCTGCTCGGCCTCGCGGTAGCGCAGGAGCCCGTTGTCCACGAAAATGCAGTGGAGGCGCGGCCCGATCGCCTTGTGGAGGAGGACAGCCGCGACGGACGAATCGACACCGCCGGAGAGGCCGAGCACGACCTCATCGTCGCCGACCTGCCGCTTCAGCTTCTCCACCGTGTCCTCGATCCACGTCGTCAGCTGCCAGTCGGCGTTCGCGCGGCAGATGTTGAAGACGAAGTTCGAGAGGATCTGGTTGCCGTGTTCGGTGTGGACGACCTCCGGGTGGAACTGGATGCCGAAGAAGCGCCGCGCCTCGTTGCGGATCGCCGCGTAGGGGCAGTTCGCCGAGGTCGCGCTCACCTGGAAGCCCGCCGGGATCGCCGCGACGCGGTCGCCGTGGCTCATCCAGACGGTGAACCTGTCGGGAAGGCCCTTGAAGAGCTCGTTGCCCGGCTCGACCGTCATTTCGGTCTTGCCGTATTCGCGCCGTTCGCCGGGCTGCACCTTGCCGCCGAGCGCCTGGCTCATGAGCTGCATGCCGTAGCAGACGCCGAGGACCGGCACGCCGAGGTCGAAGATCGCGCGGTCGATGCCGGGCGCGCCGTCCTCGAAGACGCTGTTCGGCCCGCCCGAGAGGATGATGCCCTTCGGCGCGTAGGCCTTCGCCCGTTCCGCCGTGATGTCGAACGGGACGATTTCGGAATAGACGTGCTGTTCGCGGATGCGCCGCGCGATGAGCTGCGTGTACTGCGAGCCGTAGTCGAGAATGATGATCTTGTCCATAGGTGTCGGTCTGTGCGTGTCGGGCGGATGCCCTCGAACGGCGCGTATTATACCAATTTCTCGACCCGCCCGCAGTCCGCACAGGGCCTTCCTGGCCGTCGGCTCATGTCCAGCCGCATTTCTGCGGATTGCGCGCGCGAACTGAACACGAAAAGCCCCTTTGTGGAGTTCATTCCGGCGTGGCGGCGTCCGTAGCCATTACGACACGCCCCTGTATCCGGCATCCGCTCTTCATTGTCATGCCGCAAAATCGGAGAGCTCGAGGCCGTCGTAGGCCGGCAGGACATTCGGGGGCAGCATCTTCAGCCACTCCTCGTAGGTGAAGTCGTGGCAGAGGTGCGTCAGGTAGGCGCGGCGCGGCGCGATGCGCGCGATGTAGGCCAAGGCGTCCGCCAGCTTCAGGTGCGTCGGATGCTCGCGCACGCGCAGGCAGTTCAGGACGAGCGTGTCGACGCCCCGGATCCGCGCCACCGTCTCGTCCGGCAGGACATGGCAGTCGGAAATATAAGCTAATCCACCCTTCTTCCCTTTTCCTTCTTCCTTTTTCCCTTCCAACAGGTAGCCGCAGCAGGGAAAGCCGTGCTCGACCGCGAGGCGCGCGACCGCGACGTCGCCGACCGTGAACGCGTCGTCGTTGCGGAACTCGACCATCGGGCGGAACAGCCCGTGCTCCCCGCCCTTCGCGCTGATGTACGGGAAGATGCGGTGCATCGCCTCTTCCGTCTCCTTCATCGCGTAGCAGGGCAGGGCCTTGCCGAGGCAGCGGCAGGTGCGCCCGTTCGCGCCGTCCGCGTGGGGGTCGCACTTGATCCACGTGCCGTTCAGCGTGTTGAAGCGGCGCACGTCGTCGAACCCCGCGACGTGATCCATGTGCGCGTGCGTCAGCACGACGGCGTCCACGCGATCGATGCCGTACTCGCAGCACGCAAGCCGCATTTCCGGCGGCGTGTCGATGAGGAAGCCGACGTCGCCCGACCGCACGTAGGCCCCGCAGCGGCGGCGGCGGTCACGCGGGTCGGACGAGGTGCAGACCTTGCACGTGCAGCCGATCTGCGGCACGCCGACGCTCGTGCCTGTCCCAAGGAACTTGAAGGTAAGGCTCATTTGGACGGATGCGAGAAGGCTTGTCCGGATCGGGGACAAAGGACAGCTGACAGAAGACAAACGGGCCTTGTCGCGTTCGCCCGTTCGGTCATTCAGACATTCGCTCATTTCCGCTCCGGCATCCTGCCCGTCGTGAAGTACTGCTCGACCTCCTCCAGCGTCCGCCCCTTCGTCTCGGGCAGGAAGAACGCCGCCGTGACGAAGTAGACGACCGTGAAGCCGGCGAGGACGAAGAAGACCGTGCCGTTGTCGTTCGTCGCCGCGCACCACTTCGGGAAGACCGTCGCGATCAGCGCCGAGACGCCCTGGTTGATGATCATCGCGATCGCCATGCCGTTGGCGCGGATGCGCGTCGGCATGAGCTCGGTGAGAGCGAGCCACACGCAGACGCCCGGCCCCACCGCGTAGAAGCCGATGAACATGAAGAAGAACGCCGTCGCGAGAACGCCCGTCGCCATCGACGCGGCGACCCAGCCCTTCGAGATCGCGAGGAAGATCGACCCGACGCCGCAGAGCCCGACGATGATGCCCGACGTGCCGAGCTTCAGCAGGAACTTGCGCCCCTTCCGGTCGACGAGCGCACAGGCGACGACCGTCATCACGCAGTTCATGACCTTGATGGCGACGTCGGACACGTTCGCGAACGCGCCCTGCATGCCGGTCTTCTGGAAGATCGTCACCGTGTAGTTGAGGACGGAGTTGATGCCCGTCGTCTGGTTGCACGCGAGAATGACGACCGCCAGGACGAACGGGATCACGTACTTCCGCTGGAGAAGCGAATCCGTCGCGGCGGCGTTCCGCGCCTTCTCGGCGGCGACCGCCTCGTCCGCCGCAATCATCTCGGAGAGGATCTCCTTCGCCTTCTCTGGGCCGTTGTTGGCCGCGAGAGACGCCAGCGCCTCGTCCGTGCGCCCTTTCCTGTAGAGCCAGCGGGACGATTCCTTGAGCCGGAACGCGCCGAGGAAGAGGACGAGCCCGGGGATGCACGACAGGATGAAGATCATCTGCCAGGCATGCACCCACGCAGCGATCTGCTCCGGCGCAAACCACGCCCTGATCTGCGCGAAGGTCACCGCCGCCGCCTCAACGCCATTCGCGAGGGCTTTCGCGTCAACGGCGTCCTTCGCGTCGCCGACGACAAACGTGACGCAAAAGCCGAGGACCGCGACGAAGACGAGTCCCATCGTCAGCAGCAGCTGGAACATGCCCGTGCCCTTGCCGCGCGAATCGGCGTCAAGGCATTCGGCGAGGTACATCGGCACGATCACGCCGAAGAGGCCGGCCGCCGCGCCCTGCAGCGCACGCCCGGCGACCATCATCCAGAAGTTGCCCCCCTCGAAGAGGCCCGACGCGCAGATCACCGGGATCGAGACCAGGAACAGCAGGGCCGACGCGATGATCATGCGCCGGCGACCGAACCACTCGGCGAGCAGCCCCGCCACGAGCGAGGACGGGAGCGACCCCCAGAGCGCCATGCCGACGATCCAGCCGATCTCGTCCTGCGTGAACGTCGACGTCCGCTCGATGTACGGCAGCGCCGCCGCGATGACGCCGACGTCCACGCCGTAGAGGAGGCCGCCGAGGCCCGCCATGATGAGCAGAAACTTCGCATATCCCTTGACCGTCATTTCACTTTTCCTCCCAGGGTTCGATGTCTTTGAGCAGCGGATGCTTCGTGTCCTTTTCGGAAAGCAGGTAGTCGCGGCCCGGCCAAGGCCAGCGGATGCCGAGCGCCGGATCGTCGAAACGGAGCCCGCGCTCGGATTCCCTGCAGTAGAAATTGTCGCACTTGTAGCTGAAGAGCGTGTCGTCCTCCAAGACGACGAACCCGTGCGCAAACCCGCGCGGGATGAAGAACTGGCGCCCGTTCTCCGCCGTCAGTTCGCACGAGACGCTCTTGCCGAACGTCGGCGAGCCCTTCCGGATGTCGACGGCGACGTCCCAGACCGCGCCGCGAATGACGCGCACGAGCTTCGCCTGCGCGCGCTCGCCGGCCTGCCAGTGCAGGCCGCGCAGGACGCCGCGCGACGAGCAGCTCTCGTTGTCCTGCACGAACGCCGCGCCGATGCCCGCCGCGACGTAGCGGGCCTCGTTGTACGTCTCGGCGAAGAAGCCGCGCGCATCGCGGTAAATGTCAGGCTCGACAATCTTCACGCCCGAAATCTCTGTCCCCAGCACTTTCATGGTCAAGGGATTATATCAAAAAATCGGACATCCCATGGGCCGTGCGCCTGCCAGCAGGCGCGGACGGCCTCGACGGTCGGCTCGACGTAGAGCGGCGTCGCCTGGTGGCGAAACCACGTGTCCTGCCGCTTCGCGAGCTGGCAGGTGCGCGTACGGACCTTCTCCTTGTCGTCCCCTTCGCGGTAGCCGATCGCAAGCGCGGCCGTCTTCGACCAGACGGGATACGCCGCGTGCAGACGCCGCCGCTCGTCCTCCAGCCCGCGCATGAACATGTCGTCAAGCCGCGCGGCGATCCGGGCGCGGACGACGTCTCGGCCGATCCGGATGACGGGGTATGCCGGCGGCGGCTTCTCCCACGCGCGGTCCAGTCCGCGCAGCAGCGCCGAGAAGTAGAGCCCCGTGCCGCCGACGATGACGATCGGCGTCCCGTCCGGCACCGTCCGCGCCCAGTCCGCCGCCGCCCGCAGCCACGCGCCCGCCGAGAACTCCTCCGCCGGCGTGACGACATCGACGCCGCCCATGTGGAACTCGGCGCGCTCGTCGGCGGACGGCTTCGCCGTGCCGACGTCCATGCCGCGATAGACGTTCATCGAGTCCGCCGAGAGGATCCACGCGCCCATCTCGCGCGCGAGCGTCGCGGCGATCGCGCTCTTGCCGCTCGCCGTCGGCCCCGCCAGCAGATACGCCTTGCGCACGATCATTCGCACTCCAAGCCGCCGATGGCCTTCAGCGCGTCTCCGCCGCCGTGCGCAGGATGTTCTTCATCGCGGCACGATAGGCTTCGCGATCCGGCGTCTCGGACGTCTCGCTCTTGCCGAGGGCCGTCAGCGCGGGGACGCCTTCAGGCGAGCCGAGCAGCCAGGCGTCCAGCCCGCACAGCAGGCTGTCGGGCTGCTGCAGCAGATGCTGCGAATGCACAAGCCCGTCCAGCGCGCCGCACGCCTTCAGAAGATCCGTCACGCGCGCGCCGTCCGCCTCGGACAGCGCACCGCGCGCGACCGCCGCGCCGACCTCCAGCATGACGCCGATCGACACGGCATAGCCGTGCGGCAGCTTGTAGCCGCTCATGGCCTCCAGCCGATGCGCCGCCCAGAGGGCCAGCCCGGCGTCGCCCTTCTTCGTCCGCGTCGTCCGCACGGTCTCGATCAGCTCGGCCAAAGCCCCGGGCTGACGGGTCGCATAGGTCGGGCCCGCCTTCTCCAGCTTCTTCAGGAGCGTCGCGTCCGTCGCCACCGCAAGCCGCACGGCCTCGCCGATGCCGCTGCGCCAGACGCCGTCCAGCACCGTGTCCGCAAGCGCCGGATCCAGCACGACCGCCGCCGGCACGGACGGCACGCGCAGCGCATCCTTGACCGAGGACGAATCGACGGCCGCATAGGTCGCGAACGCCGCGCCCAGCATCGCCGCCGGCGTCGTCGGCATCCGCACAAGCCGCACGCCGCCGCGCGCCTGGGCCGCCGCATAGCCCGCGACGTCGAGGACCGTGCCGCCGCCCAGCGCCAGCACGACGTCCGTCCGCCCGAGCTTGGCGTCGAGAATCGCCGAGACGACCGTGAGCGCGCTCTGCTGGTTGTCCGCCTTGATCTTCTCGCCGCCGGCGATCACGACGGGACTGCCCGCGAGCGTGATGCCATGCGTCTGCACGTAGCGGCCGATCTTCGTGCCGAGGCCCGCCGTCCGCTGGACGACGTTCATGTCCGCGACAATGAGCACGCGCGACGCCCCGGCGAGGAGGTCGGCGAGCACGGACGATTCCCCGAAGGCGTCCGTGACAAGTTCAATGGGATAGCTTGAGGAGTTCTTCCGCATGTTTTCTGACGACGCTTGTGAGTTTTTCGCCGCCGAGCATCCGCGCGATTTCCGAAACGCGCGCGTCGCCCGCGACAGGAGAAAGGGTTGTGCGCGTCCGCCCGTCCGTAACGCGCTTCGACACGACAAGATGCCGCGTGCCGTAGACGGCGGACTGCGGCAGGTGGGTGATGGCGATGACCTGATGGGCCTTCGCGACCGCCCGCAGCTTCTCGCCGACGACCCGCCCGACCTCGCCGCCGATGTTGGCGTCGATCTCGTCGAAGACGAGGGTGGGGATGGGAGACGCGGCATGGGGGACGGGGGACGTGGCGCGCGGGCTCCTGGAGGCCGTGACGACCTTCAGCGCGAGCATCACGCGGGCGATTTCGCCCGAGCTCGCGATCGCCGCGAGCGGCCGCGCCGATTCGCCCGGATTCGGCTCGAACATGTAGACGACGCGGTCGCACCCGTGCGCGTCCGGCGACTGCGGCTCCAGCGCGACGAAGAGCTTCGCCTGACGGAAGCCGAGATCCTTCAGCTCCTTCGTGACCGCCTTCGCCAGTCGCTCGCCCGCCGCCGCGCGCGCCTTCGTGAGCGCGGCGCCCGTCGTCCGCAGGGCCTTCTCCGCCGCGTCCAGATTCGCCTGAAGGTCGCGCAGCCGCTCGTCCCGGCCCTCGATCGCCGCGAGCCGCTCCTTCTTCTCCGCGAGCAGCGCCCGCAGGCGCGGCACGTCCTCGGCGCGGTACTTCCGCTTCAGCCGGTTGACGAGCGTCAGCCGCGCGTCGAGCGACGCCAAGTCATCTTCGCCGCCATCCAGGCCAGACACGGCATCCGCAATCGTCCGCGACAGCTCCTGCACGCGCACCGTGATGTCATCCGCCTCGCGCGCCCACGCCTCGGCCTGCGGCAGGTGGCGGGCGATCGCCCGAAACTTCGGCTGAAGCGCGGCCAGCAGCTCCGACACGCCCCGGTCACCGCCCAGTGCCTCCGTCATCGCGTTGGCGTTCTCGACGATCTCCTCGGCGTGCGCCGCCGCCGCGTGCCGCTCGGACAAGGTCTCGTCGTCGTCCGTCAGCTCCGCGCCCTCCAGCTCGTTCACCTGGAAGCGCAGCATGTCCGCCTCGTCCTCGCCGCCGACGGCGTCGAGCGCGTCGATCTCACCCTTCAGCGCGGCAAAACGCGCCCAGTCCGCCGCATACGCCCGCCCGGCGGCGGACGCCTTGCCGTCGGCGTCCAGCAGGTCGCGCTGGAACGGCTCCTCGACCAGCTTCTGGTTCGCCGTCGGGCCGTGGATGTCGACGAGCGTGTGCCCGAGCTCCTTCAGCTCGGCGACGGACACGCTTTCGTCGTTGACCCACGCGCGCGAACGCCCCTCGCGCGTCACCGTGCGCCGGACGACCGTCTCGCCGAAGTCGGCCTCGACCTCGGCCTCCTTCGCGCCGTCACGCACGACCGACGCCTCGGCACGGCCGCCGAGCACGAGCTCGAGCGCGCCCATCAGCACGGACTTGCCGGCGCCCGTTTCGCCCGTAATGACGTTCAGGGCGGGATCGAACTCGACCTCGACCTTCTCGACGACTGCGAGATTCCTGACACTGAGACGGTTGAGCATGGCCGCCGCACACGTTTTGCGTTTTCAGAACATTTTCCCACGCGAACGGCACCGCCGAAACGAGTGGAGCGGGCGATGGGAATCGAACCCACGTAAGAAGCTTGGGAAGCTCCTATTCTGCCATTGAATTACGCCCGCAGGGATAAAGGCTTGTGGCGGAGAGAGAGGGATTCGAACCCCCGATACCCTTGCGGGTATGCATGATTTCGAGTCATGTGCATTCAACCAGGCTCTGCCATCTCTCCAGCAACAGGCGCGTATGATACCAAAAAACAGCGGATGCTGTCAAATCGCCCTCCAAGAATTAGCACGGATTATCACAAATTGAGGCTGGTGAAAATTCGTGAAGATTCGCGGCCCCCTCTTAATCTAAATCCGTGCGAATCCGTGAAATCCGTGGACACATTCGCCGGCTTCCCGCTGGAATTTTCCGCATGATATTCTCATTGCCGGAATTGCAGGCCTTGCCGTACCTCCAGTAGCCGAGGATTCCCTCCTGCCTCGCGGAAACGCCGGATTTCGCTTGCACAGGCGCATCAGCCGGTCAAGTCGCAATGAGTCCCGGGCCTGTAGATTGGCCAGAACCCCCAATGGATTTTTTCACAAACCTCTGAAGAGCCGAAAAAAACTAACGTTTGCCTGCGTTTTCGTTCGCGGCGATCTTGTGCGCGCCGCAGTTCGCGAAAAGCGGCTCGACGTTCGTCTGGTCAAATGTCCAGTCCGTAACGGCCCACGCCCCCTTCCCGACGGACAGCCGACGACCGCCCCTCACCAGCGTCCGCCGTCTGCGGCGGTCGAGGTCGAGCCTGCCGTCGTCCCCCAGGAACCGACGGCCGAGCATACAGGGCATTCCACTACCCAGCCACCGCCAAAAGCAGGATCGCAGCCGCGTTTGCCAATGCCTCAAAGCCGCCCTCCGGCCGCCGCAGGGTTTCGCCGTTTCTTGTATCCGAATCCACGCAGCCCATTATATCAAAAGCGGCGAAAGCGGATCGTCGAGACGCAGCCGGGCGAGCGCAGGACGGCGTTCGTCGGCAGCGCCGCGCCCGTAAGCTCGACTTCCGTCACGAGCCGCCGCATCGCCGCGACCTCCGGCACGAGCGTCAGCGTCCAGCCGTCATCCGGGAGCGCCGTCTCGCGAATCGCGAAGACGCCGTCAAACGCCGTGGCCTTCCCCGCAGCGAACGCATCCGTCGCCGCCCGGATCTCCGCATAGTGCGGCAGCTCGCCGAGCGACTTCTCGCGGCGTCCGTCCTCGTCCACGAAGACCATCGCGTTCGTCGTCATCGTGACGGACGACGCGAACGGCTCCCGCACCTCCCAGACGATGCCCTCGCCCGCCTTGCAGCGGACGACGCCGGACGACACGAGCGCGCGAGCCGAGCCGTCGAGCCGCCGCTCCATCGTCCAGGTCGCCGACGAATCGAGCGCCGCCTGCAAGGCCGCGACGGCGGACGACGCCAACAGGAAAAGAGAGGTGACTGTCATTCGCGACATCCTTCCACGAGGCCCGACGCCGCGCGTCCCGACGCGACGTCCAGCGAAAAGGCGAAGCGGCTCGCGCTTGCGCGCGTCACGCACAGCGTCACCGTGTCCGTCGGACGCACAAGCCGCTGGAACTTGAGCTTTCGGTAAGTCGCCGCATCGGGGAAATCGGGGAACGCCGCGACCAGCGCACGGGCATCGGCCTCCAGCGAGGCGTCGGTGCGCACGATCTCCTTCGGCGCGCCGGTCGTGCCGGAGGACAGAAAGACGGCGTCAGCCACGGCGCACCCTCCGGCGGACGAGCCATTCGCCCGCGAACATCGCCCCCATCAGGAGATAGGCGACGCAGCCATTGTAAAGCGCCCACACCTCACGGCGAGCAAACGCCGTCGCGACGGTCACGGCGAGGTGCACCGACAGGAAGACAACCCACGCGACCGTCACCTTGCGGCAGTAGGCCACGCCGCGCGTGTCCAGGACCTCGCCCATCCCGCGCGCGAAACGCTCCACGAGCGGCGTACGGAAGAGCGAGACGGCGAACACGGCGAGGGCGCCCGCGACGACAACCGCCGGATACAGCCGAAACCAGACGTTCGCCTTCAGCAGGTAGAGAACCCAGACGAGGGCGACCGCGCCCATGAGACGAAAGGCCGTTCGCGCGAGCCGCCAGCACTTCCTCTTTCGTCTTCATCACCGTCAGTCCTCCAACGTTTCGCCGAGATTCGCCGCGATGAAGTCCGCAAGCGACGCGATCGACCTGAAATGCACCTTGTTCTCCGCCGCATTCGCCTTGAACTTCACCTGGAACTTCTTGCGCAGGGCCGCGCCGATCTCCAGGGCGTCGATCGAGTCGAGGCCGACGCCCTCGCCGAACAGCGGCGCCTCCGCCGCCACCTTCGCCGAGACCGCCGCCCTGCCGGGCGTCCGCCTGATCCGCCACGCGGCGAATCGCGGCAAGGGCGCCGCGCTCAAGACCGCGTTCGCCGAAATCCTCCGCGCCTTCCCGGACGCGGCAGGCGTCGTCACGGCCGATGCGGACGGGCAGCACCTGCCGGAGGACATCCGCCGCGTCACCGCGCTCGCGGGCGACCGCTACGACTACGAGGCGCGCATGCTCGTCGCGGCGGCGAAGCTGCCGCAGCCGCCCGTGCAGGTCCCTATCACGACCGTCTACGAAAACGGCAACGGCACGAGCCATTACCGTCCGCTCGCCGACACGTTCAGCACGCAGGCGGCGCTCATCCGCGCCGCGCTCCATTGACACCGCCGCCGATTCTTGCTATATTTCCCCCCTGTCGGGCGGCGCGCACGGCAAAGCCCGTTTTCGAAAACCGCAAAAGGCAAAGGAGTCGGGCGATGGATACGAAGGCAATGTTCAAGATCGGGTACGGCCTCTACGTGCTGACGGCGCGCGAGGGCGACAAGGACAACGGCTGCATCGTCAACACGTTCCAGCAGGTCACGGACGATCCGCTGCGCGTGTGCGTGGCCGTCAACAAGGCGAACCACACCTGCGGCATGATCGCGCGCACGGGCGTCTTCAACGTCTCCGTCATCGCCGAGTCGGCGTCGTTCGACCTCTTCCGGCGATTCGGCTTCCAGAGCGGCGCGACCGTCGACAAGTTCGCGGACTTCCCCGCGCCGCGCCTCGCGAACGGCGTCAGGGCCGTCGACAGGAACACGAACGCCGTCATCAGCGCGAAGGTGTTCCAGACGATCGACCTCGGCACGCACCTCCTGTTCCTCGCCGACGTCACGGACGCGCTTGTCTCGTCCGACGAGGAGACGGCGACCTACTCGTACTACCAGCGCGCGATCAAGCCGAAGCCCCAGCCGGCGACGGCCGCGCCGAAGCGCGGCTGGCGCTGCATCATCTGCGGCTACTTCTACGAGGGCGAGGAGCTGCCGAAGGACTTCATCTGCCCGATCTGCAAGCACCCGGCGAGCGACTTCGAGCGCGTCGGGTAGCCCTTCGCGCGCGGCTTCTGCGCCGCTTACCTTTCGAGCCCCAGCGTCTGATAGGCCAGGCTCGTCGCGACGCGTCCCTTCGGCGTGCGCTCCAAATACCCTTCCATGATCAGGAACGGCTCGTAGGCCTCCTCGATCGTGTCCGGCTCCTCGCCGACGGAGACGGCGATCGTGGAGAGCCCGACGGGGCCGCCGCCGAACTTCACGCAGATCGTCTCGAGGATCTTCCGGTCCATCTCGTCGAGGCCGTGCGGGTCGATCTCCAGGAGCGACAGCGAGGCCGTCGCCACGTCGCCGGTGATGAAGTTGCCGGCCTTGACCTGCGCGTAGTCGCGGACGCGCCGCAGCAGGTTGTTCGCGATGCGGGGCGTGCCGCGGCTCCGGCGCGCGATCTCCAGCGCGCCGTCCGCGTCGATGTCCACGCCCAGCTTCGCCGCCGAGCGGTTCACGATCTCGGCGAGTTCCGGCGGCTCGTAGTAGGAGAGGCGGTTGACGAGCCCGAAGCGCGCGCGCAGGGGCGCGGCGATGAGGCCGATGCGCGTCGTCGCGCCGACGAGCGTGAAGCGCGGCAGGTCGAGGCGCACGGAGCGCGCGTTCGGCCCCTGGTCGAGCATGATGTCGATCGCGTAGTCCTCCATCGCGGAGTAGAGGTACTCCTCGACCGTCTTCGCCATGCGGTGGATCTCGTCGATGAAGACGATGTCGCCGGGCTCCAGCGACGTCAAGAGCCCCGCGAGGTCGCCGGGCTTCGTGATGACGGGGCCCGACGTCGTCTTCACGTTCACGCCCATCGCCTCGCCGAGGATGTAGCTGAGCGTCGTCTTGCCGAGGCCGGGCGGGCCGGAGAACAGCACGTGGTCGAGCGACTCGCCGCGATCCTTCGCGGCCTTCACGGCCAGGAGCAGGCGGTCGCGCACCTTCTCCTGCCCGACGAACCCGCCAAAGTCCGTCGGGCGGAGCCGGTTGTCGAACGCCGTCGACCGGTTCAGCTCCTCGCTCTGTCTCTCCTTCGCCATAAGAGCGGTATTATATCACACCCGTGACATTCGCGCCGCACCGCCCTTACTTCAAGAGCCGCCGGCAGCAGGCCTCCAGCGCGGCGAGGCGACGGTCGGCGGAGGCGACGGCCTCCGAGATGCGCGTCTGGTACAGCTCGTGGTCAAGCCCCATGCACGTGCCCTCGTGCGTCTTCAGCGCGACCTGCCTGTCTGGGTCGAGGTTCGCGACTTCCGCCGGCCGGCCCTCGTAGAGCGCGGCGAACTGGTCGCGCACCGCGTGGTAGGCGTCGCGCCACGGCATCCCCGCCGCGACCTTCGCGAGCGCGACGTCCGTCGCGAAGACGCCCGGCGTGAACGCCTCGCGGCAGTTGTCCGCATTCACCTTCAGCCCCGCGACGACCTTCGCGAGGATGCGCAGCGTCGTGCGCGTCGTCTCAAGCCCCTTCATGTAGAGGAGCTTCGCGTCCTGCAGGTCGCGGTTGTAGCCGCCCGGCATCGCGTGGAGGAGCGTGAGGGCCGCCGTCTGCCAGCCGATCACCTGCGCCGTCTTGCCGCGCACGAGCTCCAGCACGTCGGGGTTGAACTTCTGCGGCATGATCGACGAGCCCGTGCAGTAGGCGCGCGGCAGCTTGAAGTAGGCGAACTCCGGCATCGAGAAGAGGATCAGGTCCTCGGCGAGGCGAGAGAGGACGCACATGAGCTGCGCGAGCGCCGAGAGGAGGCTCGCCTCGCATTCGCCGCGCGCCATCGACGCGCCGAAGCAGTTGTGCAGCGTGCGGCTGAAGCCGAGCAGCTGCGTCGTGCGCGCGCGGTCGAGCGGCAACGGCACGCCGTACCCGGCGGCGGAGCCGAGCGGGTTCAGGTCGGCGAGCGCGTAGGCTGCCTCGAAGTTCGCGAGCTGGTCGACGATCATCTCGGCGTGGCCCGTCGCCCACATCTCGACCGTGGACGGCATCGCCGGCTGCAGGTGCGTGCGCCCGACGAGCGGAATCGGCCCCGCGTCGAAGCCGAACGAGCAGAGCTCCGCCGCGAGCGCGCAGACCTCCTTCTCCGTCGCGAGGATCTCGCTCTTCATGTGCAGGCGCACGTCGACGGCGACCTGGTCGTTGCGGGAGCGGCCCGTGTGGATCTTCTTGCCGAGGTCGCCGAGCGTCTCGGTCAGCAGCCGCTCGACGGCCATGTGGACGTCCTGGTCGTCCTCGCGGATGGCGAACTTCCCCTCGGCGGCGAGCCGGACGATCCGCGCGAGCTCCTTGCGGACGCGCGCCGCCTCGGCCTTCGTGACGATCGGCCTCTTCAGCCCCTTCATCTCGGAAAGCATCGTCACGTGCGCGGCGGTGCCCATGCAGTCCCACTTCGCGAGCGCGAGGTCAAGGACGGGATCTTCGCCGACCGTGTAGGTCAGCACGTCGGAATCGATGGTGTTGTCGGTGATGGTCTGCTTCTTCATGGCGGGAGATTATACCATAATCCCGGCCTCAGTCACGCGCGTACAGCCTCGGGAAGAGCGCGATGCGGATCTCCGTCAGCCCCATCGGCACGAGCGTCACCGTCTCCGCGCATCCACATCGGCTATACGAACTTTGGCCACGCAAAGTGGAAGTTCGAGCAGCGGCAGCCGAAGCCCGCACACCCCGTCGAGGATGCGAGACCGCCTCGCCTTCCCGGAGTTGGCGTAGGCGCGGCGCTTTTCAGCGACGTATTCTGACTTTGACTTCCTGGGCATGTTGCACATACTCCTATTTTACCGCGGTGCACAGTATTTGGCGAACGGCCCCCTCTCGAAAGAACCTGCTTCCCTGATTGGGCGCACACTATTCTGACGAATCGCGCCGCTCGCTATGAGGCTTTTCACAAACCTCTGAAGAGGCAAAAAAATGATATACTCTGCGGTCATGAAAACGGCTCTTTTGCACTATTGGCTGACGAATCGGCGCGGCGGCGAGAACGTCTTTCACGCAATCTGCGACATGTTCCCGGACGGCGACATCTTCACCCACGCCTACAACGCCAAGGTGATGGACGACTACCAAATGGCGGGAATCGGCGGCAAGATCGCCATGCGGACATTTCGCAACCATTTGCGCACGGAAGACCTGAAAAGCGCCGAATGCGTCGATCTCTTCATCGCCAACTCGCAGTTCGTCGCCGATCGCATCAAGCGCATCTACGGCCGCGAGGCGAAAGTCGTGCATCCAATGGTTGACTACGACTTCTTTGCGGCGACGGCGGACGCTTCCGCCGCAACCACGGCAGAAGGCGACTACTATCTGCTCGCGGGGCAGCTCGTTGCCTACAAGCGTCCCGATCTCGCGGTCGCGGCCTGCCTCAAGAAGCGCCGGCGCCTCAAGATCGTCGGCACAGGCGGCGAGATCGACCGTTTGCGGGCGATGGCGCAGGGCAGTCCCCTCGTCGAGTTTCTCGGGCGCGTCAGCCGCGCAGACTTGCGCCGCGCCTACGCCCATGCGAAAGCCCTGCTCTTCCCGGGAATCGAGGACTTCGGCATTGTGCCGCTCGAAGCGCAGGCCGCCGGAACGCCCGTCATCGCCTTCGGCGTCGGCGGGGCGAAGGAGACGGTCCTCGAGAACCAGACGGGGCTCTTTTTCCACGAGCAACGCGCCGATGCGCTGTGCGCGGCCTTGGAGACGTTCGAGTCTCGGACGTGGAATCCCGCCCTTGCCCGCGCAAATGCCGCGCGCTTCACACCCGACGTCTTCCGCCGGGAATTCGGCAAGGCCCTGCGTTAGCCTCGATCCTGCGCCGTCACCTCGGCTCTTCGGCGGCGATCTCCTCGACCCGGACGTTGCGGAACTGCACGGCGCCGCCCTCCGCCTGAAGCGCGATCGCGCCCTTCGCGACGGCGATGCCCGCCAGGCGGTTCAGCTCGACGCCGTTGACGCGGTTGACGAGCGTGTCGCCCTTCAGCTCGACCTCGAGGACGTTCCACTCGCCGAAGGGCCTCTCGACGTCCGCCCCCTTGCGCGGCGCCTTGGTGATGCCGGAGAGCGCCTGCGCCGGATTGAAGGGCGAGCGCGGCTCGAAGCCGCCGAACCGCAGCCCCGCGAGGCCGAGCACGTCGCCCGCCGCCCCTCGGCAGAGCTGGTTCTCGAGGCACGTCGGCAGGAACGTCCCGTGCTCGTCGGCCACGCGCACGAAGACGCCGGAGTTCGGCTTCGCCGTCTCGCGCCACCAGCGGTACTCGACGTGCAGGCGGAAGTCGCCGAAGTCGCTGCGCTTCGTGCGCAGGTAGCCGAACGGCGTGCCGGTCGTGAGGATCGTCCCGTCCTTGACGAACCACGTCGGTTCGCTCGCCGTGTAGCCGCCCGTGACGTCCTGGTCCGCGACCGACGTCCAGCCGGACAGGTCCCTGCCGTTGAACAGGTCGACCGTCTCGGCCCGTGCCGACAGGAGCGCAAGCCCTCCGACGAGAACTGTGCGCCCCATCACCTTCATGTTCTTGTTCTTCATCTGCCTTTTCCTTTCGTTGCGAACAGCCGTTCGCGTTTCGTCTTTCCGTGAAACCGCCGCTACTCGAGCCGCGCCGTCTGGCGCGGGTCGAAGGCGTCGCGAAGCCCCTCGCCGACCAGCACCGTCAGCAGCATCACGACGAAGAGCGCCAGCGACGGGAAGAGGACGAGCCACCACGCGAAGCGGAACTGCTGGGCCTCCTGCAGCAGCTCGCCGCACGACGGCGTCATCGGCGGCAGCCCGAAGCCGAGGAAGTCCAAGGCCGCGAGCGAGCCGATCGCGCCCATCAGGAGGAACGGGAAGAGCGTGATGAGCGGCGTCAGGGCGTTCGGGAGGATATGCCCGAAGATGATGCGCGCGGACGAGAAGCCGCTGACCTTCGCCGCCTCGACGAACGTGCGGCGGCGGAGGCGCAGGACTTCCGCGCGCATGTAGTAGCTGACGGCGATCCAGTTGAAGATCGCGTAGCAGACGAGCAGCACCGCGAAGGAGCGCCCCACCGTCGAGCCGATGAAGATCATGACGTAGAGGAACGGAATCGCCGACCAGATCTCGGTGAACCGCTGCAGCAGGATGTCCGTCACGCCCCCGAAGTAGCCCTCGACCGCGCCGATGACGAGCCCGAAGAAGAGGCCGGACAGCGCGAGCGCCAGCCCGAACAGCAGCGCGATGCGCAGCCCGTGGACGACGCGCGCGTACACGTCGCGTCCGCCCGCGTCGATGCCGAACGGATGCGCGGGGACCGGGCGGAACGGGAAGGAGACCGCCGGCGCGGGCCGCACCGTCACCGTCTCCTTCGGCGGCGCCTTCGGCTTCAGGAAGACGCGCGTGTAGCCGGGATGCCGCGTCTTTCTGACATGATAGTCTTTTGAGAAATAATCGAATAATCGAATAATCGAATGGTCGAATGGGGGGACGAGTGCATACTCGTCGCTCGCGTCGGATTCGATGATTCGATTATTCGCCAATTCGACTATTTTCCCCTCCGGGCCTTCGTAGTCGACAACCGTGCCGTCGTCCAGCACGCTGAAGCGCGCCGTCTTCACGTCGTACGTCTTCTCGAGGACCGGCTCGCGGTACTTCTCCAGCGTCGCCGGATCGACGACGGCGCGCGGATCGCAGGGGCAGACCCAGTCGGCGCAGAGGCAGAAGACGAAGATCGCCACCAGCGCCCACAGCGCATGCCACGCGCGCCTGATGCGCCGGAACGCCCGCAGGCGCTTTCTGGTCAGCGGCGAGAGCATCCGTCCGTTCCTGCGACCGAATCCAGCTCCATCTCGCCCGTGAAGACCGTCTTCACCGGGCCGGTGAGCGTGACGTCCGCAAATCCGCCGTCCGCCGTGCGCGTGCCGTCGACGACGAGCTCGTGCCCCTCGGTCGTGCGGATGCGGACGGGAAACGCCATCCCGTGCTGCGCGACGCCGACGACCGCCGCCGCGACCGCGCCCGTGCCGCACGCGCCGGACTCCCCCTCGACGCCGCGCTCGTAGGTGCGCATCGCCGCGCCGTGCGGCGGCGCGTAGGCGACGAAGTCGACGTTCGTCCCCGCCGGCGCGAACGCGGCCGAGTAGCGGATCCGCCGGCCCTCGCCCGCGACGTCCGCCGCCGCGAGATCCGCGACCGGCACGACCGCGTGCGGCACGCCGCTGTTGACGAAGCCGTCGCGCAGGTCCTTCGGCGCCGGCATCCAGACCTTCACGGTCGCCGTGTCCACGACTTCCGCGCGCACCTCGCCCGCGCGCGTCTCGAAGCGCATCGAAGGCCCCGTCGCGGCGCCGACCGCGCGCGCGAACGCCGCGACGCACCGCGCGCCGTTGCCGCACAGCTCGGCCTCGCCGCCGTCCGGGTTGAAGAACCGCATCCGGAAGTCGGCGACGCGCGACGGCTGCACGAGGATGACGCCCTCGCACCCGATTCCCGTCCGCCGCGCCGCCAGCGCCGCGAGCGTCGCCCGGTCCGTCGGCATCGTCTCCGCACGGTCGTCGACCAGGATGAAGTCGTTTCCCGCGCCGTGCATCTTCATGAAGCGCACCGTCATCGTCACCACCAGCCTTTCGGTTCGGGGACTTCGGCACTGCCGTTGAGGCGGATGAGGTCCATCAGCACGCGGAACGACTCGTCCAGCACGACGTCGTTCTTCGCCCGCTCGTTGCGGCGGCGACGGCGCTTCTGCGCCGCCGTCTCGTCGTCGTCGCCCTCGTCCTCCTCGTCGTCCAGTTCGCGCAGCTCGCGGTCGGCCGCCATCTGGGCCTTGCGCGCAGCGTACTCGAGCGAGACGGTCTCGCGCTCGGAAATCTCCTTCATGCCCATCACGTTCGCGATGTGCTTCGCGAACTTCTCGTCCTTCGCCGTCCGCGCGCGAGAGAGCTCCGCGAGCGCGGCAACGTAGCGGTGCTGGTCCCACGCGAGCGCGTAGTCCGCCGGACGGATCCGGCTGAACGGCAGGGCGTACGTCAGCTTGTCCTCGCCGATGTCGAGCGCGTCGAGGAGCGAGGGCAGGTGGACGTCCGCCGCGACGCCCTCGACCTGCGTGGAGCGCCCGTCGATGCGGTAGAAGCGCGCCGTCGTGATCTTGCACGAGCCGTACTTCTCCGGGCCGAGGCCGAGCACCGTCTGCACCGTGCCCTTGCCGTGCGTGCGGACGTCGCCGAGGACAACCGCGCGCCCCGTGTCCTGCAGGTGGCCCGCGACGATCTCCGAGGCGGACGCGCTCGCGCGGTCGGTGAGGACGACCATCGGCTTCCTGAAGGCGATCGGGTTCCCCGGCGGAATCGGCAGGCAGCCGACGGAGCGGACGTCGCGGATCTGGACGACCGGGCCGGACGGCACGAACAGCGCCGAGAGCATCACGGCCTCGCGCAGGGAGCCGCCGCCGTTGCCGCGCAGGTCGAGGACGAGCCCCTCGACGCCCATCGCGTTGAAGTCGCAGAGGTAGCGCGCGACGTCCATCGCGCAGCTGCGGAAGCCGTCGTCGTTCGGCCGCTTGTCCATCGTGCCGTAGAAGCCCGGCAGGCAGACGTAGCCGAGCTTGCGCGCGACGCCGTCCAATGTGACGCGCTCGACGCGGCCCGTCGCCGCCTGGTCCTCCAGCTTGATCTCGTCGCGCACGAGCTCGATGAGCTTCTTCGTCGCGCCGGACGTGTCGGACCGCGGCACGATCTGCAGCGTCACGCGCGTGCCCTTCTTGCCGCGGATCTTCTTGATGGACTTCTTCATCGGCTGCCACATGACGTCTTCCATCTCGCCCTTGTCCTGCTGGACGCCGACGATCCTGTCGCCTTCCTTGATGCGCCCGTCGACGTCGATCGGGCCGCCCGGCATGACCTCGACGATCTTGAGCGCGCCCTCGTCCATCGACAGCACCGCGCCGACGCCGCAGAGCGTGAGGTTCATCTCCATGTCGAAGTCCTCCTTCGACGCGGGCGACATGTAGTCGGTGTGGGGGTCGTACGCGCGGCCGAGCGCGCTCAGGTAGCTCTGGATGACCGTCTCCTCGTCCGGCTCCGTCAGCACCGTCACGTACTGGCGGTACTTCTTGACGAGATCCGCCGCCGCGTCGAGCCGGTTGGTCGGCAGACCTATCTTCGCGTCGGCCATTTCGCCTCGCTTTCGCTCGCTCAACCGGTCAAGGTCATGGCTGACCTGCGCGACCAGCAGCTCGTTCTTCATCCGCTTGCGCCAGTGCTCCTCGGCCTCCGCGCGCGTCTCCGGCCACGGCGCGTCCTTGCGCTTGATGCGGTACGTCTCGTTCGTCGAGAAGTCCCACGTGCCGTGCACGAGCAGGTTCGTCGCGAAATCGACGCGCTCGCGCAGGCGTTCGACGTAGAGGTTGTAGAGGTCGTAGCCGAACGAGACGTCGCCGCGCCCGACCTCGTCGTCCAGCGTCGTCTCGCGCGCGGCGAGGCGGTCGAGGTCGGACTTCAGGAAGACCGAGTGGTCGAAGTCGTAGAACGTGACGAGGTTCGTCCAGGCGCGGCGCGAGATCTCGTCGTTCAGCGGCTGCTGCAGGACGTGGTACTTCGGCAGCATGCTCCCGAACCGCTGGGCGATGCGCCCGTAGTAGTTGCGCGGCTCGACGGCCTTCGCGGCCGCCCCTTTCTCCAAGGCCCCGACCGAATTCCCCTTATTGTCGGAGGGGGCGGCCCCTGCGACCCCGTTACCGTAAGCCGCAGCCGCGGTCTCTTTATCGAAGGGGGCGGCTTCAGCCGCCCCGACGGCCAGGGCCAGCCCCAGCCACAAGGCTCTCTTCATGCCTGAATCTCCATAAGTCCGACGAGCCGGTCGAGTTCCGCCTGCGGAATGGCGACGCGATCCGACGCGAAGCCGGCCTTGAGCTCGTTTGAGTTGATGACGACGACGCCGCGCACGTCCGCGCGATGCGCCGCAAAGGAATCCGACGCGAAGACGAGAACCGGCGTGACGGCGCCCTTCCAGCCCTTCGCCGCGAGCGCGTTGCGCACGAGCGTCGCCTCCTTGGCCGTCTGCGCGAGCGGGTCGCGGTCCGGCAGCTGGCCGTTCAGGAGGATGCGCCCGTCCTCGACCGTGACGGTGCCGCGCCACATCTTCGTCTCGATCGAGAAGACGCCGCCCGGCCCGACGACGACGTGATCGACGTGGGCGCGCCCGGCCGCGAAGTCGTTGAAGACGTGGTAGGCGTCCGGCAGGCTCGCGAGAACGCCCGCGACCTTCTCCTCGCCGCGCGCGCCCTTGAAGAAGCGTTCGACGTGCCGCAGCCCGCGCACGAGGCTGTAGATCACCCAGACGAGCGCGGCGACCAGCACCGTCGCCGCGACAAGCGGCGAGACGAGAAAGAGCGCGAGCGCGAAGCCCGACGCGAAAACGCCGAGAAACAGCGGCCAGAGCCCCGCGACCATGCCCTTGACGCGCGCCCATTCGCCTGCGATGCCGTGAATCTTCGCCATGGATCTCCAGATTTTGACTGAAGATTATACCAAAAAAGAGGCTCCCCGTGGCATCGCAACGGATGGACGCCCCGCCCGACTTTGCCACTTCGTCTGTAGCGTTCGGCGTGGCATCCGATAAAAATCTTCAATGAAATCAACACTCGCTCAGGCCCGTCATGAAGGAGACCGTGGACACGTTCGGGCTCGACCGGTTCATACTCGTCGCGGACAGGGGCATGTACTCCGGCACGAACATGTGCCACGTCACGGACGCGGGCAACGGCTGCATCGTCTCGAAGAGCCTGCGGAAGAGCACGGCCGCGGAGCGCAGGTGGGCGGTCTCGCCAGACGGGTACAACGTCGTGAGCGACAGGTTCCGCCACAAGTCGCGGGTCGTGGA
>CAKUGW010000033.1 GCA_934654805.1 uncultured Kiritimatiellota bacterium
CCCCCCCCCCCCCCCCCCCCCCCCCCCCCCCCCCCCCCCCCCCCCCCCCCCCCCCCCCACTGATTCCAAGCGCACGGGTATTTTCAAATGCGAGTTGGGAAAGATTCAAATTGAAATGGGAAAATGGGGCTGGACGGAAGACGAAGAAAGCCCCTTCGGGCGGGCGGCCTGAAGGGGCTTTGAGGGACGCTTGAACGGGCTTTCAAGGCTCTTTCAGACAGGCCTCAAAAGGCGGAAGCGGATGCGGTAGAAGTCGCCGTCCCATCCCGGATAGGGACATGGGCCGATGTCGATGCCGTCGACGGTCGCCTCGATGTCGCTCGCTCGGTCGGAGTAGCCGCGGCGAAACCTGATCACGTCGCCCGGCGCCAGCTTCTCCAGCCGGCTCCGCCAGTATGGGCTGACCGCGCGGTACTCGACCGTCTTCCGTCCTTCCGCGATCTCGGCATGCCAGTGCCGATACAGGTTCAGGACGAGCATGCGGAAGCCTCCCTCCGGACGGTGACGCGGACGCGCGCCCGGTCGTAGTAGCCGCGGGCGACGCCCTCGATCGCGAGGACTGGCCCGTCGAGGCTGTATCGGACGGCGGCGTTGAACGTCAGCGGCCTCGCGCCGAGCCTGCGGAGGATGCGGCGGCGCTCCGTGTCGAGGATCTTCACGAGGTCGCGGACGCGCTGCGGGGCGACGTCCATCCACCAGCCGCCGTCGTCGAGGCTGCGCCCGTTGGGGACGCGCGCCTGGTCGAGGACGCCGCCGACGTACGCCTGGGCGTCGGCCTCGCTGCCGCCCTTGAGCTGCATGAGCTGGCAGGCCAGCACGCGGACGACGTAGGCGAGCCGCCGCTCCGGCGCTATGGAGTAGTCCGCCGCGCGGAGGAAGTCGCCCGCATCGGCCCAGAGGCGGGCCATGACGGCCTCGTAGCCCTCTGCAGAGGAGACCTCCTTGATGGAGGCGCGGCCCGTCAGCTCGCGCACGACGCGGCGGCGGTAGGCCTGCCGCTCGGACTCGCGTCCGATGCCGAGCTCGGCGCAGGCGCGGGCGGCGGCGACGCCGTACTCGCGGATCTGGGCTGGCGTGGGCGCGCTCATTCCGAGGCCTCCTCTCGCGGCCAGCAGTCGTTGAGGTTGAGCGAGACGGGGCGGAAGTCCGCCTGCGTGGACGGTCGCGTCTTGCAGGTCAGGTAGCGGCGGCCCTTCTGTGGCCGGATCGCGTCCTGGAGGATGCCGCGCGCCGCGTTCCACCGCTCGTCCTTGACCTCCATGCGTATGAGCTCGAAGATCTTGGCCGTCGGCAGCACGCCCTGCCGGTTGGCGCGGAACGCCGCCTCGATGAGCTTGCGCAGGACGGTCGTGTCCGCGCCGCGCACCTGGTCGAGGACGCCGTTGACGTAGTCCAGCATCAGCTGCCGCGCCTGGGCGACGCGCTCGTCGAGGACGATGTTGTACTGCTGGTCGATCGCGACCTGGATGAGGCCGTCGAAGGAGGTCAGCTGGAAGTTCCCCTTCTCGCCGAGCTTCTCCCGGAGCGCCATCAGCCCGTCGAGGTCGGCCAGGCTCTCGGCCACGACCGTCTCAAGCGACCTGCGGGCCCTCTCGAAGCGCGCGAGGATCCGCCGCGCGACGCGGTCGCGCGCGCGGTCGTAGGGTTGCACGTACTTGACCGGGACGGCGTTGCCGTTCGCGTCTGTCATGGTTGTCATTTGCTTTTTCATGGCTGTGTTCCTTTCTTTCCGTTTGCTTCTCACTTTCCGACGCCGGAGGCGGCGAGGTTGTCGCGGCAGCGGCGCAGCTCCGCGTCGAGGTCCTCGCGGGCCGGCGAGCCGCCGAGCGAGGCGAGGGCGTCGCAGACGGCCAGCACCGTGCGGAAGCCGCCGAACTGGTTGGCCGCCGCCGCGAGGTCGGGCGCGAACGCCGCCGGGAGCCCCTGTCGCGTCAGGAACGCCTCGACGTCCCGGGCCGCGATCCGCGTGGCGCGGATGACGGGCTGGCAGCGGTTGACGAGCTGCAGCACCTCGTCGCGCGCGCCCGCGAGGAAGCGGTCCCACATGTTGGGGATGGCGGCGATGACGACGGTGTAGGCCGTGCGGTTGACGACGTACTTGATGGCGTTGGCGCAGGCGCCCGACATCGTGTTGGCCTCGTCGACGAAGAGGAGCCCCGCGCGGTTCCCGAGGACGGAGAGCATCTCGGACTCGACGCGCGCCTCGGACGCGCTCGCGGGGACCTTGCGCCCGGCGGCGGCGGCGACGTCGGCGCAGAAGCTCTTGTAGCTCGCGCGCCAGGCGTTGCGCCCCTCGCAGCAGATCGCGCCCTTTCCCCGGAAGTACTCGGCGAGCGCGCTCTTGCCGTATCCCGTCGGCGCGAGGACGACGACCACGCGGCGGTCCCCGCCGTCGGTGCGCGCCTTGTTGATCGCGGCGAACGCGGCGCGCGCGAGGCCCGTGCGCACGAACGAGCGCGCGTAGGTCGCCCGCTCGGCGAGGCCCGGCAGCATCTCCTCGACGGCCGCGACGGAAGCCTCCATCTTTGCGATCATGGCGTCCCAGCGGCCGCCGGGATAGGTGCCCGCGACGAGGCGCGACCACGCGCTCGACGAGAACGAGAGGAAGCGCCGGACGAACTCGCCGTCGCTCAGCTCCTTGCCCTCGACCTCTGCGACCTTTGCCTTGAGGGCGAGCAGCCGCTCGACGAGTTCGCGCGCGCGCGGCTCGCCGCCGCCGTTGGTGTTGTTGATGCTTTCCATGTTGTCTCCTGTTGTGTTTTTCGTGTCTTCGCGGCCCTTGCACGGGCCGCCAAATTCCGGCTGGAAGTCCGTCAGAGGTCGTCGATGTCGTCGTCGCCGTCGGCGGCGAGCCGCGCGAACTGCCGGTCGGCGGCGGCGGACGCGGCGGCGGCCTCGGCGAGGGCGCGTGCGTTGGCGGCTCTTCGCTCGGCGACGCGCCCCAGCCTCTCCCCGGCCGCTGCGGCGACGCGCCCCCTCTGCTCGCTCCGGGCGAGGGCCAGCTCGGCGAGGCCGTCCGCCGCCGCCCGCGCGCCGAAGACCGTCGGCGCGAGGAACTTCGCGCGGCCCAGGAACTCGCCCGACGGCCTTGCGACGAGCGCCCAGTTGACCCGGAACGGGTTGACCCAGACGTCGATCTCCTCGCCCTTCGCGAGGTGGAGGAGCGTGCCGTCCTCCTGGCGGACGATCCCCGAGTAGAGGAGGGCCTTTCCCGAGAAGTGGTTGGCCGCGCGGAACTGGCCCTCGGCGGTGACGGCGACGCGCTGGGCGAGGCCCGGCCCGAGGATCCGCGTCGCGACGAAGGGCGAGAACCGCTTGAGGCCCTTGCCGCCGCCGCGCGCGGCCCAGGCCTCGGCGGGGCTCATGCGCGCGCCCTGCGCCTTGCCCGCCATCCTGCGCAGGAAGACCTCGCGCAGCTCCGCGTCGCCGGCGGCGAAGCTGTCGGCGGCGGCGTCCATGGGGACGAGCGCGCCGCCCATCTCGACGAGGTGGCGGACGAAGCCGCAGTCCTCCCAGTCGCCGATGGCGTGGTCGCGCCGCGCGTTGAGCGCGCCGACGACGCGCGTCGCCGCGTCGGCGAGCTGCCCGTATGTCATGGCGTGCGTCTGCGCCTTGCGCAGGGTCTCGACGGCGTCGGGGCAGCCCTGCGCGAGGAGGGACGCGGCGGCCCTGATCAGGGCCTTGTCCTCGCGCGTCCATCCCGCCATGTCCTGGGGCGCGTGGTCCCAGTCCTTCCCGCTGGGCGCGTCGAGCATCGCGAGCTCGTTGTGCAGGAGGTTCCAGGTCGCCTCGATCATGGCCTTGTGGGTCGGCCGGCCGCGCCCGCGCTCGGCGAAGAGCCCCCTGAGGATCGGCGCGCCGCTCGTCGAGGAGCGCCACACCGACACCCACGGGCCGCCGTCGGGGCGCGGGCCGAGCAGCTCGTTGAGGCGGGCCTCGTCGTCGGGCGTGAGGCCCGCCGAGCCGTGCTCGGCGAGGAACGTCACGCCCGCCTCCGGGTCGATCCCGATGCCGCACAGAAGGTTGGCCCAGACGTAGCGCGACCAGCACGCCGCGAGGCCGCTGACCGTGCCGTCCGCGCGCTCCTGCGCCGGGACGAGACGGAAGTCCACGAGGTTGCCGGTGAGGACGTCCATGACGCCGAGGCCGACGGGGCGGCGCGGCTCGCGCTCGCCGGGGTACCAGCAGAGGACGTCGAGCTTGACGTCGTCCATCGTGATGACCTGCATGGGGCGGAGTCCGACGCGCGTGTGCGGGACCTGCGGGTTGAAGCTCCGCATGGCGTGGACGCCGACCGCCAGGCCCGCGCGGACGTCGGGGGCCGGGGCGCGCGCGACGAGGGAGGCGTAGGACCAGCCGCGCGGGGCGCACGCGCGGGGGCCCGCGTGGACGTCCGTGTAGGGGCAGATCTGGTTCCCGGCGGCGTCGGTCGGGAGCATCTCGCCGGGGTGCTCGTCGAGCCAGATGCCGCGCCAGTCCTTTCCGTAGCCCGGCATGACCGCGCCCGAGGCCAGCTCGCGCAGGAGCGCGCGCCAGGCCGGGAGCGTCTTCTGCCGCTGGTGCCGTGCGACGAGCGCGCGCCAGTGCGCGACGAAGCCGGGCGGCAGCGCCGTGCCGCGCCCCCTGCCGGCCGCGCGGTCGAGCGCCGCCTTGCCGAGGACGCCCGCGACGGGCCCGCGCGCGCGGATCCCGTCGACCTTGCGGTAGACCGTGTTGCGCGAGAGGTGCGGCACGAGCGTCGCGAACTGGCGCAGGACGAGGGCGAGCTCGCCCGTCTTGTCCGCCGCGACCGACATGCGCCGGGCGATCTCGCACCAGGTTGAGACGAGCTGGCGCTCGTCGTTCCTGAGGCGCGGCCAGAGCGCGTCAAGCTCGGGCCGGAGCCGTTCGGGGGCGATGACGATTCTGCTCATTCCCGGACGTCCTCCCGTCAGTCCCTCGCGGCCTTGGCGACCTCGGCGGCGATCCAGGCGTCCCAGCCGCCGGCGGCCTCGGCGCGGCGGTCGGCCTCGCGGGCGCCCTCCTCGTAGGCGGCGCGCTCGCGCTGCGGCTGCGTGAGGTGGAGCCAGGCCATGAAGGCGATCCAGACGACGGCAATCGCGACGAGGACGGTCGCCTCGATGCGGTTCGCGCGGCGGATCTCGTCGGGCGTGTAGTCGGGGCAGTCCTTCATCGCGCGGCCTCCTTCTTCCCCGCGCACAGGCCCGGATAGGCCGTGGCGAGGGCGTGGACGATGTCGCCGGCGGCGAGCCGCCGCGTCGCGGTGTCGCCCGTGAGGGCCGAGAGCGCGAGCTCGGCGACCTCGCGGAAGACGTCTTGCGTGTTTTCGTTCGTGTCCATCATTTCGTCCTGATCGTTCACTTCGCACCGCCTTTCATGATGAGGCAGTTTGCCACGTAGTTATTGAACTTGCCGAGCTTGTCGAGCATCGCGCCAATCGCCTTCTTCTCTCCGGATGTGATTCCATCAGTCTGACGAAGAATCCGCAGCTCTTCTGCGAGGTTGCCGACTGCGGCAACAACATCGCACAACTGCCGCTCCTTCCGCCATAATCCCTGATCCCTGTTCCCTGATCCCTTCTTCTTCATCTTTTCACTCCTTGTTGTCTTGTCCTCTGTAGCCTTGGCGTAGGAGGATGTGTTGTTTTTTGGTTAGTGGGAAATGGAGGCCTCGCGGACGGCCAGGTCGGCGCAGTCGCGCAGGGTGCGCGCGAAGTCGTCGCGCGTCTGCTGGGAGACGGTCTCCAGCCAGTTGCCGCGCAGGAACGCCAGCAGCTTGCCGAGAATCTCGCGCGTCTCGGCCTCTGCCTCTTCGACGCGCTCCTCCGCCGTCTTCGCGCGGGGCGTCCCCGCCGCGCCGGAGCCCTTCGGACGGCCCGGGCCGCGCGGCGCGTCCGTCAGCCGCCGCAGCTGGCTCTTGGTCAGGTGCGCCATCGTGTCGAGGATCTGCCGCCGGAGATTCTCCTTCTTCTCGTCGTCGTAGGGGTCGGCCTGCATCATCTCAAGGAGCGGCGTGTCCTCCTTCAGCTTGAGGTAGGCCATGTAGTTGCGCGTCGTGCGCTTGTAGTCCATGGCCGTCGCATACTCGATCCCCGGGCAGTTCTCCGCCAGCCACGAGCGCAGGGACACGCCGGGGCCATTGTCGCTGCGCGTGTAGCGGCTGCTCGAGAGCGCCTTGTCGATGCGGTCGAGCATCGCGCCGAAGATCACCATTTCGCGGAGCGCGGCGTTGGAGACGCGGCCGACGCGCTCGTACTGCTGCGCGAGCGCCTGGGCGACGGGGACGCTCACGAGATGCTTGCGATGCCTCACGGTTAGCGTCGTCGGAATCTTCACCGGCTTCCCCGCCGGGTGGGACTCGATCCATTTCTTCGCGTTGGCCGTGGCCGCGGCAAG
Organism: uncultured Kiritimatiellota bacterium; assembly: GCA_934654805.1. Classification (GTDB taxonomy): domain Bacteria; phylum Verrucomicrobiota; class Kiritimatiellia; order RFP12; family UBA1067; genus UBA1067. The sequence goes on from CAKUGW010000033.1 coordinate 6,396, forward strand.
CGGCGTCGGCCCGACGACTTCAACTTCGTTCATCTTCTGAGGTTCCTTTCGAGGTAGTCCAATATTGATATCTTGTAGATGCGCACGTTCTCGCGCTGATCGCCGCGCGCGGGGGTCGCCTTGATCTCGCCGTCGCGCACCAGCCGACGGACGTATTCAGAGCTGTAGCCGAGCCCGGCGGCGACCTCCTTGACGGTCAGGAGTGGCAGACTCGGCATGCCGGCCGAGACGGTCTGCACCTCTGGCGAATAGCGCCGCTCCCTTTCTGCCAGTTCCTCAAACATGTCTCTCTCCCGGTTCACGTCGGTTTCAGCCCTCGGCCCCCGGCAGCGTGACGCCGAGGCGGAGGAGGCGGCGAGCGAGACGGTCGGACGGCTTGCGCTGGCCGTGCAGCACATAGGAGAGGTGGGCGCGCGAGCATCCGAGATGCCGCGCCGTCTCCGTGAGGCCGCGCCAGACGACGCGCGTCTGCTCAACGCGCGTCAGCGTCGGCGTCTTCTTCTCTTTCATGGTCATTTCTCCCTGTTCCTTTCGCATGGCAAATTTGTTATACTTCCTGTGTCTGTTCCGTTGTGACAACGCGTATTATAACATAGTAGTTATCGCCGTGTCAACCGTGCATAATCAAATAGTTATATGAAGACAAAAAACGAATTCGTTATAAAGTTAGCGACTCGCTTGAAAGAGCTTCGAGGCTCATCTTCTCAAGCCGAAATGGCGCGGCAACTTGAAATGATGCAACCACAATGGGCTCGCTATGAAAATGGTGCATCGACTCCAAGCGCGGAAGTCCTTGCAGAGATTTGCGAGAAACACGCCTGTTCGGCCGATTGGCTATTAGGTCTGACGGATAGTTGTTCTGACCGTCAGAACGTTTCCGAGCTGACAGACTGGCGAGTACGTGCGCTTGCTGCAGAGGCCAAGCTTGAGCGCGTCAACCGCGCTCTCGGCCACGCGCTTAAGGGATTCGAGGAACTGCAGGAGGCCGTGAGATGATGGCTCACATATTAGAAGGAGTGATCATTTTTATAGTCGGGAGAACTCTCCATGAATGGTGGACATCTCTCAAAGCGCAACCAAAGGAGAAACGCACAGAGGCCATTCTAACGTGCATAGAGTTGCTGTTTCTTGGAGTAATATTTTGGAGTGATAATTCGTCGTCATCATCATTCTCTATTCGCTTCACAATGGCTTGCGCATGGTTTGTTTTTTGTATGGTCAAATTCTGCCTACTTGAAAAACCGATACATAGGACAACGCTTGTCTTTGATTTGATTATGCCGCTTTTTGTTGTCGTGCTTGCGGCTGTTGACTTCAAAATTAAGATAGGAATTTCACTGCAAAAATAACTCATGTGATTTTGTGGCTGAGACCTATTCATTCATCGCCAACGGATTTACAATGCTACTCGAAACTGACCAGAAGGTCATCGAGATGAAGACGGAACAGTATTAAATTGCATGCATCATTAACTACTCACCGTGGTGTGTAGTTCTTTCCACGCCCCCTGAAACTCGCTTGCAGGGGATGTTTTTTGCCTCTGAAACACCCTCGAAAATAGCGAAATCTGCTGCGGCAGATTTGATTTCTAATTTCGATTTTCCCCATTTTCTCCGGACATCTCCGCTCTTTGCTTTCCGGCTTCCGTAATATAATCCGCGCCGTTCCTCCTACGCGGCTAACGCCGACTACGGAGGATAAACCGACCGTTCATCGGCACTCCAGCGGCGTGGCCCCGGCTGCAGAAACACGGGGCGCGTTGACGGCGGCGGGGGATATGGTATAATACGGAACCGTGACGCTAACAAAGGAGAAGGGAGTGACCGAGCATCAGGAAGGCTTGATTCTGTCTTTGATTGGGTCTGATCCATCGGGATTGACATCAATTGAAGTTCAGAAGTTGATGTTCGCCTATGGCATCGAAGCCGACGAGCGACCTTACGACTTCATGCCCTTCGAACAGGGCGGATATTCTTTCACGCTTGCGCGGGATGTGCACTCCCTTGAATCACAGGGATTTGTCAGGCAGACACCGCAAAGGCAAGGCAAGCCAAGGTGGTCGCTCTCTGAAGCCGGTCGAGCGCATGCATTTCGCCACGTATCGGCAACAAAACGGATGGTGGCGTTTCGCCGCCAATATCCGCTCCTAGGCACGAAGTTGATCGCTGACATCTACAGAAAGCATCCATATTTCGCGATACGCAGCAAAATCGCCGACATCGTGCTCTTTGACGATCCTGATGCGCTCAGGCGCATCGAAGACGCGAAGCCGACGGAGCAAACACCTTTTGCGACGATAGGATATGAGGGGCGGTCTGTCGAGGGATTCTTCAACACGCTCATAAAGAATGGGATAACTACCCTCTGCGACGTGCGGAAGAACCCGATAAGCAGAAAGTACGGGTTCTCAAAATCTACGCTCGAAAAGGTGTGCAATGGCTCGGGCATAAGCTACTGCCACTATCCAGAGCTTGGGATTCCTACCCATGAGCGCTCCGAACTCAACTGCCAGGCAGACTACGACGAATTGTTTTCAAGATACCGCAAAACCATTCTCAAAGACGCATCCGATACGGTTGCCGCAGTCGCGCAGCGAATTGCAGATGGCGAGTGCGTTGCGCTCATGTGCTTTGAGCGCGACCCACGCCAATGCCACCGCACCGAGGTTGCGAAAGCCGTCGCCAAGATTCTCTGCGCAGACTACGAAGTGTTGTAGATGCGACATGGGATTAAACCATCATGCAGAGTGATGTAAAGTTGAAGCTGCTCGTACTGGTGAAGACGAAGCCCATCCCATCCAAAAAGTATGTGGAGATTGTGTGTACGGCGGGCATTCGCGAGGATGGCACTTGGGTCAGGATATTCCCGATTAAGTTCCGCCAACTGCCAAAGGAATGCCAGTTCCGAAAGTATCAGTGGATTGAGTGTTATGGCTATAGGCCAAACAACGACAGCAGACCCGAAAGCTTTCACATCAACATGGAGCGCGGTCTGAAATGCGTAGGCGCCCCTTTGGACACGAAGAAGAAATGGGAACTGAGGCGCTCCGCCATCTTGAATAAAACCAGGCCAAAGGTCTACGAATCACTTCGTGAACTGATATCCGACGGAGTCGCGAACAAAGTCACGCTTGCCGTATTCCACCCGGCAACAAAACGGCTCGTCTGCGAAAATCCGAAGAAGCCAGAAGACCCGGAGCGCATCGCCGCCGCAATGGCAGCGGTGATGGCACCCGACCTCTTCGAAGACAACGGCTGGCGAGAGGACTTCAAACTGTGCGAGAGGGTGCCGTTCGACTTCAAATACGAGGTCACAGACTGCGAGGGCAAAAAGGCAAAGTTCACAATCCTCGACTGGGAGCTGGGTGCGCTTTTCTATCATGCCGTGCACACGCGGCATAAATCTGTAGAAGAAGCAAAAGCCGAAGTCTTTCAGAAATACGGGAATGAATTCTGCCGTGATTCGGTTGATTTGCATTTTTACATGGGGACAATGAACGAGTCTCATAAACGCCATTTTGACAACCCATGGTCAATAATCGGCGTCGCCGAATTCCCCACAATAACAGCATCGCAAATGACATTTCCGCTCTGATTCCCCACCGCCTCGTCAACACCCACCCCCTGCAACTCGCTTGCAGGGGATGTTTTTTGCCTCTGAAACACCCTCGAAAATAGCGAAATCTGCTGCGGCAGATTTGATTTCTAATTTCGATTTTCCCCATTTTCTCCGGACATCTCCGCTCTTTGCTTTCCGGCTTCCGTAATATAATCCGCGCCGTTCCTCCTACGCGGCTAACGCCGACTACGGAGGATAAACCGACCGTTCATCGGCACTCCAGCGGGCGTCAAGCGCCTGTAGAATGCCACCTTTCGGATACCCCCTCCACATTTTGGCGGCCGCCAAAATGTGGCACAATACCCAACGCGGCCAAACGGCAGTAGATAGAGGAAAAATCTCACACAGCCGTCATTTTGGCGATATCCACGATAGCGAACGCAAGGATTTACCTTGCGTTTCTTTGTGTTATACTACGCGGCGTCCGATCTGAAAGAGGGTCGGGCCCTTCCATCAGAAGTCACTTATCATGTTGCTCCAATCCTGAAGCCGCGCCGCGCGGTAGCTCCCGTGAAGGTCTCGAACCCCGGGGACGCGGCAAAACCTTTCCAATACAGCCCATCCTGTCTAAAACCGCATGACACTCGCAATCATACTCGCCGCCGCCGCAACCGTTACGCCGGGAGTCGCAGACTCCGGCTGGATCAGCGGCAACACCCTGACAACCATCCTCTCCATCCTCTGCGGCGCGGGCGGCATCGTCGGCGGCAAGATGTGGGGCGACCGCTCGGCGAAGAAACACGAAGACGAGATCCGCGCCCAGATCGCGAACGAGCTGCGGGCGAAGATTGTCAACGACCCGATGCACGTCGAGCAGTCGGGCTATCAGGCGACGATGAAGGCGAACGCCTCCGACCATGCCGACATCTTCGCCCGGCTGCGGTTCCTCGAGACGGAAGTCGCCAGCGTCAAGGCCACGATCACGGCCAAGTTCGACGGACTGTCCGCGCAGATCATGGAGACGCGCGAGATGGTCCGTTCGCTTTTCGACAAGATCTGCAAGAGGAAGTAGGCCATGAACGAAGAACAGATGATTGTGAAGGACGCGCTGAAGGCGGTGCAGTTGAGCGGCGAACACGGTCAGCTCAAGTCGGTGCTGTTGGACGCGCTCCGCACGCCGGACGGGCAGAAGCTCAACCCCGAGCAGCAGAGCGTCATCTGGGGAACCCTCACCGGGCGCGGCTGGATCACGGGGAAGATCGAACCCCTCTGGCACAATACGCGCTGGTCGCTCACCGTCGCCGGAATGAGCGCGCTGGAGCAGATGTAACATGGAAGGCCTGAAGCTGAGAAGGATCGACGCCTGGGAAAGCCGTCTTACCGACGAGCAGCAGCGCGAGCTTTACCGCTGGACGCAGACGCCGCTCGACAAGGGCGACGGCGACCTGCGGCGGCCGAGCTTCGACGAGTGCATGGCGCACCTGGACGAACTGGGGCTGGACCGTCCGAGCCGGGGCGCGTGGTTCCGCTTCAAGGCGGCGATGCAGAAGATGTTGCGCGAGGAGCTGCTCTACTCTGTCTCGGCGAGCGCGGAGAGCGCGAAAGACCTGAAGGCGATGACGCCGCCGGACAACGCGCTCGCGGCGGACACGTTCGCGAACCTGGCGATCGACGCGGCGATGAAGGGCAACGAGGAGGCGGTCTCGATCTATTCGTCGGCGGCGCGGCACTTCCGCGCAATGGTCCAGGAAGAGCAGAAGCTCGCCCTCTCGGAGCGCGCCCAGGCGACGAAGGAAGACCAGCTCCGCCTCGCCCGCGAGAAGTTCGAGGCGGCCGAGAGGCGGCTCAATGCCGCCAAGGACGCGGTCAACGACACCAAGCTCACCCCCGAAGAGCGCGAAGCCCGCCTGAAGGAAATCTTCGGCATCTGAAGAACAACCGAATGACCGAATGATCACGAGTCCGATCCAGCTCCTGAAACCGTACCAGAAGGACGTCTTCGACGATCCTTGCCGGTTCATCTGCTGGATCGCCGGGCGTCAGGTCGGCAAGAGCTTCACCGGCGCGGGGCGTGCCGTCCGCAAGGTCCTCACGCAGGCGAAGACCGACTTCCTCATCGCCTCGCCATCCGAGCGCCAGAGCTACGAGGCCGTCCTGAAGTGCCGCGACTGGGCCGACGCCTTCGGCTTCGCCGTCGAGGACATCCTCGAGGAGCGCGACAAGCCCGGCACGCTGATGTCCGCCGCGACCATCCGCTTCGCGAACGGCTCGCGCATCATCGCCGTCCCCGGCAAGCCCGACACCGTGCGCGGCTTCTCCGCCGACATCTGGATGGACGAGTTCGCCTTTTTTGAGGATCCCGCCGCGACCTGGAAGGCGATCCTCCCTTCAATCTCCAATCCCTTGAAGGGCCTCAAGACGGCCATTCTCACCTCGACCCCCAACGGCAAGTCAGGTCGCGGCAAGCGCTTCTACGAGATCGTGACCGCCAAGGGCACGATCGACCCCGAGACCGCCGGGGCCATGTATCGCGCGGGGGAGTGGTCCATCCACCGCACGCCCATCACCCTCGCCGCGCCGTTCCTCGGCACGGACATCGAACAGCTCCGGCGCGCCGTCGACGACGACGAGGCCTGGGCGCAGGAGTTCCTTTGCCAGTTCATCGACGGCTCGTCGGTGCTGCTCCCGTATGACCTGATGGCGAAGTGCGAAAGCTTCGAGGCCGAGACGGACATGTCCCTCGCCGACATGAAGGCGCGGCGAGCGGCCGGCTCGGTCTTCTATGGCGGGTTCGACTTCGGGCGCATCTCCGACCCGTCGGTGGGCTGGTTCCTCGAAAAGGTCGGCGACGTCCTCTGGACGCGCAAGGTTAAGGTCGAGAAGAACGTCAACACGGTCGACCAGTTCGAGACCTACAAGCCCTACATCGACCTCTGCGCGAAAGTCTGCGTCGACTACACGGGCCCCGGCGTCGGCTTCGGCGACATGTGCGCGAAGGAATGGACCGCGTCGAAGGACGGCACCGACCCCGTCAAGATCGAGCTCTGCACCTTCACGCCCGGCTTCAAGCGCGAAATCTTCCCGCGCCTCCGCACGTCCGTCGCAGGCGTCAAGCTGCGCCTTCCCGTCGACGTCGAGTGCCGCGAAGACCTCCACGAGATGCAGGATGTCGTCAAGGGCGACGTCCACAACTACTTCGCGAAGCGCACGGCCGAAGGCCACTCCGACCGCTGCACGGCCCTCGCCCTCGCCAACCGCGCCGCCGGCTTCTCCAACGACTGGACCTTCGACCCCGTGGTCGTCGCGCCTGACGGCGGGACGTCCGCCGCGATCGGAACCTACGACAACTTCACCACAAGGAAACTCGACTGATGGCCAAGGCAACGAAAGACGCCCTCCGCTTCAACTCGTGGACGCTCGGGCTTCACGGCGCGGACGTGTTCGAGAAGAGCGCCGAGGCGCTGGAGCTCGAGCGCCTGAATCCGCTCAGGGGCGTGGACGAGTGGCGTCTCGGCCAGATCTTCGACGACGCCCGCGACGGCATCTACGCCGACCTCGCCTGGCTCTACAACGAGATCGAGGGCGTCGAGCCCGCGCTGCTCGCCTGCCGCGACATGCGCGAATCCGCCGCGAGCGAATGCGGCTGGCTCGTCAAGACGGCCGACGCGAAGCGCGTCAGGGGCTTCGACCAGTCCCTCGCCGACGAGCAGCGCGACACGCTTCTCGCCGCGTTCGGCGCGGTCGACGACGATCTCGCCGAACTCGCCGGCCACCTGACGGGCGCCTTCTTTCGCGGCGCGGCGCACGCGCGTCCGCTCTGGAACGCCGACGGCTCGCTCGCCGGCTTCCAGCATCTCGACCTCTGGAACTTCGCGCTCGACAAGATGACCGGCCTCTGGTACTGGAACGCCGACGCGAGCCGCGACGAGCGTTCCTTCCAGGCGATTCCGCCGGGCGAACTCGTCACGCTCTGCGCCACGCGCCACGTCGACCACGCCGCGCTCCCGATCTTCATCCGCGCCGCCCTGGGCGCAAAGCGCTACGGCGTCTGGCTCGACCGCTTCGGCATCCCGCCCGTCGGCATCATCATGCCGCCGACCGCCGAGAAAGGCGACCAGGCCGCCTACATGGATCTCGCCCGCAAGTTCGCCCGCGGCGGATCGGGCATCCTCCCGAACGCCTCGCAGGTCGTCTACGGCACCGAGGCGCGGTCCGTCTGCCCGTTCACCGACTTCATCCGCTTCCAGCAGCAGCAGATCTACACCGTCGGCATCGGACGCGTCCAGTCCGGCGAGACCGACGCGGCGAACCTCGGCGGCAACGCGGCCGGCGTCGTCGAGAACGGCTTCCAGCGCCTCGTCCGCCGCGACGCGCGGCGCATCGCCCGTGCGGTCAACGACGCCGTCACGTCGAAGATCCTCGCCCGGCTCTTCCCGGGCCGCCCCGTCCTCGCCCAGTTCGCGTGGGACACCGAGACGAAGCGCACCAGCCGAGAGGTCCTCGAAGATGCCGGTCTCGCCAGAACCGCCGGACTCCAGATCGACCTCGACCAGCTTCAGGAACTCACCGGCTACACGCTTTCCAAAGCCCCTGAAACGCCCGTGCAAGGGCCTTTCGGAGTACTCAACGCGAACACGCCCGACAAGACCCCGTTTAAAAACGCCGAGACGGCGTTGCAAAACGCGCCGAGCCATTCGGACGGACAAGGAGACGAAAAACCGACGGACGCGTCTGAGCGCATTCTGGAGGCCTTTGCGAAAGACACCTCGAAAGCCGCCGAAGCGGTGAAGACGCTGCTCGCCGATCCGACGCCGGAGAAGGCCGAGCAGCTGCTCGCCGATCTGCCCTCCCTCATCCCCGACGACCCCGCCCTCGCCGCCGTCATCGCCGAAGCCATGGCCGCCGAGTTCCGTCCTGCTCCGTCCGTGACAACGGACGGCGATGTGGCGACCAACGCCATCACCAACCCATGCCCCAAATGCCATCGCCAGATGACGAAGGATGGACACTGCACCCATTGCGAAAAGCTAGAAGCCAACAGAAAGCTCGTCGCTGGGCTGGTCTCGGACCTCGACAAGAAAGGACCAGACGGAAAGTCAAAGGGATGGAAAGATCGCACGGAGAACCTCGGCGAGCTTGAGCAGAAGACAATCGATGACATCAAGAAGGCGAACCCGAACATGCGGGTCGACACGTCTGTCGCAACGATCAACACTGAGCAGCTTCAGCATTCGATGAAGCATCACGGAAACCCGGATCGCGAAGCGAAGCGCAATCAGATCGCCATCACGCACGAAGACCTCAAGCGGATTCCGGAGGTGTTGGCCGACTACGACAGCATTGAATCTGGCAAAGGGACTGCCGACGGCAAGAACCAGGAAGCGGTAGTCTTCAAGAAGAAATACCCGGACGGAACAGTCGCCTGCGTCGAGCTTGACGTCTACAGCGACAAGCTGAAGCGCCGATCCCTGAAGTTCCAGACGATGTGGAAGGAGAAAAATTGAAGACCACCCCTCTTGCTTATGCGGTGCTCTCGCTTTCGCGAACCCTCGCACTTAACGCCCGAAGCGCGGCAATGCCGGATGGTCTCAACAGCGCGAATTATACCACACCCAACTTCTGAAAGGCAACCCCCTGAAATGAAAAACCAAATCCACTACGGCACACCCATCGCGCTCAACGCCGACCTCATCGCCTCCACCTCCACCTCTTCTCTCCACCTCGTCCCCGTGCAGCTCTCGCCCTTCGGCGAGTTCGTCCTCCACGACGGCGGCAAGATGAACGGCTGCGTCCAGCACTGCACGCGCGAAGCCTTCGAGGCGATGGTCGCCAACTGGAAGGCCGCCGGCTCTCCGGACATCCTCGTCGACGTCGACCACGCCTCCGCCACCGGCGGCTCGACCGAAGCCGCCGCCTGGGCGAAGAACCTGCGCGTCGACGACACGGGCCTTTGCGCCGACTTCGAGCTCACGCCCCGCGGCAAGGAGCTGATCGGCGGCAAGCAGTACCGCTTCGTAAGCCCCGGCTGGTCCCTCGACAAGGACGGCACGCCCCTCGTCCTTTGTTCGGTTGGCCTCACCAACCGCCCCAATCTCCCCGTGAAGCCGGTCGTCAACTCCGGCGACGCGGGCGGCCGGGATCCCGACGATCCCAACGAAAACAAGGAAACCACCACCATGGATCCCAAGAAGATCGCGGCCGCCCTCGGACTCCCCGAAACGGCCACCGAAGAGGAAATCCTCGCCGCCGTCCAGGCGATGAGGCAGAAGGAGGCCGACGCCGCCGAAGCCGCGGCCAACGCCGAGGCCGAGAAGTTCGCGGACGACGCCGTCAAGTGCGGCAAGATCGCCGCCAACTCCAAGGACGCCGTCAAGAAGGCGTTCCGCCAGAGCCCGGAGGTCGCGAAGGAGATGCTGAACTCCCTCGCCGCGCCCGTCGCGCCGAAGACCCCCGACTTCAACGCCGCGAGGACGCCTGCCGCGCTCAATGCCGCGAAGCCGGGCGCCGACGCCGAGCCGCTCGCCGTCTACAACGCGTATGTCGCGATGGCCGACGGTGCGGAGAAGGACGCCTACCTCGCCGCGAACGCCGCGAAGATCGAGGCGGGCTACGCGCAGTCTCTCAAGAAGTAAGTCACCACAGAAAGGATAAGTCACTATGGCTACCACGTTTACCGGTCATGAGTTCTACAGCCGCAAGATCCTGAAGGCCCTTCCGGCACAGCTCAACTTCCTCGGCGCGTTCTCGACCGACGTCTCGGACGAGCTGCTCGGCCCGTCGAAGTCCGTCGAAGTCCCGCTCGTCGAGATGGACGCTGCGGCCGCGTTCAACCGCTCGTCCAACAACTTCGCCCGCCCGGCGATGACGCCGAAGACGGCGACCGTCACCTTCGGCGACCCGATCATCGCGGGCTTCGCCGTCACCGCCGACCAGGCGTCGAAGATCGACAAGCGCTGGTGGGAGGGCAAGGCCGAGCTCAACGCGACCGCCGTCGCCGCGTCCGCCTCGAACGCCGTCACGAGCCTCGTCACGAAGGCGAACTTCGCGAAGGCGGTGACGGGCGTCGGCACGGCCGCGAACTTCGCGAAGTCGGGCGTCGCCAAGATCGCCGCGGCGGTCGAGAGCGCGACGAACAAGCTGCGCGTCAAGTTCTCGACGCTCTGCCTCTCCGGCGAGTACTTCTACAACCTCCTCGCGGGCCTTGACGCGAACGTCTACGGCGGCACGGAGGCGATCCGCAACGGCGTCATCCCGGGCCTCTTCGGCTTCGGCAAGGTGATGCTCATGCACGGGCTCGACACCCCCGGCTTCGTCTGCGAGCCGTCCTCGATCGCGTTCGCCGCGCGCGGGTTCCGTCCGGCGGACGATACGCCCTACCGTGCGATCCGCGAGATCAAGGACCCGGAGAGCGGCCTCGCGCTCACGCTCGTCGAGTACGGCGACGGCCCGACCGGCGACCTCTCCGAGAGCGTGACGACGCGCATCGCCGCGGCGGTCGGCGACTCCGGCGCGCTCGTCCGTCTCGTTTCCGGCAACACCGACGGCACCGGCGGCACCGACTCCTAAGGAGACGCAAGGACATGGCCTGGAGAAAACCCACGCAGGAAGACCTCGTCGCCCGTCTCTCGCAGACGGAGATCAGCGCGTTCACGCGCGCGTCGACGTTCGAGACCGACGCGGCGGACGGCGTTCTCGCCCAGACCGCCGCGTTCGCCCGCGCCGCGATGCGCTCGGGAGGCCGCTGCCGTCTCTCGCCGACGGACGGCGAGATCCCCGACGGGCTCTTCAGGCCGGTTCTCGCCATCGCGATCCTCGACCTCCTCAACCGCTTCAACGCCCACCCCAACGAGGCGCGGCGCGAGGCGGCGAGGGCGGCCGAGGACTACCTGCGGGACGTCTCCACCGGGCGGATCGTCCCCGAGTCCTTCGACGCCGAAGGCGGCGAAGAGCCGAAGTCCGCCGGCCCGATGGCCGACGAAGGCCCGGTCCGAACCCTCGGCGGAGGGCTCTGGTAAATGAAGATTCGCCTCATAGACCCCGAAAGCCTGATCCCCGACGCGCACGTCGCGGCGGAGGCGGCCGTCCGCGGCGTCGAGGCGCTGATCATCGAACATTTGCGGAAGAAGAACGACGGCACCCGGCCGAACCGATGGGGAATGCCGAAGACGAACTACTACGCGGACGCCGCGAAGAACGTCGAGGCCTCCGTCGACGGCGCGACCGTGCGCGTCGAGATCGACCACCCAGGCCTCGCGATGCACTACGAGGGCGGCACCGTCTATCCAAAGAAGAAGGCCCTCGCCATTCCCATCGACGCATCCGTAGCCGGCATCTGGCCCAGCGAGGCGAACGCCTACGCGAACGAGGACGAGTACGCGCTCATCTGGCCGAAGAACTCCTCGCACGGATTCATCAAGGACGTCGAGCAGAACCAGCTGCTCTGGCTGCTCATCCCCAAGGCGACCATCCCTGCGGATCCGTCCGTGCTGCCGACGGACACGGAGATCTTCGGCGCAGTCGAGGAAGCGCTCATGGAGGCCGTGTCATGAGTCCGGCGGACAGGATCCTGCAGAAGGCGCTCGTCGCCAGCGGCCTCGACACGAGGGGTTGGTCCACCGTGCAGGCCGGCCTCCGCGACCGCGCCTTCCTCTCCTCACAGGTCGCGGAGGCGAAGATCCTCCACGCCATGCGCCAGAACGTCGCCGAACTCGTCGTCGGCGGCAAGTCGCCGTCCGAAGTCCGCCGCGACCTTCGCGCCTACCTCGACTCGATCGGCTACGACGCCGGGGAGAACCGCGGCACGATCAAGGACCTGACGACGAAGGCGCGCCTTGACGTCATGATGAAGACGAACGCCGACCAGGCCAAGGGCTATGCCTCGCACCTCCGCGCGACCACTACCGGCGCGATTCTCGCCTTCCCCGCATACGAGCTCGTCCGCGTCGAGCGCCGCAAGATGCCGCGCGACTGGAGCTCACGCTGGACCGACGCCGCGCGGAAGGTCGGCTGGGAAGGCGTCGCAAGGAACGGCGCGATGATCGCCCTCAAGACCTCGCCGATATGGGCGGCGCTCTCGCGCTTCGGGAACCCCTTCCCGCCCTTCGACTTCAACTCCGGCATGGGCGTCAGGGATGTCAAGAAGTCCGTCTGCCGCGAGATCGGCCTTCTCGGCGAACACGAGCAGCCGAAGATCCCGGACGTCCCCGACTTCAACGGCAACCTCGCCGAGCGCGTGCCGTTCGACAAGGGCAGCAGGGAATTCGCGAATCTCAAGGCGAAGTTCGGCGACCAGATCCAGTTCAACGAGGAGAAACGCGAGGTGCAGTGGCGCTCCGACCTCTTCGCCGACATGTTCGACCACGGCAAGAAGTTCACGATCAAGCTCGGCCAGCCGACGAACGCGCTCATCGACAAGCTCCCGAGTTCCGTGCCCGCGGATGCCATCCGCGGGAAACACCTGACCATTAACGAACGCTGGCTCGACAAGAAAAGACAAGACAAGACCACGGATCATCGCATTCACTTCGAAGTCATGCCCGACCATCCCGAGGACATTCCGCTCAAAAAGGGCGACGTCGACATGCTGCCGTCTCTCTGGCGAAACCCTGACAGAGTGTTTGAAGACCATGGCAGCATTGTCATGGAGGTCGACGCCGTCGACGGCGGGATGTTCCGCGCCATTGTCAAGCCGGGGAACAGCCCGAAGCTGAAGACCTTCTACCGCACAACGGAGAGCTGGGAAGAATACCTGAAGAAAAGGAAGGCCCGCAACAGATGAGCGACCCCGGCGGCAAGGCCGGTTATGATCAAGTCCATGGCGAGCCAACGACGCAAATTATACCACACCTCATTTCTGAAAATCAACCATGAAGATCCGCGAACTGCAAGAGTACCTGAGAGACCGCCTGAACGCCGTCGAAGCGCTCGTGCAAGGCGGTTGCAAGGCCTTTTCAGAGGACACCCGAACCGTCTACGACGAGTCGGCGCAGTTCATCTCCGAGGGCGGCGTCGCCGTCGTCGTCGTCACGCCGAAGTTCGCGCGCAACGGCTGCAGCGCGGACGGCATCCCGTGCGACGCGCGGCTCCTGGTCCGCTGCATGGAGAAGCCGCCACTCGCCGAGTCGTCGAACGCCATGCGCGCCCTTGACGCAGCCGAGGCCGTCGCGCAGGCGCTCGACTCCGACGTCCTCCAGTTCCAGGACATCGACCAGACCGTCTCGACGGACAGGGACGGCAACAGCGTCGTCACCGCGACAGCCTCTTTCAGCACCACCATCTGCCTCACGAAAGGAGAATAACACATGGCCACCACGCCCGCAACGCCCACCGCCGAGCAGTACGGCATCGCCGAGACCGCGACAGGCATCACAATCGAGTCGCTGACGGAGACCCCCTCGCCGATCGGCGAACCCATCCCGGACCAGAAGAACGCGACCGTGAAGGAGGTCTACGTCGACACGCGCATCGACCTCGCCCTCACCTACCGCGGCACGAAGCTGACCGAGAATGCCGGCACAGTCGGCGGCGAGAACACGACGATCACCTTCAACGGCAAGACCTACTACGTCGACAGCCACGAGTCCGCCGGCGTCTACAACGGCCTCAGACGCTACAACCTCCGCGCCCACCGCTTCGACAACGCCCCCGGCAGCTCCGCATCCTGATGAGCAAGGCGAACCCCAGGAAGGCGATGGCGGCGATGATCCCGCCCGCGCAGGCGATCATCCGTCCGATGACGCTCGGCATGTACGCCGCGCTCGAGCGGATCGGCTCCCCGCTCGTCACCGGAGTCGAGGCGAAGGACACGCTCGAGCTCCTGCCGTCCCTCTACCTCCTCACGCACGATCCGCGCGAGGTCTTCCGCGGCAACATCATCGACCTCGCCATGCAGTGGGCCGACACCGTGCCTGTCTCGACAATGGCCGAGATCCGCGCGGCGTGCGAGGCGCAGCTCGGCGCAGTCATGGACGTCATCCCGGAAGTCGACCCAAAAAAAGACCAGAGCGCGGCAACGATGGGTGGATTGCCGCGCTCATCGACTACTTCGCCTGCCGATACCACTGGTCCTACCGCGAGATCGTCTGGGAAATACCCCTCTCCGCGCTCTCCCTCCTCCGCCGACAGGAAGGCCTCCGAGAGAACAAGATCTTCCCGCTCTCGGAAATCGAGAAAATAGACGATGGCAAATAAGAAGCTCAAGGTCGAACTCGAACTCGAGACCGCCAAGGCAAAGCGCCAGGCGAAGGGTCTTGAGAACATCGACGGATCATCCGGCGGATACGGCGGTGGATCAGACAAGCTCGCGAAGAACCTCGAGCGCGCCGCGGACTCCGCCGGCAAGATGAACACGTCCACGCTGTCCGTCGTCCGGGCCTTCACTGGAATCGGCGTCGGCCTCGCTGCGAACTACGCCGCATCGCACATGAGGCAAGGCGCGGCGCGCGATGCGGTCGAGTACGGCGGTAACGCACTCACAGGGGCAAGCGCAGGAGCGATGGCCGGCGCGGCGCTCGGCCCTGTCGGATCGGTCGTCGGCGCGCTCGTCGGCGGCGGCGGCGGACTTCTCAAGACCTACCTCGACAAGTCCGGCGAGAAGGAGAAGTACACCGAGGACTGGCAGAGGAGCGAGCACGACTACAAGAACAACAAGGCGTTCGCCGACTTCTTCCGCAATCTCACGGACATGTCCGACAAGGGCAAGTCTTTCGCCGACAGGATCTCCGAAGCCGAGGCCGAGCTCCAGAAGTACAAGGACGTCGAGAAGACCCTGATGGAAAACGTCGAGAAGATGATCGCATCCGGGCGGTACGACGACGCCACCGCGCAGCGCGGCTATCTCGCGACGAACCGCCAGCGCCAGCAGCAGCTTGAGGCGGCGATCAAGGGGCTCGGTAATCAGACCAAGACCGGAGGCGTCGCCTACTACTCCGGAACCGACGCGCTCGCCAAGGTCGGCGGCGGCAACGGAAAGGGGCCGCCGGGACTCGAGGCGGGAGACCCAAGCAAGGCACACTTCTCGTCCGTGGCACGCGGGCCGCTCGGGTCCTTCTTCTTCGGAAACTCCGGAAAGGTCGACACGAAGGTGTTCGGCCAGCTCGGCGAGACCGATATCGCGATCAAGACGGCGAACGAGAGGATCGCCCAGCTCGAGAAGGAAGGCAACGACATCCTGAAGGAAATCGCCGAGCATACGAAGAGAAAGGACGGTGCGACATGGCAGTGATCTCAAACATCCCAGGAGAGCGCCAGCCGAATGACTCCGAGCATCTCGACGAGTCGAACGCAAAAGGTTTTTCGTGCCGTTTCAAGGGCCTTTACAGCGCGCTTCAGGCCAAGGCGAACGGACTTCGCCGGGGCGACACCTTCGAGGGGAACGTCCTGAAGGCCTGGACCCTTGACCGTGCGCCGGGCGACCTCGGCTACCTCACGCTCACGTTCGCGGCGGACGCCGGGATCGGCGAGGGCGGGCCGCAGAACCCGCTCAAGGTGACGTGGTCTGTGAAGTCCGTCCGGAACGACAAGTCCATCCTCGCCTACTGCGGCGAATCCGAGGGAAACAACCCGTACCGCCCGCACATCGAGCTCTGGATGAAGGAGACCGACCCGGACGCGATCGAGGCGAACCAGTACACAGGGCCGGACGGCGAGAAGCACCCCCTGACGGAGCTCGACAAGCTCATCACGGAGAAGATCAAGAAAGGCATAGAGTCCGTCATCCGCTTCTACCCGCTCGTCAGCCGCAAGCGCATCTACTCGGTCGACCCGCAGGACAGCTTCACGAAGCTCGGCTTCATCGACTCGCTGCCGACCGGCGCCCCGACCGTCACCGGCGACTACCAATGGCTCAAGGTGCAGGATGACAAGGAAGAGCAGTCGAACGGCGACTTCGTCCGGACGGAGTCGTGGATGGGCGCGCTTGTCTCCGAGGGCGGATGGGACGCCGACCTCTACGGATCCTCCCGCTGGCCCATGCCGAAAGGGAACTCGTAAACAGTGAACGGCTTCGTCCAGGTTCCGTCAAAAGGCCAGCCGATGACCGCGCAATGGGGCGCGGACGTCGCGAACGGACTGAACGCGATCCGACCCGCCGGGCAGGCCGGTACGCTTCTCACGGACGGACCGATCGGCACCGGCTTCGCCCCCCTTCCCTCGAACCTCCGCGACCGCCGGACGGCGGGCGGCGCGCGTCCCGACGCCTTCCGAATCCGCGCAAGCGTCGAGTCGCGGAAGGAGGGCGACGCGACGGAAAAGCGCCTCGTCGTCGAGATGCTCTCGTCCGACGCGCCCATGGTGACGTGGAACGACTTCGCGATCGCGGCGGGCGGCGTCGAGGCGGACGGCGGGCTGTCGCCCGCAGCGAACTGCAACGTCGGCCTCCTCGGCTGGCAGCGGATCCACGAGGGGGCGTGGGAGGACGCGGAGGGCTTCGTCGGCGACATCGAGGTCTGGCTCCGGCTGCACCTCACCTTCAATCCGACTCTCGATGAAGGCTACGGCCCCGCCGAACAGAGCAGCACGGGATGGACTCTCGTGGCGTCGGCCAAGGACGACGAGAGGTGGACGATTCCCTCCAAGGCCGGGGAAATGGGGTTGCGCGAGCTGATCCGATACTACCGGGTCGCGAAGGTCGAGCGCGGCGCGGTCACCTGCCAGGACCTTCTCGGGGGGCTCCACTTCGTCGAGATGTACCCGGAAGAGGGCGGCGGAGGGGGCGGCGGAGGGGGCTCCGGTCCGGGCGGCGGCCCGTCCGCCGACCTCTCCGGCTCCGCGTTTGGCCTCGTCGAGGCGAAGGACGCCGAGGGCTCCGTCACGGGCCGCACCGTCGTGAACTGCTACTGGAACGCCGGCGGCGTCACGCATTCCGGCGGCGACGTCGGCATCAGGCTCTCGACGGGCCTCGTCTACGCCGAGTTCGCGGCCGGCGCGGAGTCCTTCTCCGTCGGCGTGGCCAGCGGCATCGACGCGCTCGCGGCCCTGCAGAAGGACCCGGCGAAGTACGTCTTCCCCCTCTACCTCATCGACGGCGCGAAGGTCGTCGACCTCCGCACGGCCCCGCAGCTCCAGCTCCTGGAGACGTTCTCATGACTATCCTCGCTCTCATTGCGGCCCTCTCGATCTCCTGCGACGACCCCGGCCTCTGCTTCACGTCGTCGGACGGGTCGCTCGACCTCTCGAAGGGCGTCCCGTCCGCCTACGTGCCGGACGCCGCCGACCCCGCCGCGGCCGGCAAGTCGCTGCGCGTCACGCGCGGCACGGCGGCGTTCCTCTGCTCGCTCCTGTCCGGCTGGTACGAGCGGGGCTTGGCACTCATAGGCAACGGCATGACCGCGCAAGACATGGAGTCCCTGCGGGCCGCCCTGCAGACGGAGAATCTCGGCAACAGCTGGGGCCACGGCCTCGACTTCATGGGCGCGATCGGCGCCTCGTCCTGCGCGTACATCAACACAAACAGGACGGTCACGGCGGCCAGCCTCTTCCGCCTCGGCGTCGGCGACCTCACGCGGACGATGGCCGGGACATTCTGCGGACGTTTTCCCGACCCGTACGGCCTCGGCATCACGTCCGTCCAGCCTTCGTGCCTCGATCTCGAGAAGAACGGGGGGATGCCGTTCCCGACGACGGACGGGACGTGGAAGGAAATGGACATGTACGCGGACCTGTTCCCGGCGAACGCCTACCTGAAGATCTGGCGAGACTGGACGTTTGTCCCGGGCGTCGCGCCGACGAACTTCGTGTTCTACGTGCCGAGCACATACAGAGAGACGATTTCCGACATTGGCCGTGCCGTCAGCAGGGACTTCCTCGAGCGGAACCCGAGGAGGGACGCCATCGAAATGCCGGCCTACCCCGACTATCGCGAGCTTGTGGACGCAGGCCTCCCGAACGTCTACCATGTCCTTACCAACTACTGCGGACGGTTCGCGACGGACTTGACGAACGAGACGTCTCGCCTCTCGTACGGTCGCCTCAATGCCCTCTCGTGGCTCCTCGCGCTCTCCGACAGGCAAATCGTCTGGCGTCACGGGCTGGAGGGAATCCTCGACCACACGACGAACACTTATTGCCTTACGATGAGCTCGACGAAGGCATTCGGCTCGAACAATGTCTCCTTCGAGTGGAAGGACGCGCCGTCCGGCACGGTGGAGCTGCACGTCTCCTCGCCGTCGAGCGGCTGGGAGGAGTACGACGTCATCAACAGCGTCAAGACCAACTCCGTGCGGAATGAGGAGGGCGCGGTCTTCGCGTGCGCGGCGGACAAGTTCGCCTCCGCGCACTACACCGGCTCGCTGTCGTTTCTCGGGAGCCTTACAGACCCGGACGCGCTCAAGGCGCTCGCGCCGTCGAACGGCGTGTGGTACCGCCTCACCAGCCTGTTCGTCCCGCGCGAGCGCCGGATCGAGATCATGTCGTCGGCCGGAGCCCAGCGCTTCGACGTCCCCGTGAAAAGGACGGCGGGAGCAGTCTCGGCCTCTGCCACTGGCAACCGCGAGGTCACAATCTCGACGCCGACGGAGACCGACGAGTCGGCCGGAACGCCTGTAAGCGACTCATCCCTTTGGCGGGAGAGACTCGGCTTTGTAAGGGAGATTGACGGCTACCTCATCGGCTCCCTTTCGGAGACAAAGCGCGACTACAGCGACGATTCCGTCTATGCGGCGAAGCCGCCTGCGAGTGGGTTCCCGGACGACAAGGCCGCGTTCCGCATTGACCTCATCCACGCCTCAACGACGCCCGGCTACAGGGCGGGCTGGCGGGGTTGGCGGAACGAGGTGGTCGACGAGGCCCGTTCGCGGTTCGCGAACGCCGTCGGCGTCCGCCCAGACTCTCCGGAAGTCGCGACGCCAACGGCGGTTGACGTGTCATGCGGGCTTACCAACGTTGTCATCGACGTCGGCAGCGAGCCGGTTGACATCCAATTGACATACCCGTATCTCATGCGGAGCGACGACGCGTACTATCTCCGCACGGAAAGCGGAGCGGCGCCGTACCCGACGGAGGACGTCCCCGTCACCCTGACGTTCGGCATCGCCAGGTCGGTGTCGATCGGCAAATGCGAGGGCCCGTACTCCTGCACGGTCGGGCTCGGATCTGCGGCGGGGATCAAGTACCGATTTCGGAACATGCGGGCGGACGGGGAGGACGCCGATACGCCCTCGCCTTGGCGCCGCCCATTTTCAGACACCCATGCGGCGCACGCCGCGAGAAAGGAGAGAGAGAAGTGATCAGATCAATATTCATGCTGTTCAGGAAGGCCGTCGCCCTCCTCGCGCTGCCCGCGCCCGCCGCGCTCCTCGCCGCCGTCCCGGTCCGATGGACCGTCGAGACCAGCCGCGTCCAGCCCGCCGTCTTTGACGTCGTGCGCGGCGAGAGCATAGCCCTTGAAGCGACGTTGCAGAGCTACGGCAAGCCCCTTGAAACCGCCCCCGAAGACGCGTGGAGAATCTACTGGCAGACCAACGGCATGGGGAGCACGTGGTGGAGCGCGCCCGCGCGCGCGACGGG
>CAKUGW010000034.1 GCA_934654805.1 uncultured Kiritimatiellota bacterium
CCCGAACCTGTGCGCGGCCATCGTCGGGAAGTCTCTCTACGACGGTCGCACGACGCTGAAGGAGATGAACGTCGCCGCGCTTTAGGCGCGCGGCTCCCGGCAGGGGCGGGCCCCCGGTTTCTCGCGCACGGGCAGGTTGCCGTGCCGTCGGCGGTAGGCAAGCGGCGTGATGCCTTCGGCCTGGCGCAGGCGAAGCGAAAGGTGCGAGGTGCAGGAATAGCCGCACCGCAGGGCGATGTCCTCGACGGGAAGGGCGGTTCCGGTCAACAGGTCTCGTGCGCCTTGGAGACGCATTCGGCGAACTTGCTCGCCTACCGTCGTCCCGAGCGCACGGGCGAACCGGCTCTTCAGGGCCGGCGCGGAGTAGCCGATGGCCTGTGCAAGGGAGTCGGCGTTGATCTTCGCGTCCAGATGCGCGCGAATCCAGGAGAGGGCTTTCGTCACGAACGGGTCGCCAAGGATGTCCGTCTCGGTGGATTGCCGCGAGACGACGTTCGCATGGCGGGTGCGGATCAGTCCGCCGTCCGAGCGCCCGGTCATCAGCGCGTACAGCGCACGCCCGGCCGCATAGCCGAGCGAACGGTCGAAGGTTGGAATGCTGGAAAGGGGGGGACGCGCGGTCGTGCAGAGGATTTCGTCGTCGTCGACGCCAAGGACGGCGATTTCCTGCGGCACGGCGATTCCGCGCATGTCCGCCGCATCGAGGACTTCGCGCGCGCGCATGTCGCGCACGGCGAAGACGGCGCAGGGCTTGGGCAGGGCCTTCAGCCAGGCTCCGAGGTCAGCCCTGCCGCTGAAGACCGCGCAGTCCAGGCCCCGTTCGCGGAGGGCGGACGTAAAGCCCTGCCGGCGCAGCTCGCACCACGGGGCCTTCCGCTCGGTGCCGATGAAGGCGAAGTCCCTGAAGCGGCGGGAGAGGAAGTACGCCGCAGCCGTCCGCCCCTCGGCGACATGGTCGCAGACGATGGTGGCGACGCCCGCGCGGCAAGGGGCCTGCCCCGGCTCGGACTGGTCTTCGATCAGGACGGTCGGCAGGCCAAAGCGGAGAAGCGCGCGCCGTTCGGCCTCGCTTTGGACGTAGGCGATGATGCCGTCACACCGGACGCGGCACGTCTCAGGCGACGGGAGTTGGACGTGTCCGCCGACGCAGAGCTTGAGGTTCCAGCGGGAGCCCGCCTTGTCGCGCGCGTACTCAAGCACGCCGTCGAGCTTGAGGCGCTCGGCGTAGTCGCCCGTCGGAATGATGACAAGGATGTTCTGGACAGTCATAGTGAAAACAAGTCGGTAGTGTAGCAGATTCCCCTTCGGGAAGCAAGGGCCGGCAATCCCGCCGCCGCGCCGCTGCGCTTTCCGGCGTACGGGCTTGTCCCGGAAGTTTCATGTTTTTTCATCCTTTGTTTTTATGTTTTTCGGGACGGCGTTATGCTATAATGTCGCCAACGAAAATGAAAGGATCGAAGAAAATGAAAGGATCGAAGAAAATGAAAGGATCGAAGAAAATGAAAGAGACGAAACTCAAGCTGGCCATGACTGGATGCCTTTGCGCCCTGGTCGCGTCGGCGATGGCGGCTGCCGGGCAGGCCGCCGAGGGCGCGAAGGCCGCCCGGACGGTCGAGGCCGCCCTGGCGCAGGCCCATGAGCGGCTGACGGGGACGTTCATGGGCGCGGAAGGGCTTCTCCTTGACTATGTCGGCGAGATCCCCACGCCGAAGGACTGCGCCGAGCTGCGCCCGAACGGCATGGGCTACTGGACGCCGATCGAGAACGGGCCCATGTTCACGGGCCCCTACCTGGCGGCGATGAGCGAAAAGGCGCGGCGCAGCGGCCTTGCCGAAGACCGGGCGCTCTGCCGTCGCCTGGCGGGCGGGCTCGTCAAGGCGGCGAGCGTGTCGGACGAGCCGGGCATGATCGTGCGCGGCTTCGGCACGGACGGCAAGAGCCATTTCCCGATCAGCAGCGAAGACCAGACCGTGCCGTGGTTCTACGGCCTTCATGCCTATACGATGAGCGGCCTTCCCGGGCCGGACGAGCGCCGCGCGCTGGTCGCCAAGGTCCGCGAGGTCGGGGAGGCGCTGGCGAAAGTCGACTGGAAATGCCGCTGTGACGGACGCTTCCGCGGCCAGTCGAGCGGCGACATCAAGACGGAGCATTCGCTTCACTTCCGGGGCGATGCGCATTACCTGTTCGTCCTTTGGGCGATGTACGACGTGACGGGAGACCCGGCCTGGAAGGCGCGTTACGAGGACGCCTGCGCCGAAGTGCATCCGTCGACAGGGCTGACGCGCGTCGACACGCTGGCGAAGGGGTATGTCCCGGACATGAAGAAGTTCCGCGTGGAGATCGACGGCATGTGGATCTACGTGACGGCGTCCGGCTGCCTGCGCAGGCTGTCCGAGGCGGACAGCGACCCGGCGCGCCGCGCCAAGTACCGCGAAGGGCTTCGCATCAACGCCGGACGTGCGCGCAAGTTCTTCGACATGAGCAAGAAGTACGACAACTCGACGGAGACCCCGTTCAGGTATGCCAACTGGCGAGCCGGCTACTCGTGGCGGGAGCAGAAGACGCAAGGGGACTGCAGCAAGGTCGCGGCGACGGGCAAGAAGGAGGTCCTCGGCACGCGTAAGGAGTTCGAGCGCCTGTGGGTGACCGCGCCGCTGGCCAGTTGCGCCGTGGCCGCCTTTTCGGGCGACGCGTCGCTGCGCCCCGCGCTTGCGGAGGTGATCCGCCGCTATGACTACTCGACGATCTGCCTCAGCGAGTTCTTTCTCGCCGAAGTCGCCTGGTATGCGCTGCCGGCGGGAAACTGACGGCGGCGGGGTGCGCTGAAGCGTCTTAAAGCAAGAGGAGGGTTCATTATGCGTCTGAAGACAGCAGGTGTGGTGCGCGCCGGGATGCTGGCGTGCCTGGCGGGATTCGCGGCCGCTTCGAGAGGCCGGGCGGCGACGCTCGCCTCTCAGTTCGAGAACGGCCGGACATGGCACGTCAGCGCGCATGCCGTGACAGGCGGCGACGGGTCGGAAGCGTCTCCCTTCCGCTCGGTCGGCGATGCCGTCCGCGCGGCGTCGGCGGGCGACACGGTCCGGATCGGCCGGGGCGAGTACGCCGCTGGCGTGACCGCGCACGAGGTCGGCGGGCAGACGACGCTTTCGCGCGTGGTCGTCGACAAGCGGCTTCGCCTTGTCGGCGCGGGACGCGACAAGACCGTCATCCGGGGGGCGTCCGCCGAGGCGCCCGACGCGGACGGCTGCGGCGCGGCGGCCGTGCGGGGGATCCTCTTTGCCGAAGGCGCGGACGGGTCGCTTGTGGAGGGCCTGACGGTCGCGGGCGGGCGTACGGTTGCGGCAGACCTCCAGCAGACCACGACGGACGAGGCCGTCTGGCCGTTCGTGACGACGGCATCGGGGGACAAGACGCGCCTCGCGCAGACGGGGGCCAACCTTGTCGCGCGCGGTGGCGGGATGCTCTTCCTCGGGGACGCGGGCGCGCGCATCTGCCTCGTGGACGTGACGGTGGAAGATTGCCGTGCAGGCTATGCGGGCGGCGCGCTGGAGGGGCCGTTCGCGCTGGTCCGGACGATGGTCGACCGATGCCGCGCGGGCGTGCAGCAGGGCGGCGCCGTGCGGGGCGTCCTGGGGGCGTTCAGCTCCCTTTTCGTGGCGTGCGGCGGAAAGGCCGACCAGTCGTTCAGCCTCACGGACACGGTGATCGGCGCAGACCTTTCGCGTGTCGTCAACTTCGTCAACTGCACAATGGCCGTCAACTACGGGAATGGCGTCAACACGAAGATGCTGGGCGACGTGAACTCGCCGGACTACACCGGCAAGGTCGGCTTCTACAACTGCGTGTTCTTCGACGCAAGCTCGATGTTCAGGTTCGTCGACAACCAGGGGCTGTCCATCTGGAACAGCGCGATGAACGCGAACGGGTCGATGCCGAACGGGAAGCGGAACATCGGAGGCGACTGGGGCGCGAAGCATCCCGCCGAACGCCACTTGCAGGGCGGTAACAACAATTACGACTTCGACGCGAACAAGGAGGACCCGTCCGCCAGGATCGACGCGTTCGGATGGGCGCAGCTCGTCTCCCCCTACACGGACTTCCGGCTGCGCGCCGGCAGCGCGCTCGTCGGGCAGGGGAGCAACGAGTGGATTGCCGTCGCCTGCGCGGGCGTGATCCCCGACGAATACCTCGATCGCGACTTCGCCGGCGCGCCCCGCCGTCAGGGCGAATGCGTGGACATGGGAGCCTTCGAGGGTGGCGTCGAGACGGGGCGGCGCTACCGCTTTTCCGACGGCGGCGCGGCCTACCGCCTGAACGGCCGTCGCGTCCGGATGAAGGATTCGCGCGGCACGGACCATGTGTCCGGCGCGCTTGGCGCGCGTGTCCTTGTCGAGACCCTGCTGGACGAGGGGGAGGCGCTTTACGCCTATGCGACCGACACGCCCGGGGAGACGGTGAACGGCCACGCGACGTCCTACCGCTATCTCTATCCGGACGGGATGACGGGCGTTGCGGAGCTGTATGTCGAGCCTGACGGGACGACAGAGGCGCTCTATGCGATCCGGCGGGCGGCGAGCGTCGTCTGGGCTGACGCCGAGGCGGGCGATGACGGCAATCCCGGCACGCGCGAAGCGCCCGTGCGCACGCTTCAGAAGGCGAACGACATCTCGTCCGAGAACGGCGTGATCTTCGCGAAGGCGGGCGTGTATGCCGAGGGCGAGGGCGACGCCATGACGGACGCCGACTGGATCCGGTCGACCAAGTGCCGCGTGACGCTTTCGCGGAATGTCCGCCTGTGTGCGGTCGAGGGCGCCGAAAAGACGGTGATCCGCGGGCGTTTCAGCACCGACCAGGAGGGCTTCGTCAACAGGGGCTGCGGCGCCGGCGCCCTGCGGTGCGTTGGCGTGTCCGGCGACAAGTACGTGGCGATTCAAGGTTTCACGATCACCGGCGGGGCGACGGATTCGGATCCGGACGGCAAGTCGTATCCCTACCAGTTCGCGCGACATGACGCGAACCCGGCCTGCAGCATCAAGTCGGCGGACGACTGGCAGGCCTACAACTGGGCGGCGGCCGGCATCTGCGGCCGGAGCTGGGAAGGCTGGCGGCAGCAGCACGTGCAGGCGATCGACTGCATCATCTCCAACAACGTGGCCTACCGGCACGCCGCTCTCGCGAATGTGCTGGCGCGCCGTTGCGTCATCACGCGGAACCGGACGGTCGATCCCTCGCTGGAGACAAACAAGGTCTTCGTCTATCAGGGCACGACCTATGAATCCGCGGGGATTCGCTGCCACGGCACGTTGGCATACGCCAGCAGCCTTTCGCAATGCCTCGTCTGCGACAACGAGGACGTGGACGGCTCGCTGGTCGTGAGCGGGAAGGCGGTCTACCTGGACCCGGCGGCGAACAGCCGCGTCGTGCAGACGACGTTCCGCGACAGCCGGTCCGGCCGGCGCGTCGTCGAAGGCGGGAACGTCTACAACTGCGTGTTCAAGGCGTGCCCGCAGCCCGGGATTCCGGCCGGGACGTCGGGCGGAAACGCCGTGGACCCGCTCCTCCTGGACGACTTCTCCGTGCCGGCCTCGTCAGAGGCGGCGGACTGCGGCGTCGTGAACGGCAATGTCCTGGCGGTGGCCCTGTCGTCGCTGGACGGCAGCGCGCCGCGCTACGCGGACGGCCCCGTCACGGCGGGCGCATTCGCGCGCCTGGGCCTCGGCTTCACGGCTGCGGCGAACGGCGGACGCGGCATCGAGCCCGCAGGGTCTTTTGCGGCGAAGCCCGGCGAGACGGTCTCCTTTGCGGCGACGGACGCCGCGACGCGCAACTTCCTCGGCTTTGACGTCAACGGCACGTTCGTCCCCCGCGACACGTGCGGAACGTCCTATTCGTGGACGCCGCGCGACGGGGACAACGTTCTCTTTACGCTCACGGCCGTCTACGCCACCAACTGGTACGTGAACGCCGATGCCGCCGTCGGCGATGACGCGAAGGACGGCTGGAGCGAGGGGACGCCCAAGCGCACGCTGGCCGGCGTGATGGCGCATGCGGTGCCGGGCGATGCGGTGCACGCGGCGCCCGGCGACTACAACGAGGGGCTCATGCGGCACGAGACGCCGATTCTCATGCGTTCGACGAACGGGGTGGAGCACGCCTCGCGCGTGGTTGTCCCGCCCGGCGTGGCGCTCGTCGCCGACGAAGGGCCCTCCGCGACGTTCATCACGGGCGTGCGGGACAGCGTGCCGCGCCAAAGCCTGAACGGGTATTGGGGCGCCTATTTCAAGCTGGGGCCGGACGCGATGCGCTGCGTGACGCTCTGCGAGGGCGCCCGCCTCGAAGGCTTTACGCTTCGCGAAGGCGGCACGGACGACACGGATCGCGTCGACGACGCCTCGGCAGGCTCCGGCGTCCTCGCCGCGGAGACGTCGCTTGTGCGCGATTGCGTCATCACGGGGTGTCACGGCTTCGTCGGCACGGGCTTCGGGGGAACTTACGTGCGCTGCCGTTTCGACGGGAACCTCGCGCTGAGCAAAGGCGGCGCCGCGGCGTCCGCGCGGCTCTTCAGTTGCTATGCCGACCGGTGTTCGGACACGCCGTTTGCGGACTGCGCGGACATCCGCAACTGCACGGTCGGCCCAAACTGCGCGATCGTCTTCGTCCCCGGCGGGCTTCTGCTCGGCTCCGTCTTCAGCGAGAACTGCCGGGGCATCCGCAACTGCCTAGTCCTTTCGCCGACGCGGCCGGGGGCGAAGGTCAAATACTACCGGGACTCAAGCGACAACATCGTCCTTGACGCGGCGGGTTCGGTCGGGTTCGACGAGGCGACGTCGTCGAACAACCTCCGCTTCGCGGCGGCCGAGCTGCCGGTGGATGCCGACGGCCGTCTGCTGCCCGGCAACAAGGCGATCGACGCCGGGTGCGATGACTGGCTTGCGGAGGACAGGCTGACGGCGACAGACTGCGGGGGCGGCGCGCGCGTCTACAACGGGCGCGTCGACGCCGGGGCCTACGAGTTCGACTGGCGCCCGGCGTTCGGCAGGACGCTGCGGCCGCGCAAGCTCCAGGTCCTTGAGGCCAGCCCTGACGCCGTCCTGGCGGATGGCGGATTGCTCTTGCGCGAGGGGTCCGTCACGTGCGAATGGAACGGGACGCCGGGCGGCCGGCGTCGACGCTTTGCCAATTTCCGCGTGACAGGCGGCGGGGTCCTGCAGGTCGCGGTCGAAGGTGTGCCGCCCCTGTCGTTCTCCGCCGCTGATGGGGACGTGCGCCTGCCGGTCGAGACGGCGATCCCGAACCGCCTCACGTTCGCCTATGCGAAGGTCGGGGAGGACGGCGAGGATGTCGGCGTCGCCTTTTCGCCGTTTGAAGACGAAACGGGCTTTCTTTTTCTCGTGCGTTAAATCGGGAGGGTTCGTGAAATGAACGGCAGAAATGGTTTTGCGGCGGGCTGGCGGGGGCTTGTTGCCCTGGCGGCGGCGGCCCTGTGCGGAAGCGCCGACGCGCGGCGGGCAGTCCCCTATGGCGTCGTCGCCGACCTCACGCGCTCCGAGTACGGGATGCGCGAGGAGCTGCTGGACCTTGCGCAGAAGGGCGGGCTGGGGTACGTGCGCGTGGACTGGGACTGGCGCGTCTGCCAGCCGACGAGGGACGCCGCGTTCGACTTCTCCAGGTATGACCGCCTGGTCGAGGCGGCGGAAGCGCGTGGCGTGAGGCTCCTGCCGATCGTCTACGGCACGCCGAAATGGGCCGATCCAGCCTGGAGGAACGCCGATGCCTATGCGGCATTCTGCCGCGCGACCGTGCGCCGTTACGGCCTGCGCCTGCCGGTGCTGGAAATCTGGAACGAGCAGAACATTCCCGCGTTCTGGAAAGACCCGGACGCCTCCCGCTACGTGGCCCTGCTGCGCAAGGCGCATGAGGCGATCAAGGCGGAGAACCCCCAGGTCCGCGTCGCCTTCGGCGGCACGGCGGGATGGGCTCCCGACTTCATCGAGGCGTGCTACAAGGCCGGCGCGCAGCCGTTCTTCGACATCATGAACGTGCATCCCTACACGTATCCGCGGCCGGCGGAGGTCTCGGTGCCCGACGGGCTCAAGGCCCTTCGCGCGCGGATGGCGCGGCATGGCGACGCCGCCAAGCCGATCTGGTTCACGGAGGTCGGCTGGCCGACGCATGAGGCCAGCCTCTCGGACCCGGGCGGGTTCGTCACGGCCGGGCTGACGGTCGCGCTGGGCCGGAGCCGGCCCTGGCGCGTGATCTTCGCCGCGTCGATGCCCGACGGCCAGCCTGTGGCGCGCGGCCTTGCCGACGGCCTGAAGGCGGCTTTCCCGGCGGGGTCCGAGGTGCGCGTCTGCGGCCCGCGCGAGACGGTCCGGCGGCTGGCGGAAGGCGGCTGGGACGCCGTGGTCTACCCGCTTGACGAGTCGTTCCCGGTCGACACGTTCGAGGCGGTGTACGCCTTCGTGAAGGCGGGCGGGACGATCGTCGAGCTGGGCGGCATGCCGTTCTGGCGCGCCTACCGCAACCTGCCGGACGGCGGGTCGAGCCTCGCGAACGGCCCGACGGACTGGAACCTCTGCAAGCGCCTCCACATCCACTGCGACTCGTGGTGGCTGCCCGGCAGCGAGCTGCCGAAGGACGGCATCCTGACCGTCTACGGGACGCCCGAAGGGCTCTCCGGCGGCGTCAAGCAGCCGCCGACCGGGTTCCCGTGCGTCCACTTCTTCACGGACCGCCACCTGCGCCCGGGCGACACCTGGGTCCCGCTCGTGAAGGGGACGAACCCCCGGAACGGCAAGGACGCGGTGGCCGTCTGCGTCTACCGCTTCGACAGCGACCTCAAGGGCGCGGCCGTGATCGGCGGCATCCCCTCGGGCGCGGCGGCGGCCCAGCCGGTGGACGAGCGGACGCAGGCGGCGTACCATGTGCGGGCGCTGTCGCTGTCGCTGGCCTGCGGCGTCGAAGGCTTCTTCTGCTACAACCTGCGCGCCCGCGAGGCCGACCGCTTCTTCAGCGAGGACCACTTCGGCCTGGCGCACGCCGACCTCAGTCCGAAGCCCGCGTGGCAGGCCTATCGCACGTTTGCGCAGATGCGCCCGCCCGGCTCGGCGCAGCGGACGGACGAGTGGCTGCACGACGGCCTCTACTGCCCGCAGTGGACGCGCCCGGACGGCACGGCCTGCGGAATGCTCTGGCAGACGACGGGCCGGCGCGTCCGGACGCTGGCCTTTGACGGCCCGGGCGTGACGTTCGCGGACATGATGGGGAAGCCGGTCGCCGGCAAAGCGTCGGGCGTGAACGCCTTTGAGCTGAAGCTGTCAGACGAGCCCGTCTATTTCAGCGGCGCGCGGCTGAAGGGCGTGAGGCACCTCGACGCGGGGGGAGACACGGCGGGCTTTCAGGAAAGGGGGGACGAATGAAGACTGCAGTCAAAGCGTGTGTCGTGGCGTGCGCAGCCGTCGGCGCGTGGGCCGGCCGGTGCGACGCCGGTTCGCCGGGCGCGTCATTCGCCGGGCGGACCTGGCACGTGTCGGCGGACGCCGGCGACGGCGGGGACGGCTCGTCCGCCCGTCCTTTCCGTCAAGTCCAGCAGGCCGTGTCGGCGGCGGACGACGGCGACGTCATCCGGATTGGCGCGGGCCTCTACCGGGAGGGGGAGTCCGCGACGGGCGACGGAACGCCGGCGCGCGTCAGCCTCGTCCGGCGCGTGCGCCTCGTCGGGGCCGGACGGGGCCTGACGGTCATCGAGGGCGGGGTGGGGCTTGGCGCGGACGGGCTTGGGGGCGGGGCCGTCCGAGGCCTGTACCTGGCCGCCGAGGCGCGCGGCTCGCTTGTGGAGCGGCTCACGGTTCGCGGCGGCCGCACGGTCGGCGCGGCGGAGCAGGGCGGCGGTGCCTGGTGCGCGGGCGACGCATCGGCCACGAACGCGTTCGTGGACTGCACGTTCTCGGACTGCGTCAGCGGCGGCGCGGGCGGCGCGCTCTCCGGCGGCCTCCTCGTCCGCGCGCTGGTCGAGCGGTGCACGAGCGTGACGCCCCTCCTCGGTGCGGTCGCGCGCACGCAGGGGGCGTTCAACTGCGTCTTCGTCGGCTGCGGGCGCTCGGGCGGCGACTACCAGCACAACCTGAACTGCCCGGTCGTCGGCACCGGCGACTATGGCCCGTTCGTCAACTGCACGTTCACGGCCAACGAGGGCTATGCCGCGCAGAAGGTCGACACGGCCTCTCTCGCGCGGCTCGTCTTCCGCAACTGCCTCTTCTTCGGGCATCGGATCGTCAGCGTCGAGCCGTACGCCGACAGCGCCTGCTGCGCGACGACGCTTCCCGGTCAGCTTCCGAAAGGAAAGGGCAACTTCGGCAGCGGCGACGAGTCAGACCTCTCGTCGCCCTACCAGATGGTCTCGCCGCTGACGGACTGGCGGCTGCGCGCCGAGAGCCCGCTGGTCGACGCCGGATCAGACGAGGCGCTTGCGCTCGTGCCCGAAGCCTATCGCGCGGCTGACTTCTACGGGCGGCCGCGCGTGCAGGGCGGCAGGGTCGACATCGGCGCGGCCGAGGGCGGCGTCGTCTGCGCCAGCGGCATCGTGAAGTTCCCGCGTTCGCTGGCGTCTTCCACAAATGTCTTCGTGAACGGGAGACGCATCGTCAAGGCGGGCATGTGGCAGGGAAACAGCGATCGGCACGACTGGATCTACCTTTCGGCGGCCGAGTTCCCGGCGCGCGTGCGGCTGGACTGCGATCTGGGGGAGACGAATGCCCTGTTCGGCCTGGCGACGGGGCTGAAGGACCGCAAGAACGTCGATCTCTACCGCTTTCCGAATCCTGACGGACGCTCGTTCACGATCGCCCTGCCGCCCGCCGGGCAAGAGGTCGAAATGACCGTCCACTACGCCAACGGCGTCAAGTGGGTCGATCCCGAGACGGGCGTGGACGACGCGACGGACCCGGCGGCCGGCTCGGAGGGGAGGCCGTACCGCACGCTGCAGTACGCGGCCGACCAGTCGGCGGAGAAGGGCGTTGTCTTCGCCCGTCCCGGCGTCTATGCCGAGGGCGGCGCGCTTGCTCGGGCGGACAGCGATGACGTCTGCACGACGTCGAACCGTCTCCTGATCGCGAAGGCCCTGCGCGTCGTCTCGGTCGCGGGGGCGGAGTCGACGGTCATCAGGGGGCGTCGCTCGGAGACGGACACGGCGCATGACGGGTGCGGGCCCGATGCCATGCGCTGCGTCCAGTTCGTCGGGAACGTCCACAGCTGCGTGCAGGGCTTCACGATCACCGGGGGCGCGACGGACAGCGATCCCGCAGCGCGGTTCGCGGCGGCCGGGAAGCCGAACCCGAACGACCGGAACCGCGGCAACTTCGGCGGCGCCGGCGTCCTGTGCGGAACGTGGGTCGGATGGTACGAGTACGGGCAGGTGCTGGACTGCGTCATTTCCAACAACGTGGCGTATTTCGGCGCGGCAACGTACAACGGCTGGATGCAGCGCTGCGTGATCGTCGGGAACCGGACGGTCTCGACGGCCTGCGACCCGGAGATCACCCGCATCAGCGGCGTCGTGTTCGGCTCGGCCCTGGACAGCTGCCTTCTGTACGGGAACGCGGCAAATGCCTACCTGTACGGGCAGGGTTGCCGTCTGACAGGGTGTACCGTGCGAGAGACGGCGCAGTCGCCGTTCGAAGTCTCTGCTGCACGTGCCAATTGCGTTGTCGCCGACTCGCCGAAGTGGGACGCGGCCGAGGCGAACACGACTCTGTCTTGCGTGGCATGGCCGACGCCGCACGCGAACTGGCAGAAAGACGGGAACTCCTGTCTGGCGGAGGACTGCCTCACGTCACCGATGCGCGGGGTCTGGCGGCTGCGTCCGGGCTGCCAGTCCCTGTCGGCCGGCTCGACGGCCGTCGCGTTTGCCGGGCGGAGCTATTCCTACTGGAAGTACTACACGGACGGGATTGATGGCGAGCCGCTGTTCGCAAACGGCTCCGCGACGTGCGTCGCCGGCTGCCATGGGGCGGCCTATGAGCCGATTGACCGCTATGTCGATTCCACGTCCGGGAATGACGAGGCGGACGGCCTCTCGCGCGCGACGGCGAAGCGGACCCTGGCGGCGACGCTGGACGAGGCCCTGCCAGGAGATACGGTTCATGCGGCGCCTGGCACATATGCCGACGGGGAACGCGTGCATGCGGATGTGTTCGCCGGCGCCGTGAGCGGGACGAAAATCCCGACGCGCGCGGTCGTGCCACCCTATGTCACGCTCATGTCCGACGGCTCGGCTGCGGATACGGTCATCACAGGCGTACGAGACACGAAGACGCCGACGCAGTTTGTCGGGTCCGGGGCGCTGCTGTCGCTTGGCCCCGGGGCCGTTCGCTGCGTCGTGTTGGGCGAGGGCTCTCGCCTGTGCGGGTTCCGGCTTGTAGACGGCGGCACGTCATGCGAAGGCACCGCGCAGAATGACAACACGATCGGCGGTGCCGTTCTGGCGAGGGACTCGTCGGTCGTGGAGGACTGCGAGATCCGCGCGTGCGCGTCGTACTGCCACAACGCCTATCAGGGCACGTACGTGCGCTGCGTGTTCGACAACGACTGGGCGTATGGCTCCGGCGGCGCGGGCGCGCGGCTTCGCGCGTACAACTGCTTCATCGACCGGTGCTGTGATGTTCCGCTTTCGTCCATCTATGCGCTGCGCAACTCGACGATCGGCCCGAACTGCTTTCTCTGGGGCGAGAGGGCCTGGCCGCTCGGCACGCTTGTGAGTTTCCGCTACCCGGAGACGGCGGAGATGGCGAACAACCTGATTCTCGCGTCGTCAAAGCCCAAGTCGACTGCCTATGCCCATGCCGTGAACAACGTCGTCGCGGACGTGGCGCAGTCCATCGTGTTCGCGACAGACGGAAGCTGCCGAGGGAATGCCGTCTATCCGCTTTCGGACCTTCCCGTCGACGAGCAGGGCCGTCCGCTGCCCGGCAACAAGGCGATCGACGCGGGCGACAACGCCGAGCTTGTCGAAGGGCGGTCCTCGGACCTGGACCTCGCGAAAGGCGCGCGCGTCTACAACGGCGCCGTGGATGCGGGCGCCTATGAATATGACTATCGGGCGGCATATGGAAAGACGCTGGATCGTAGAGGCCGCGTCACGGTCACGGAGGCTGGGCCGGAAGTCTTTGTCGTCGGCTCGGAACTGCTCTTGCGGGATGGCGCCTTTGCCTGCGCCTGGCGATGCAGAGGCGACAAGACGTTGCGCTATGCCAATTTCCGGGTGACGGGGGCCGGCGTCTTGACGGTCCGTGTCGATGGCGGTTCCGCGCATGAGTTCACGGCGAAAGACGGGGACGTCTGCCTTCCGTTCGAGACGGCGGAGACGATTTCCCTGACGTTCGCATACGTGCGCTCACCCGAGGACTCGGAAGCCGAGGGCGCCGTCTTCTCGCGGTTTGAGAGCCAATGCGGATCCCTCGTCATCATTCGTTAGGCCATCATTCGCTCAATGCAGGAAAAGAAAAGGAGACAACAGGAGATGAGAAACCCCCGAAAGGTCGGGAAGCGGCTGCGCCTGCGCGTCGCATGCGCGGCAGGAGCGTTCACGTTGGGGCTTGTCCACGCAGGGCTCGCGGCGCCTTTCCCTGCCGAGACACGCCTTGGCGGCGATGCGGGCACGAACGCGAACGCGGGCGTCCATGCCTTGCCGGTTTCGACGGCTGGTCGTCGCGAAGTCCTGGTCGATTTTGCCCGAGACCGCGGCTTCCCCCTGTATTCCGCCCAGTTCAAGGATCCGCAAAACAAGCCGCACCAGAAGGTGCAGGGGGCTGACGGGCTTACGATCGCCTTTGACGGCGCGCGCGAGGCGAAGCCGGCGGCCTGGTGCGTGGTGGGCGTGCCGCGCGCGGTGGGACGGCGGCTGGACTGGTTCGGACGGACGGTGGAGCTTGTCCTTGGCGGAGTCCCGCAAGGGCGTGTGTCGCAGCGCATGACGCTGACGCTGACGGATGCGGAAGACGAGCATTTCCAGTTCCGTTCGGTCTCGAAAAGCGTGGATGCGGATGGCCGGCTTCGGCTGCGCTTTGTCCTGGACGAGGCGCACCTGCCGAAGCACACGTCATGGGGCAAGAAGGTCAATCGGCGTGTCGACGGCGGGCTGTCGCTTTCTTCCGTTGACATGGACTTCAAGGAGAAGACGGGCACGGGCTCTGTCCGGCTGGTCCGCATCGAGGACGTGGCGGCGGGAGAGGCCCCGCGCGCCGTGACGTCCGTCGAGCCGATCTCGGTCGACACGTCCTATCCTGGAGCCGCGCCTTTCCCAGGGGCCGAAAGCCTGCGGTTTCGCCTGACGCCGGCCTTCTCCGGCCCGCTGACGCTGATGCTGTCGACGGAATCGCAGGGCGAGGTCTGGAAGGGGCGGAAGCTCGGCTTCCCCGGAGTGGCGACGAATGGCGTCGTCACGTTTCGCACGGACCTCCCGTTCGAGAGGCAGTACCAGTTCTGGAGGCTGCTGTCGGGGACGAACGACATCGTCCGGGACGGCTCGCATGAGATCCTGCTGGCGGGCGGACGCTTTCGCCAAAGCGCGGCCGAGGCCCTGAGGCTCTCGGCGGAGACGGGGAATCCCCTGCACATCTCGCGCGGCGCGGACGAGCGCCCGTTCCTCACGGTCCGGAATCCCGCGCGGCGGGCGATTCGCTGGCGGACGCTCTTCCACGGCGAGGACTTCCTCGGGCGCACGTTCGAGGTCCCGTTCGCGCAGACGGTCGAAGCGGGGCAGACCGTCCGCGTCGAGCTTCCCTGGCCGCTGCCGGCCAAGGGGTTCTGGCGCGTGTCGTGCGATGTCGAGGGGGACGACGGTTCGCGCGCCCGGCACGAGACGGCCTTTGCCGTCATCGACCGACACGTCGCCGGCAGGCCCGTGCCGCGCGAGCGCTTCCGCTTCGGCGTGCACTACCATGGCACGCACTACCTGCCGAACAACGTCAAGCCGACGGTAGACGCGCTTGTGGCGTGCGGCGCCAAGCTCGTGCGCACGGACTACTCGTTCATGTTCGCGCACGTCGAGCGCCAGGAAGGCGTCTTCGACTGGGAGAAGGCCGACTTCATGCTGAAGACCCTGCGGGACGCGGGAATGTCCCTGGACATCATCGTGGGCGGCACGCCGGCATGGGCTTGGGATCCGAACGGGAACTGGGCGAAGACGAACCCAAAGTCACGCTACGGCGTCAGGCCGTCCCGACCGGGGCTTTTCAGGGACTTCTGCCGGCGCATCGCGGCGCGGTACGGCCGCGAGATCGACTATTACGAGATGGGCAACGAATGGGACTTCTCGCCGGCGGACGCCCTCACGCCCGAGGAGGCGCTGCGGATGCAGCGCGAGGGCTATGAGGGCGTTCACGCCGGATGCCCGGACGCCTGGGTGATCCCGAACGGCTGGGCGCACGTCAACACGTCCGACCTCGAGGGCTCGCCCGAACACGTCAACAAGGGGCTGGTCGAGGCCCTGGCCCAGCATCCCGAGCTTTTTGACGCCTGGGCCCTGCACGGTCACGGCGGGCCGTCGGCGTACATCCACCAGATCGACGACATCTTCCTGCCGTTCCGCGCGGCGACGCCGATGGGATCGCGGCCGTGGCTCTCGAACGAGAGCTCGCAGACGGGGGCGTTCGGGAACGAGGAGCAGGTGACGCAGACCGTGTGGAAGAAGCCGCTGTTCGCCTGGAGCCGGGGCGCCATCGACTTCATCTGGTACAACCTGCGCGCGACGGGCTGGTTCGACGGGCATGAGCCGGGCTTCGGCCTGATGACGCCGGACTACCGGCCTCGCGCGACCTATGCGGCGTTCGCCGCGCTGACGAAAATCTTCGGCGGGCTGGAGAGCGACGGGACCGTGTACTCGAAGCGGCACCGCCACATCCTGCGCTTCCGGGGCGCGAACGAGGGATTCGAGGGGATCGTGCTGGCGGCGTGGGACGATGACGCGCGCCTGGGCCTCGTCCGCCCCGTGCGCCTGCGGACGGACGCGACGCGCGTCTTCCGCTCCGACATCATGGGAAACCTCACGCCGGAGCCGTGCGTCGAGGGCGTCTTCGTCGTCAGGCCCGTGCCGAACCCGCAGGCCTACCTGCTGGAGGGCGCGACCCGTGCCGACGCCGTTGACCCGCAGGAGCTGCCGGCGAAGCCGCCGGCGGTGAAGGAGATCGCGGACGACAGCCTGGACCGCCCCCCGGACTTCGTCCTGGATTCGGCCCGGCACGTCAAGGACTACTATGCGGCGAATCCCGCGCTGACGGACCGGCTCTGGAAGGGACCGTCCGACCATGCGGCGCGGATCTGGCTGTCGCGGACGGCGGACGGCGTCGAGCTGCGCGCGGAGGTGACGGACGACATCTCCGCCCCCGGCGACCGCTTCGAGGCGCTCGTGACGGTTGGCGGGAAGACGCAGACGCATCCCGTGCGGAGGCTTTTCCGCGACGGGACGACGGACGTGTACGAGGCCGAGCTGCCGATCCGCGCGGCCGAGTTCGGGTTCGACGTGCGGGTCTTCGAGGATGACGGCGACGGACTTGACGGCTACCTCAGGGTTGTCGAGGAGTCGGACGACCCCGTGCGCATCCGGTTCGCGGGCGACCCGGCCGGCGCGGCCATGGGCGAAGCCTATCGGCAGGTCTGGAACCCGGAGGAGATGCGGCGGCTGGACGAGGACATCGCGCGCGTGCGCCAGGCGGACGCGGCGATCTCCGTGGCGGCCGCGCCCGGGACGACGGTCGAGGTCGAGCAGGTCGGGCACGCCTTCCGCTTCGGCGCGCACATCTTCAACTTCGACCAGCTGGGGACGCCCGCGCGCAACCGACGCTACCGTGAGCTCTACGGGACGCTCTTCAACTCGGCGACCGTGGGCTTCTACTGGGCGGATTTCGAGCCCGAGCGCGGAATGTGCCGCTTCGCGCCCGAGGCGCGGGACGCCGAGGCGTTCTGGAACGCCCAGGGAGACCCGTGCGCCCAGCCGCACTGGCGGCGTCCGGCGACGGACTTGCCGATCGGCTGGTGTCTGAAGCGGGGCGTGCGCGTCCACGGGCATCCGCTCGTCTGGAATGCGGCCAACGCCATTCCGCGATGGCTCTACGCGACGTGCCTGCCGGCGGAGGAGAAGACCCGTCTCGGCTTCCCGGACCTGCCGCCCGACTTCCGGGGCGAGTCGTTTCGCCGCTGGTACCTGGACGCATACGAGCCGTGGTACAGGGCGTTCGTCAAGACGCATTCCGAACGGGACTTCGCGCGTCTCGCGCCCGTCTTCACGGACAGCCTGCGCGCCGTGCAGGAGGCGCGCATCCGCGCGATCGCCGCGCATTACGGGAACAGGGTGCAGAGCTGGGATGTCGTGAACGAGAGCTGTGACGAGGTGGACGCGGCCAAAGGCGTCCCTTCGGGCCTGCCCGTGACGTTTGGCGACCATGGCGTCGGCGGCGCGGACTTCGTCCTCTCGGCCTTTCGCACGGCGGCCGAGGCGTTTCCGGCGGACGTGGCGCTCAACATCAACGAGTGCAACGTGAACCGCGTCTACACGAACGAGATCGTCCTCCTGGAGAAGGCGGGGGCGCGCATCGACGTCGTCGGGGCGCAGATGCACCTGTTCGGCACGAATGCCCTGGACGAGATCGCCCGCTTCGGCGGGGAGCGCGACAAGGGCCGCTGGGGCAGCACGCATTTCTGGCAGGTCGAGAGCCCCGCGCAGGTGCGTGCGCGCATCGGGATGCTGGCCGCGCTCGGGAAGCCCGTCCACATGAGCGAGATCACGATCTCGGCCCCGGGCGAAGACGCCAAGGCGCGTCTGCGCCAGGCCGTCGTGGCGCGGAATCTCTACAGGGCCTGGTTCTCCTGTCCGGCGGTCTGCGGCATCACCTGGTGGAACGTCGTGGACGGCTGCGGGCATGCCGGAGAGCCGACCACGAGCGGGCTGTTCACGCGCGACATGCGCCCCAAGGCGGCTTTCCATGCGCTGAACAACCTGGTCAACCGGGAATGGAAGACGAAGGCCCGCGTCGCCGTGACCCCGGACGGACAGGTCCGCTTCCGGGGATTTCGCGGCCATTACCGGCTGTCGTGGAAGGATGCGGACGGGAGGACGCGCACGACGGAAGCGGATGTCAGGTGAACGGCATGATCTGCGCCGTCGTGACGCGGGCAGGCCTGACGGAAGGCGTGAACGGAACGCCGGCGCGCCTCTCGCAAGACAATCTGGATAACAAACAAGGAGAAAACTCGACATGGACATGAAGATTCATTCCGCATTGGCGGCGGCCTTTCTTGCCGGCTGCTGCTCGTCAGGGGGCGCGCGGCAGACCGTCCGCCCCTCGCCTGTCGAAGGCGACGCGACGCGCGTCGTCCAGGGCGCAATCGACGACTGCTTCCGCGCGGGCGGCGGCACGGTGCGGCTCGCGAAGGGCACGTGGAAGGTCGGCGGCCTGCGCCTGCGCAGCCGCGTCACGCTCTACCTGGAATCGGGCTGCCGGCTGCTCGGCTCGCGCGACATCGAGAAATACTACATCCTCGAAAGGGACATGGTCGAGCCTGTCGATCCGAAGATCGTCTCGCACGAGCGCTGGTACCAGAGCGACACGACCTACAAGGACACGATCTGGCGCTATCCGGGAAGCCGCTGGAACAACGCGCTCATCCGCCTCTACAAGGCGACGGATGCGGCGATCGTCGGCGAGCCGGACAGTCTCATCGACGGGGCCAACCCCTACGACCCGGCGGGAGAGGAGTTCTATCGCGGCCCGCTCGGCATCAACGCCATCGACTGCACGAACCTGACCTTCCGGGGCTACACGGTGAACAACACCGGCAACTGGGCGCACCGCCTCGCGGACGTGCAGGGCTTCTCGTTCGACGGCGTGACGTGCCTCGGCGGGCATGATGCCGTGCATTTCAACGGGTGCGACGACGTGCTGATACAGAACTGCACGTTCAAGACGGGCGACGACTGCTTTTCGGGGTTCGACAACCATCGCGTGACGGTGCGCGACTGCTTCGTCAACTCGTCCTGCAGCGCGTTCCGCTTTGGCGGCAACGACGTGCTGATCGAACGCTGCACGATCAAGGGCCCCGGCGAGTGGGGCTTCCGCGGCTCCCTCACGCAGGAGCAGAAGGAGGCCGGCGTGCCGACGCCGCCCGGCTCGTCCCTCGGGCGCAACAACATGCTCTCGTTCTTCACCTACTACGCGGACGGCACGCACCCGATCCGCGACTTCGCGCGGCGCATCGTCCTGCGCGACTGCACGGTCGAGAACGCCGACCGCTTCCTGCACTACAACTACGACAACGAGCAGTGGCAGCGCGGCGTGCCGATGACGGACATCACGTTCGAGCGCGTGAAGGCCGCGGGCATCCGTCTGCCGCTCTGCGCATACGGGGCGAAGGGCCATGACGTCAAGCTGGACCTGACGCTGAAGGACTGCGAGATCTCATTTGCCCAGCCTGTCGCCGAACTCGTCCGCGGCGCCGAGATCGGGCGGCTGACGCTGGAGAACGTCACGGTCACGGGCGTCGAGGGGCCGCTGTTGCGGCTGTGGCGGGGTTTCCGTCCGACCGTCCGCGCGAAGAACCTGAGGGGCGTCTCGGAGGCGGTCGTTGCGGGCGAAGGACGGTTTGACGTGAAGGGAATCTGATTGAAAAGGCTTTTCACGATATTGTCGGTCTTGTCCGCCGCAAGTGCGTTGTCATGTACCGGCGAGGGTCTGGACGGTTTCGTGCGCGGCTCGGCTTCGCTGGACTTCGCGTCGAAGGTGCTGTCCTACGGACTCCCCGACGCGGATCGCCCGAATCTTCTGCCGTCAGGCGAGCTGACCTTCTTCGACAGCCTCTCCGTAGGCGGCAAGTTCTACATCGACCTCACGGACATCGGCATGCGCATGGGACGCGGCGACCGCACGTGGGACTTCTGGGAAATCGACTTCCCCGTCGACCTGCGGCACACGTTCACGCCGGACGAGATCAGCGGATTGCCGACGAGCGTCGAGGTCGGCGTCGGCTACCGCTACGAGTACCACCCGCCGCGCACACACATCGCAGACACGCAGTTCTGGCTTGCGGACGTCGCGCTGCCCGACCTGTGGCTTGTGCCGCGCCTCGCCTACGAACGGGACACCGTCCGTGACAACGGCACCTACCTCAACTTCAGTCTCTCGAAGGAGATTCCGCTGGAAGGGGGCGTGAGCCTCATGCCGTCCGTCGCGCAGGGCTGGGGCGACCGCAAGCGCGTCAAGGGATATCTGCCGTCGCCGGATCTCGTCGGACGTCTCGACCGGGCGGGGCTGATGGACACGGTTTTCGGGATCTCGCTCGTCTGGCGCGTGACGGAGCGCCTGACGCTGTCGGGCTTCGTCGCCTACAGCGACTTCCTCTTCGACCGTCATGTACGCGAGGCGTCGCGCAACTACATCCGTCAGTCGGACAGCGGCGCGCGCAACCGCAGCTGGTGCTTTCCCTGCGGGCTCTCGCTGACCTGCGTTTTCTGACAAGGATGCGCGAGGGACAAATAAAGGGTCAGACATGAGTGATACAGTCCGAGTGATACAGTTCCGTTCCTGTCCGAAAAAGGATGCGCGAGGGACAGGCCCCCATTTGTCGGGGCCTTGTCCATTCCTATGAGGTGGAAACGCTGGAAATACGGTGGGTTCGTACAGATAGCGTAAAGGCTCTTCGGGCATAGATGTGGGTCGGTTCATGCGGCCTCGTGAGCTGTTAGCCCTTTGTTTATCCTAACTGTCGCAGTCGAGGCCGCCCAAAGGCGGCTTCAGCCTTTATTTGCGGGGGTTGGGCGTGGCGATGTCTTCACCGTCTGGGTGAAATGCGGCTTCGGCCGGATTTGAGTCTCTGCGCGACAGTCGTCCGCATCTCGGCCCGTCGGCCCGACAGGTCGCCCGCACGGACGTCGCTGCGCTCCGTCTATGTCGGCCTGCGGCCTCGATCCGGGTCGCTCCGGGAGTCGCACCTGTCGCCACACGTCAGTCAATCAGACGTGACGAGCCATTCCCCTCGGCAGGATGCGCTTCCGCAAGCGAGAAAACCGAGGCGACAGGCGATCCCTTCGCTCCTCCCGTGCGACTGTCGGCTCCGACGGGCCACGGGCGGCCTGCGCCGCCGCTTCGCGAGGCATCTGCGCCTCCAGACGAGACCGCTTCAAGGGGAACGCACGGGCGAAGCCGCGAGCAAGGCGAGCGCGGCAAGCGCGTCCCTCCCGCCTTTCACCCCGACAGACTCAGCCCGGCACGACAGGCTGGCGCTGGGTGCTTGAGGTTGTTGGCGCGGCGCGGGAACGCGGACAAGATGGTATAATACGCGCATGAGTTTCAAGGAGAAGGCAGGGAAGAGGGTCGTCCTCGTCGGAACGTACCGGGCGGGGCAGCTGGAGCGCTGGCCCGGCTACTACAACTATCCCCTCGACGCGGACGATGCGGTTGACGCAGGGGCGGCGAAGCGGGTCGACGAGATCTGGCTCTTCAACGGCGCGAGGGACGGACGGTATTTCGCGGCGGAATTCGTCGGCACGTTTACGCGCGACGAGCTCGTGCGCGACTGGGGCTATCCGGCGAAGGGCGCGACGCACGGCGAGAAGTACCTGCTCTACCGGATCCAGCCGGCCTATGCGACAAGCGACCAGCCGAAGTCCGACAAGGGCGGGAACTTCGGGCGGATTGCCCGCACGGGCCTGATGGACGGCTGTAAGGGTAATATCCTGTGGACGCATCTGCGTTAAAGGAGGCGTTCGACACAGTCGTGCTGTGGGGTTGTTGCCTTGGCTTGGGCGGTGTCGCCCTTGCCGCGCTGGCGCTTGGCCTGTCGCGCTGTTCCGCCCGTGCGCGCGCGGCGGTCCGGCGGCTTGGTTGGCCGACGGTCTTCCTTTTGGGTGGGTTCATGGCCTATGCGACGATGGAGGGCTCGGTGACGCGGACGTACAAGGAACGGTGCGCCGAAGCGGCGGGTGGTTTTTTAGACGGGATTGACAAGATTGACAGGATTGCCGAGACGGATACGCCAAACGCCTCAAATCCTGTGAATCCTGTCAAAGACCCTCCGCGCCTCCCCGCCTCCAACAACTCCGCGTTAAGCGACAGCAACCTCACATTGTCTTCGGTGACAAACCCCTGTTTCTATGGAATCGAGAAGGGAACTGACGCGGTGACGCTGGGGGTGGCGTGGCCGGACGCCCACTCCCTGCCCAACGGCCGTCTCGACGTCTTTGGGCACTGGCAGCTGGCATCGGGCGGCTGGACGCGCCTCGCGCAGGTCGACGTGTCCGGCGCGCAGCCCCCCGCGGCTGTCGAGATCGATGTGGGCAGCTTCCCGACGGACGCGATGGAACGCATGGCGTTCTTCCGGCTCGCCACGCAGGACGACTCGGACGGCGACGGCCTCTCGGACGCCTATGAGGCGTGGACGCTGGGGACAGGCCCCGCGAACCCCGACACGGACGGGGACGGGCTGGGCGACGGCGATGAGGTTGCCCTGGAGACAGACCCCCTGGGCGCAGACACCGACGGGGATGGAGTTGTGGACGGAGCCGAGACGGGATGCGTTGTCAAGGCGGACGGTTTCGAGTGGTACGACACGACGGGCTGGGCGACGGTCTACGGAACCTCATACGGAGATGGCCTGCACAGCTACTGGGGAGCGCTTGCGGTCGCTTCACTGCCTGACGGCCTGACGGTCCTTGGCAGCCTGATGTCGAAGGCGGTGTGCTTCGACAACGGGGTCATGTACCTGAATGCGCCCGGATCGAACGTTGCTCTTGTCTTCCCCGAACTCGCGACGCCGCTGGACAGGGGGACCTACAGCATGGGCGACATCCTGGTTGCGCCTTACTGGTGCAGCACGGCGCTGGTCGACGGCGACGCCTCGTCGTGCATGCGGACGGGGATCGTCGAGAGCAACGGCTGCTTCGTCGTCGAATACCGCAACGTGAGGCTGCGAGGGACGTCCGACGACCGCAGGATGACCTATCAGGTCATCGTCCCCGGCGGGACTGGTTCCGTCGTGCGCGTGAGCTACCTTGCGTCGGACGTCTGGCTTGACGGATCAGATGCCGTCGTCGGCGTGCAGGTCCGGCGCATCGTCACGCCGGACGGGCTCTACAACCTGACGTGGGACTTCGCCGAGCGCGGGCCGATCCTGCCGGGGACGACGGTCGAGTACCGCCTGGGGCACGGGTCGGATCCGCTTCGGGCCGACACGGACGGCGACGGCTTGGACGATGGCGCCGAGGTCGCCCTTGGCACCTTGCCGACCAGCGCCGATACGGACGGCGACGGCCTCGATGACGATGTGGAGATCGGCCTTGGCACGAATCCGCTGTCGGCGGATTCGGATGGCGACGGGCTGCGGGACGACTGGGAGGTCGCGCACGGCCTCGATCCGCTCGTGTCGGCTGGCGACGACGGGGCGGGCGCGGACCCTGACGGGGACGGACTGACGAACCTTCAGGAGCAGCAGTGGGGGACAGGCCCCCTGAACGCCGACACGGACGGCGACGGGCTTTCGGACAGACAGGAAGTGAACGTGTACGGGACAAGTCCGATCAACGCCGACACGGATGGGGATGGTCTGAAGGACGGCGATGAGGTTGGCCGTGACACGAATCCCCTGGCGACTGACTCAGACGGTGACGGGTTGCTCGACGGCTGGGAAGTGGCGCAGGGACTTGACCCGGTGGACGCTTCCGGCGAAAACGGCGCTTCCGGCGACATGGACGGCGACGGTCTCTGCAATTCGGACGAACAGTCCTTGGGGACAGACCCGCACGCGGCGGATTCGGACGGAGACGGCGTCTCGGACTTCCTGGAGATCTGCAACGGATCTGACCCTGTCGATGGAGGCGACGGCGGAAAGCCCCCGGTGAACTTCCCGTACCGGGGGATTCGCTTTGACATCAACGGCGACTACGCCGCCTGGAGCATGACGGTCGCCGGGCTCGGGCCGTTCGACC
The DNA here is from genome assembly GCA_934654805.1 of uncultured Kiritimatiellota bacterium. Lineage (GTDB taxonomy): Bacteria > Verrucomicrobiota > Kiritimatiellia > RFP12 > UBA1067 > UBA1067. The sequence goes on from CAKUGW010000034.1 coordinate 23,969, forward strand.
GCCTGTCGGACACGTTCTCGATGGCCTCGCCGGGGGCTGGCTCGGAGCGGCTGAGAGTCCTGAAGAAGGGGAACTCCTATCGCCTCACGATGCAGTGGCTGAACTCCGACGGACACACCGACCCGAACTGGTACTGCTGGCAGGCGAAGGTGAACGGGCTGCCGACTGCGCCGTCCTACGAAAGCTACAAGGCGGTGCGGCTTCCCGGAAACGAGGTCGTCCATGGTCTGGGGTGGATGGCGGAGAATGCCGGCGGCCTCCTGACGTCGCACGTCCACATGCGCGAGGACAAGGGCGGGAACGTGGCCGAGGGGCTGGAGGCGACGCTGCACGTCTACCGGTGCGAAGTCTCGATCTGCGACCCGGATGACGAGGCATGGCCCGAACTCGCGGCGTCGCGCGTGCTGCTGGACGACGAGGAGCTCCGGATTCGGGTGACGGTCACGCCGGCCATCGCGGACTTCGACCTCTTCCGGCGCGTGATGGGGAGCAACGTCGTGGTGTCGACGTCGGGCGCTTGTCCGGATGGCGTCGCGATTCCCGTTTCGGCCTCCGAGTTCTTCAGCAGCGGAATGAATTCCGAGGTCCGCATGACCCGGACGCGCGCGCAGCTGATTGAGCTGGGGCTCCTGCCGGCGCAGGACGAGGACGACGTGGACGAGATGGCGTGGATCGACATGGCGAATCTTGCGGCGGACTCAGGCCAGAACCTTTCGGACAGCGAGGCGTTCTCCTCATTGGGCTACGAGTTCCGCGGAAAGGCGACACGCGAATCTACGAAAAGCCTTGAATCGCAACCGCCGAATTCAATTCCCTCTGAATCTTTCTTCAAGGCGGCTGGATGTGAGGTCGTGTCGGTTTCGTATGGCGGCGTGTGGAGTTCCAAGCGTCAGATCATGAATCAGGCCGACTACTTCTACTTTTCAGGACATGGAAACCATGCGACAGGTCATGTCCAAGGAGGATTCTCACCGACGATGGTGAACAACAAATGGACACGTGACGTAAAAGTCGCGATATTGGCTGGCTGTGCAGTCTTGGATGTGCGTAACTATCGCCTTAACACGCAGAAGTTCCTGTATAGGGTCAGGCACTTTAAGATGAGAGGTTCTTATCCTGGCGAGCGATGGGAAAACTGCGGAGCAAAGATTCTCTTGGGGTACGCTCTTAAGGCTCCGCTCGACAGTCGAGGAGGAACGGCTATTGCGAGTCGCTTTGTGGAACAGGTAAAGTCGGGACGCTCGGTGATTGAGGCATGGAAAATTGCCAATGACTGTCCAGAGGGGCGAAATGCCTGTGCAATAGATTGTGTTTCTGATAGCCGTGAATTCTGGTTTTGGGATGAATCTTCAGGACATGCAGTTTGGACAAGCAAAAAGAAAGAAATAACAGGATGGCAAAGAAACTAATGGCGATTTTGTCGGCACTTGAAGTGATGGCGACTGTTCATGCGGCAGTGATTACCAACATCGTTCAATGCCTGAACGTGGAACTCTCGCAATCGGTTTTGAACAACATCAGTTCCATTGATTGTTCGACTCCGCAGATGTCGTGTCTCGGTTTTGTCAAAGGGATGGTATCAGGCGATTATAAGACTTACCTGTTTCATTTCTCAGACGCTCTCCGCATTGAGGAATGCGGGACTGCCGATTTGACGATGCTGACGCCACAGGCGTCCAAGGCCTTCCGGGACTTTGTTCTTGAGATGGGGTATTCAAATCACGTTATTCGTGCCTATTCCGAAACCGCAACGGGGACGACTTGGCATGTGTCTGTTAAACTCCAGTCGCAAAAAGGGGCGAGAGTCGATGTGTCGCAAATGGACATTAGATTGGAAAACCGAAATGGCGCGTGGCGCATAACAAAATGTGAGATCGATGAATGAAACAGATGTGTGCGATGGAAGAAGGATTGGACGTATGATGCGGAAAATGGTGTGCATGTGTGCGTTCGGCGGGCTGGCGTTTGCGGTCGTCGTTCTTGTCGGTGGACTTGCCGGCAGCCATTCCGTTCGGGAGATGGCGGGTGTCATGAAATCGGTTGTTGAAGCGCGCTTCAGCCGGAAGACGGTTGTCGAGCGGATCCGTGAGATCGAGGCGAAGAGGCCGGGCCTCATCGCGGTGGCGCACGAGATGCGCCACTGAACACACT
>CAKUGW010000035.1 GCA_934654805.1 uncultured Kiritimatiellota bacterium
GGCTGTTGTTTCACGCAACCCGCGTGAACATTGGCTCAAACCGCTCTTTTCAAAAAATGAAGTGGCAAAGTCGGGTTGTATCATAAAATTCCCCGCTGTGGAGCAAAAGACATGTCAACTTTTTTCGTCCACGGAGCGGACTGCCCGCAGCGCGCCGTTCGTCCGCACCGACTCTCGCGCAGAGAGGGGAGAGCCACGCCCCCTTGGCCTCAACTGCGATTTTAGGATAGACAAAGGGCAACCCTGCAAAAGAGGACGGGCGGCCTTTCGGTCGCCCGTCCTCTTTTGCCGTTTTCCCTTGCCGCTTTTCTCAGCGCTTGAAGAGCACGTTCTGCTCGTACCGCTTGACGTCCGCGAGCCACGCCTCGTCGGCGACGACGCCCGCGCGCGCGCAGAACTCCGCCCAGACCTCCTCCGACGGATAGTTCTTGTACTCCTCCTGGAGGACGAGCTGCTCGGTGAAGCGGCCCGTGTCCTGGAGCTTCGTCAGGTCCTTCCACGGCGTGAGCATCGCCTTGAGGAGCTCCTTCTGCATGTTGCGCATGCCGAGCACCCACGCCGCGACGCGGTTGATCGACGCGTCGAAGTAGTCGAGCGCGATGATGAAGTTCTTCGGGTCCATCTTCACGATCTCCTGCGCGCAGGCGCGGAGGTCGTCGTTCTGGCGGATGACGTGGTCGGAGTCCCAGCGGACGGGGCGCGAGATGTGGAACGCGACCTTGCCGAACGCCATCAGGAACGAGCTGATCTTGTCCGCCACCGACTCGGTGAGGTGGAAGTGGCCCATGTCGAGGAGCGCGAGGATCTTCGCCTTCATCGCGTAGCCCATCACGAACTCGTGCGAGTTCACCGTGTAGCTCTCGACGCCGATGCCGAAGAGCTTCGACTCCAGGAACGGGACGACGGCCTTCCGGTCGTACTTGTACGCGAAGATCCTGTCGAGCGAGTCGGCCATGCGCCGGCGCGGCCCGAGGCGGTCCGAAGGCTCGTCCTTGTAGCCGTCGGGGCACCAGAAGTTGATGCCGCACGGCGACTTCAGCTCCTTCGCGAAGTACTCGCCGATCTTCAGGCACTGGATGCCGTGCTGGATCCAGAACTTGCGGACCTTCGGGTCGGGGCTCGAGAGCGTCAGGCCGTCCGCCGCCTTCGGATGCGAGAAGAACGTCGGGTTGAAGTCGAGCTTGACGCCAGTCTTCTTCGCCCACTTGACCCACGGCTCGAAGTTCTTCTCCGTGAGCTGGTCGCGGTCGGTCACCGCCCCCTTGTGGATGCCGTAGCAGGCGTGGAGGTTGACGCGGTGCTTGCCGGGGATGAGCGCGAGCGCGAACTCGAGGTCTTTCATGAGCTCGTCCGGCGTGCGCGCCTTGCCGGGGTAGTTGCCCGTCGTCTGGATGCCGCCCGACGCGCCGCCCGTCGTCTCGAAGCCGCCGACGTCGTCTCCCTGCCAGCAGTGGAGGGAGATGGAGATTTTCGCGAGATCCTTCAGCACCTTCTCGGTGTCGATGCCGATCTTCGCATACCGTTTCTTCGCTTCCGCGTAGCTCATGTTGCCGATTCCTTTCGTGTTGCCTGTCTGACTTGTGTTCTGACCCATGTGCGGGGGATTATATCAAAAAAGCCTCGACGTCCGCCACGAGCTGCGGCACGGCGAGGCGGTTCGCGGCGAGGAGGCCGGCGACGGCGTAGCGGTCGGCGAACTTCTTCGCCATGCCGCGCACGAGCACCCTCATGTCCGTCGGCCCGAAGTGCCGCGCGACCTTCTCGCCGAAGCCGCCGTCGATCGCGCCGTCCTCCAGCGTGACGACGAGGCGGTGGCCGGCCTTGAGCGCGTCCAGCGTCTCGACGTCAAGCGCTGACGCGCAGCGCGGGTTGACCAGCGTCGCCGAAACGCCCTTCGCCGCGAGCGCGTCCGCGAGTTCCGTGCCAAGCCGGTAGAAGTTGCCGAGGCCGAGGATCGCGACGTCCCGGCCGCGCCGCGTGACGTCGAAACGCACGGGGCCCGAATAGTCCGGAAGGATCGTGACGTCATTCTCCCGCACGCCGTTCGACGGCTCGCGGATCGCGACCGGGTGCGCCGTGTGGTCGATGGACCAGTCGAGCATCGCGAAGTACTCCCTCTCGCTCGTCGGACAGAGGTAGACGAGGTTCGGGATGTTCGCGAGCAGCGGAATGTCGAACCAGCAGAGGTGCGTGACGTCGTTCATCGTGGCGACGCCGCCCGTCGTGACGACGATTGTCGCGGGATTGTCGTTGATGCAGAGGTCCTGGCTCAGCTGGTCGTAGGCGCGCTGGACGAAGGACGAGACGACGCTGAAGACGGGCTTCGCGCCGCCCTTGGCGAGCGCGCTCGCGAACGCGACGGCGTGCTCCTCGCAGATGCCGACGTCCACGAACTGCTTGCCGGCCTTCTCGCGGTTCGCCTTCGTGAAGCCGAGCATCGCGGGCACGGCGGCGTTGACGACGACGACCTTCGGGTCGGCGGCCATCTTCGCGAGCATGTGGTCGGCGAAGCGGCTGCCGATCCAGCCGTCCCCGGCGGGCGGCGGGTCGAGCGGCGCGCCCGTCACGGGGTCGAACGGCGCCACGCCCCAGTGCCACGCCTCCTTGTCCGCGACGGCGGGCTGCCAGCCGTGGCCCTTCTCGGTGTTGAGGTGCACGACGACCGGGCGCGGCGCGTCCTTCACCCGGCGGAACGCCGCCTCGACGGCGGCCTCGTCGTTTCCGTCCGCGACATACACGTAGTCGAAGCCCATCGCCTTGAAGAAGTTGCAGGGATCCTCGCCGTTCGTCGCGCGCAGGCGGGCGAGGGAGGCGTAGAGGCCGCCATGCGGCTCGGCGATGGACATCTGGTTGTCGTTGAAGACGACGATGAGGTTCGTGCCCTGCTCGGCGGCGTTGTCAAGCCCCTCGAACGCCTCGCCGCCCGAGAGCGACCCGTCGCCGATGACGGCGATCACGTTGAACGTCTCGCCCCTGAGGTCGCGCGCCTTGGCGAGGCCCGTCGCGAGCGAGACGCTCGTCGACGTGTGGCCGACGATGAAATGGTCGTGCGGCGATTCGGACGGCTCGGTGTAGCCCGACACGTCGTCATCGTGCGCCGCGTCGACGTACGCCCGCATGCGACCCGTGAGCATCTTGTGCGGATAGCTCTGGTGCGAGACGTCGAAGACGATCTTGTCCGTCGGCGAATCGAACACGCGGTGCAGGGCGACAGACGCCTCGACGAAGCCGAGGTTGGGGCCGACGTGGCCCGTATGCCGCGCGGCGCGAACGACGAGCGCCTGGCGCATCGCGTCGCAGAGGTCGTTGACTTTCTCCGCCGGAACGGCTTTCACGTCGGCGGGGCCCTTGATGGACATGAGATCGAACACAGTGAGTGTATTATGGCATATCCCAGCCCAAACGTCAACCTGGAGACAGGGGCCCTTGTGACCAAGGGGATTCAGAAGGTCAGAAGACGTAGAAGAAAAGCCACAGAACGCCGAGCACGGCGGCGACGAGCAGGAAACGCCGCTGGCGGAAGCGCGCCTCCTCCTGGCGCACCGTCCGCCCGAACGTGCTCATGCCGCCGCCGGAGATGTAGTGCAGCAGCTTGCCGTAGGCGCCCCGGTAGTCCGCGAGGATCCACGGCGTCCGCGAGCGCGTGTAGGCATGTCTCGACGGGATCTCGGTGAGATGAACCGCCCCCGCCGGCCGAAGCCTTTCGCCCTCCGCCCGTGTCGCCCGCATCTTTACGGCAGCGTAATCGTCTGGCCGGCCTTCACGCGCCCGTCGTTGGAGATGAGCGCCTTGTTCGCGTCGCGGATCTGCCGCCACGCCGAGACGCGCCCGTAGAAGCGCAGCGCGATCTTGTAGAGCGTGTCGCCCTCCTGCACGACGTAGGTCGGCGGACGCCGCGCCTTCTCCGCCGCCGCCCGCTCGGCCGCCGCGCGCGCCTCCTCGTCGTGCACGGCCTGCGCCGCCGCGCGGCGCGCGACGTCATCGGCCGTCTGCTTCGGCAGCAGCGACGGCCCGCCCGACGTCTCGTCCGCCTCCTCGGCCTTCAGCGCCGCCACCTCGCGCGCGGTCACGTCGGCACGGGAGGCGGCCTCCTCGTCCGCCTCGTCCAAGAGCGCCTTGAGGTCCACGTCCGTCCGGCGGGCCGTCGATTCGCCCGCGTCCGTCCCCTTCACGGCAGCGACCAGCCGCCCGTGCTCGCCTTCGAGCGTCCGGTATTTCTCTCGCTCGTTCGCCAGCAGCTTCTCCGCCAGCGCCGCGCGCGTCTCCGCCGCCTTCAAGTCCTTGCGCAGGGACGCGATCTCCTTCGCAAAAGCCTCGTCGCCGAGCGCCCGGTTCCTCTCCGCCCATTCGCGCGCGAGCTCGCGCTCGCAGATCGCGAGGCGGTCCTTGGCCAGCTGCGCCTTGTCGCTGTCGGGCCGCTGCATCAGGAACTCGCGGTAGGCGCAATAGGCCTCCAGGTAGTCCTTCTTCGCGTCCTGCATGAGGCAGGCGTACTGGAAGCGCGCGGCGGAATTCGCCGGCGACTTTCGGATCGCCTTCGCGAACCCCTTCGCCGCCGCGTCCAGCCGCCCGGCGCGGTAGTCCGCCAGCGCGGCGCGATAAGTCCCGTCCTCGCGCTCCTGCGCGAGATCCTGCCGATCCCGCACGCAGTCACACGCCGTCAGGCTCGTCAGCGCCGTCAGCGCCATCATCAGCCGCATCGCCTTCATCGTCTGCCTCCTCTCCTTCTCCGTCACCTTCATTGTCCTCGTCGTCTTCATCGTCCTCGTCGAACTCGTCCGGCGTGTCGTCGATGAAGAAGTCGTCGTCATTCGCCGTTTCGGCGGCGCCAGTCCCGGCCGGCGACGCGCTCTCGGCGTCGCCTTCCGTATCGTTCGCGTCTTCCGGCGGCGCAGCCGCCGCGTCCGCCGTCTCGGCAGCCGCCGGTTCAGGCGGCGTTTCGGCCTCCGCCGCCGGCGTCCCGGCCTCTTTCGCCTCGGCCGGCTTCGCGGGTTCGGGCTTCCTGTAGGACGCCGCCTTCTGCTTCGGGTTCGAGCGCTGGAGCGTCGGGTCCAGCTCGTTGAGCTGCTGGAGCGACGCGAGGCCGAAATGCTCCAGGAAGAGCGGCGTCGTGCCGTAGAGGAACGGGTGCCCCGGCAGTTCGGACTTGCCGACGAGCCGGACGAGCTGGAGGTCCATCAGCGTCTTGATGTTCCCGGAGACGTCCACGCCGCGAATCGCCTCGATCTCGCTCTTCGTGAGCGGCTGGCGGTAGGCGACGATCGCCAGCGTCTCCAGCGACGCGCGCCCCAGGCGGTTCGGCCGGTCCATCTTCAGGAGCGCGCGCACGTAGCGGCCGCAGCTCGGCACGGACTGGAGGCGGTACGCGCCGCCCGTGCAGGCGAGCCGGAAGCCGCAGCCCGCGACCTCCAGAGCCTTCTCCAGGCCGCGCAGGGCCTCGGCGATCTCCTTGGACGTGCAGGTGCGGTAGACGTCCATCACCTCCGCGTTCTCGCCCGCCGCCGCCTCGACGGCGCGCACCGCCTCGCGCAGGTCCGTCGCCGTCAGCGGCGTCTCGCTCGCGAACAGCAGCGCGCCGACGATCTCCTGCAGGGACTGCGGCAGCGGAATCTTCACCTCGTCACTCATAGTCGTCCGGTTTCTCCAAAGGCTTGTCGTCCGGCTCCTCGCGGGACGGCAGGATCGTGATCTCGTGGAACGCCGCGTTCTGGTAGATGATGACGCGGTGCTGGCGGAGGAGCTCCAGCAGCGCGAGGAAGGTCACGATGATCTCGCCCTTCGGCGCGCTCTCCGGGTCGAACAGCGACGTGAAGGCGACCTGCCCCTCCTGGCGCGTCCGCTCCAGCACGTAGTCCATCTTGTCGGGGACGGAGAAGCGGATGCCCTTCAGCTCCTCGTGCGGCATCTCGCTCGCCCGCGCGACGACCTCCTGGAACGCCGTCAGCAGGTCGTAGAGGTCGAGGTTCGCCAGGGCGCCCTTCGCGTCCGCCGCCGTCTTCTCGAACTTGGGCCGCCCGCCGCCGTAGCCGAAGGCGTTGGCGGCGAACGCCTCCATCCGCTCCAGCCGCAGCGCGGCGTCCTTGAACTTCTTGTACTCGACGAGCTGCCGCACGAGGTCGAGGCGCGGATCGACCCACTCCTCGTCGCCGTCCTCGTTCCCGAGGCGCCGCGACACCGGCAGGAGCATGCGCGACTTGATGACCATCAGCGTCGCCGCCATCACGATGAACTCGCCGGCGATGTCGAGGTTGAGCCGGCGCGCGTCCTCGATGAACTTCATGTATTCCGTCGTGATGCGCTCGATCGGAATGTCGTAGATGTCAAGCTCCTCGCGGCGGATCAAATAGAGCAAAAGGTCAAGCGGACCCTCGAAAACGTCCAGGTTGACCTTGTACTCATCCGCAAAAAGCTGTTCCTGCGCCATAAGGGCGAATTATACCAAAAACCCGCGCTTGGAGGCAAGGGAGACGGCTTCGGCGCGATCGGCGGCGCCAAGCTTGAAAAAAGAGCGCTTCAAATGCATTTTCACGCTGTTTTCGCTGATGCCGAGCCGTGCGCCGATCTCGCGGTTGCCGAGCCCCTGCGCCGCGAGCTTGAGGACGTCCGTCTCGCGCGGCGAAAGGCCCTTCGCGCCCTTGCGCGTCTCGTAGATGCGGCGCACGTCGTCCGTCATGAAGACCTCGCCCGCCAGGGCCGAGCGGATCGCCGCGACGATCGTCTCGATGGGCGACTCCTTCATCACGTAGCCGAGCGCGCCCTCCTCGATGGCGCGGTAGACGTCTTCCTCCGTGTCGGACGTCGTCAGCATCACGACGCGCGCCTTCGGCTCGGCCGCCAGGACCTCCTTCAGGGCCTCGATGCCGTTCAGGTCGGGCATCCGCACGTCGAGAAGCGTGACGTCCGGCTTCGTCTCGCGCACGAAGTCCGCCGCGCCGCGCCCGCCGCCGAACTCGCCGGCGAAGGCGAAGTCCGGCTCGGCCTCGATCAGGTACCGGAGCCCCGCCCGCACGACCACATGGTCGTCAATGATTGCAACTCGTGTCATGGGGCGTATTATACCATATCAGGGCCTGCCGCCGAGCGACTGCGCGGCCGGGCCTCAGAGCATGCCGCGCACGCGGAGATTGCGGATGGCCTTCTTGTAGGCGACCTGCGCCGCCGGGCTGCGGCAGCCCTTCAGCGCCTCGGCGTTCCGCCTCGTGAGGAAGTCGTTCTTCCAGCTGCCGTCCGGATTCTGCGTGCGGATCATCTCCTGCACCGCCGCGTCGTCGCGGATCAGCGCGAGGCGGTACTCGTTCTCGGCGGTCGTCGCGCGCACCGTGTAGATCCGCGCACGCGCCGTCGGCCGCGCGTCCCGCGCCCGCAAGGCGCCGAAGACGGCGCACAGCCCGACGACGGCCAGCAGCGAGGCGGCGGCAAGATGCCCGGCCGGCCACGAGAACCCGCGCCCGGCGCGCGCACCGCCTGCGGGGCGCGGCGCGCGTTCCGCAGCGTCCGCCCACGGACAGGGCGCGGCCTTCAGGCGCGCGACCACCTCACGGTAGCCGGGTCCCAGCTCGTCCAGCGTCCGCTCAAGATCCTCTGTCATCGAATACCTCCTTCAGTTTCTTCAGCGCGTTCGACATCCGCGACTTCACGGTTCCGACCGGGATCCCCAGGATCTCGCCGATCTCGGCGTAGGGGAGTTCCTGGAAGACCCCGAGTTCCACCACCTCTCGCAGGGGATCGGTCAGCTGCGCCAGCGCCCAGCGGACGTCTTCGCGCGCGCCCAGCGCACGCGGCGTCGCCGTCGTCGGCTGTTCCTTTCCCCAGCGCTCCTCGCGGCTCTCGCGGCGCGTCTGACGCCGCAGGGCGTCGATGCGGACCTGCCGCGCAAGCACGAAGAGGAAGGTCGAGAGCTTCGCCGTCGGCTTGTATGCGCGGCGGTAGTTCCACAGCCGCAGATACGTCTCCTGGACGAGATCCTCGCCTTCACAGGGAGAAACGCCCTGGCGGCAGAAAAAGTTCAGAAGACTCCTCTCGAATTTCCGGGCCTCGTCCAGCAGCTCCGCCCCGTCCGTCATAGGGCCCCCACAAGCGCCTGCGCCCAATCCAGCAGCGCGGACTCGACCGGCCAGAGGCTCGAGAGGACGAGCAGGTAGGCCGCCGTCAGCGCGAGGGCGAACCCGCTCGCGCCGGCGACGAGGAACCCGAAGATCGCGTCCCCCGGCTGCGCGAGGATGTTGTGGACGACGAGCCGGACGACCTTGCGCGCGAGCCCGAACGCGACGAGCGCAAGCGCGAGCGACGCGAGGGCGCGCGCCCAGGAGGCGTCGAACCAGTCAAGCGAGGCGTACCAGGCGAGCCGACCGGCGGCCGCCGCGCCGACCGTCCCGGCGAGGAACGCGAGCGCGCCCGAGAACCCGCCAATCAGCCCGAAGACCGCCGCGACGGCGGCGATCCCCAAGATGACGTAATCGGCGGGAAGGAAGTCCATGCCGCACATTATAGCATATTCGCCCGGATCCGGCCCAGGCGCAGGCCTGCCCAGTTCGCAGGGGCCGCCGACAGGTCGCGCGCGTCCACCGTCGCGCCGTACTCCTCGAACGCATCGCCGATGGCCTTGCCGATGCCGCGCGTCGAGCCGGTCACGAGCGCGACCTTGCCTTCGACGATCAGGACGTCCATCAGCCCGGTCAGTAGGAGAGCCTGAGCGAAAGGCCGCCCCAGAGGAGGTCGCGCGGATAGCCGTCCGCCCCGTACCAGGCATCGGAGCCCATCGTGTGGACGGCGTCGCGCAGATCGCCGTTGAGGACGCCCGTATAGGCGATCGTCGCGCCGACCTGCAGCCAGTCCGTGACGGCGTACGTCAGGTAGACCTTCAGCGTCGTGCCGCCGATGCCGCCCTTCGGGCCGTCCGTCAGCCAATCGTCTTCGGCAGGGTCGTAAACGGGATCGACGTCGCCATAGAGAAACGAGAGGTAGCGGCCGTCGCCGAAGTTGACGTTCCAGTCGGCGCCGAGCGTCAGCGCGTCGGTGAGCTCGACCTCCTTGGCGAAGCCGATCTCGTAGTGCATCGCCTTCCGGTAGTCGCCAAAGTCGCCGTACATCCAGCTCGCCTGGCCGTAGACGTCCACGAACGGATTCGACAGCGTCGCCTTCACGTAGACCTCTCGCGTGTCCGGGCTGCCGTCCCGCTCGTCCGCCCGCACGCCCTGGTAAGCGTACCAGTCATGCCCGGCTTCGAGGTCAAGCGACCAGTCCGCGTCTTCGCTCGCCCAGGCCGTCACGCCGGCGTGCACGTTGTAGTCGGTCTCGTCCAGCCCGTGGCGGTAGACGTCGCGGCGGCGGTCTGTGAGGCCGTAGTTCTGCCAGATCGAGAAGCCGATCCAAAATGGATCGAGCGCCGTGAGGTCGGCCCAGGCGCATGGCTGCATCACCAGCTCGTCGGTCTGCACGGCGTTGCGCCAGACGTAGGCGCTCAGAAAGTCGAAGTCGAAGCCCGCCTCGAACAGCGGCGGCGCCTCTTCCCCTGCCGCTTCGGCCGCCGCCTTGTCGGCATCCACGGGATCCGCCGCAGCAGCGGCGGAGAGCGAAACGGCGCAAACGGGCGCCGCGACAACCTTGATCAACTTATTCATAGGGTTCCTTTCTTTTTCACCCCGGGTGAACGTCAATGCCAGTCATCGCCCCACGCGGGGCAAAGCGGCGCGAAGTATACCATAAACGCCGCGCACGATTCAACAGCCGCCCTCTCCGCGCAGGCACCGTCATTTCCGGCTGTGGTTTGCGGAAGCGCCAGCTCCGCGCAGGCACAAGCGGTCTGCCGCAATCCAGCGCGCCCAGCCCTTGCCGAAATGGCGCACGTCAAGACGCGCCCGCAGGACTGCCGCCGACGCCGCCCGTCCGCAATCCCCGTGGACACGGGACCTTCCGAACAAACCGTTCGCGCTGAATTATGCCAAAGGCGAGACCACCGCCCAGCGTGAACTTGAGCTTGAGGCCCAGCTCCTCCGCCAGGCGCACGATCTGGAGCAGGGTCTTCTCCGCCTCGGCGTCGAACGCGCCCGGGCGCGCGGGCATGATCTCCGTCGAGGCGTGCCCCAGCCAGACGCGCATGAAGTTCCCGCCGTTCGCCGCAAAGGCGCGCATCCAGCGCGCGAACCGCGCGCGCGTCCGTCCGCGTTCAGACGGTCAAAAAGCAGATGTTGCAGCCGACCGGCACGAACGTCTGCCCCGCCGCATCCGCCAGGTACCGCGCATCCACCGGGCTGACCTGGAGGACCGGGCACGGCGCCGGCGCGCCCGGCGCGGAAAGGCACACGTCGCCGAGCGCCGCCAAGGCCCCCGTCATGAACGCCCGGCGTCCAACCCGAATCGATCTCCCGTCACACGACATCTGCTACCTCCGTTTCACGTTGATGGTGCGAATGACATCGTATCCGACACCGGAAAGAAAGCCCATTTTAACCAAGACATCAGCCGAATCACCCAACGTCGCGCGTCCCCTGCAGGAGCGCCTTGAGGTAGCCGTTCGCGAAGAGGCGGCCGAGGACGGCGTAGCCGGGCACGGCGTCGGGCGCAAGCAGGCGGTCGCCCGCCATCTCCGGCACGTGGTCGCCGCGCAGCGGCACGTCGAGGCCGAGTTCGCGGTACGTGCGCATGAGCGCGAACTGGTCGGTCGTGCCCTGGTCGTGGAAGAGCTCCGTGAAGTCGGCCCTGTCCCCTTCCACGTCACGCACGTGGACGAACGCGATGCGCGTCCCGAAGTGCCGCGCCGCCGCGACAAGGTCCGCGCCCATCAGCCTGAAGTTCGCCTGGCAGAACGTGACGGCGTTCGACGGCGAGGGGAAGAGCGCGTAGGCGCGGTCGTAGTCCGCGACCGCGCCGAAGATGCGCGCGTAGCCGCCGAGCGACGGGAGGCACGGGTCGTCCGGGTGGAGCGCCATGCGCACGCCCAGACGCTCGGCCGTCGGCATCACGGACTTGATGAAGCATTCGTAGTTCGACCAGGCCTGGGAATGGGAAAGTCTGAGAGGTTTGGAAGGTTTGGGAGGTTGGGAGATTTTGCAGGGACGCGCGCCGTCGCGTCCGCCCTGAAACCGCCTCTCGTATTCGGCTTCATTGAAGTAGGTCGCGAGGGCGCCGCCGCGCACGGCGCGCACGCCCGTCCGCGACCAGCCGGGGCCGATCATGAAGTTGTAGCACAAGAGCCGGATGCCGAGCGCGGCCATCGACTCGAGCAGCTCGCGGTAGCGCGCGAGGGCCTCTTCGCGCGCGGCGGCGGTCAGCGGCGAGACAGGCGGCTGCGGGCTCGCACCCGCCGCACGGGGCACGGGAGGCGCGGCTTCGCCGAACTGCTTGATCGGCGCCATGTCGAACGGGTCGCCCTCGAGGCCGACGACGCGAAGCCCCCCGGCGGCGAGGCCGTCGACGATCTTCTTCAGCGTCGCGAGCCGCCACGGGTCGGGCAGCCCCGTCAGCGACGGGTTCACCTTGACGACGACCTCGTCGATGCCCATCTGGCGGCAGAGCGTCCAGAGCGGGTGCGGACGGGGCGGAACGAATTCAACTAGTTTCATGAAGCGCATTATACACGAACCGCCCGTCGGAAGGCAAGCCCATTCTGGCCAACAGTCTCGCCAGACCAACCCGGTCTCGAACGCCGGGCGGCTCGTCCAGCGCGCCCTCGCCTTCATCCGCACACACGCCGCCGAGGCCATCAAGCCGCGCGACGTGACGATCTACCTGAAGGTGTCGCGCAGCCTCGCCGACCTGCGCTTCCGCGAGCTGCAGGGCGAGTCGATCGGCGCCTGCATCCTCCGCTACCGGCTCGAGGAGGTGCGGCGGCGGATTCTCGCGACGGACGACACGCTCGCGAACATCGCGGCCGACTGCTCGTTCGCGAAGTTCGCCCGCCTGAACCAGGCCTTCAAGGCCGCCTACGGCTGCTCCCTGCGCGACTGCCGCGCGCGACGAGAATCAAGATTCCCAGGAGCCTCCGTTGCCAAGGTAAAGCGCCAGCGCGGATAGGCAGAGGCAGACCGTCAGCCCGGCAGCGACAGCCCGCCGTCCACCATCAGCGTCGCGCCGGTGATGTAGCGCCCGGCGTCGGAGGCCAGGAGCAGCGCGGCCCCGGCGGCGTCCTCCGGCACGGCGTAGTCGTGCATCGGGATCGCCGCCGTCACGCGCGGGCCATAGACGGGGTCGGCGAGGCAGTCGCGGTTCCGGTCGGTGTTGAACACCCCCGGGCAGAGGTTGTTGACCGTGATGCCCTCCGCCGCGACCTGGCGCCCGATGCCGCGCACGAGGTTCTCCTGCGCGCTTTTCGTCGCCGCGTAGACGCACATGTCGGGATGCGGACGCCGCTCGTTCACCGAGCCGACCACGATGAGCCGCCCCCACTTCTGCGCCTTCATCTTCGGATAGCACCGCTGGAACATCCGCAGGGTCGCGAAGAAGTTGACCTGCATCTCCTTCTGCGCCTCGTCGAGCGGAAACTCCGTCCACGGAATCTTCGCCTGGATCGAGGCGTTGGCGACGAGGATGTCCGGCAGCGAACCCTCCGCCGCGAGGCGGTCGAAGAACGCATCGATCGCCGCCGGATCGGACAGGTCGCAGACCTTCGTGTTGTGGCGGATCACCTTCGCGCCGTATTCCTCGAACGCATCGCCGATGGCCTTGCCGATGCCGCGCGTCGAGCCGGTCACGAGGGCGATTTTGCCGGCGAGATCAAACTTTTCCTTGAGCATAGCACTATCCTTTCTCCCTTACGACCAGCGGCGATCGTTCGACCACTCCTTGTCCCACTCCTTCGTCGGCGCCCACGGCGGCGGGAAGTCGCTTGAGGCCTGCTTCTTGATGAGCCGCTCGTTCAGCTCGTCAATGCCAAGGCCCGGCTTCGTCGGCACCGTGATGAACCCGCCCTTGTACGAGAGCGCGGGCTTCACGAGGTCGCCCCACCACGGCACGTCCACCGAGTGCAGCTCCAGCGCCATGAAGTTGCGCGTCGCCGCCGCGACGTGCACGGCCGCGAGGCACGCGATCGGGCTTTCGGCCATGTGGATGTTCATCTGCACGCCGTAGTCCTCGGCCATGTCGCCGACCTTCTTCGTCTCGGCGATGCCGCCGCACGTGAGGAGGTCCGGGTGGACGACCGCGAGCGCGTGCGACTCCAGGAGCGGCTTGAAGTCCTCCTTCAGGTAGATGTCCTCGCCCGTCCCGAGCGGCGTCGCCGTCGCGGCGTGCAGCTGCTTCCACTGCTCGACGTTGCGCCAGGGGAGGACGTCCTCCGCCCAGGAGAGGTGGTACTTCTCCAGCCGGCGCAGCAGCTGCACGCAGTCCTCGTAGGGGATGTGCCCGAGGTGGTCGATCGCGATCGGCACTTCCCAGCCGATGACCTCGCGCACGTCCGCCATGTACTTCTCGAGGTAGTCGAGCCCCTTCTCCGTGATGTGGATGCCCGTGTGGGCGTGCGCCGTCGTGAAGAGCTCGAACGCCTCGCCGCGCATCGAGCGCGGGTCGATGGAGCCGTGCGGCGTCTGGACGACGTGCTTCATCTTGCGCATGTAGTCGAGGTAGCCCAGGGGCGCGATGAGCGCGTCCTTGACGTTCGTCAGCAGCTCGATGCCGAGATCCATCTTGAGGAACGTGAAGCCCATCTCCATGCGCGCCTTCAGGGCCGCGCCCATGTCGCGGCCGCCGCCCTCGGAGTCCGTGTCGCAGTAGCAGCGGACCCGGTCGCGCCACTGGCCGCCGAGGAGCTGCCATACGGGAAGGCCCCACGCCTTGCCGCAGAGGTCCCAGCAGGCGAGCTCGACCGCGCACACGCCGCCCGCCTGGCGCGAGTCGCCGCCGAACTGCTTGATGCGGCGGAAGATCTTCTCGACGTTGCACGGGTTCTCGCCGAGGATGCGCGACTTCAGCATCGCCGCGTAGGTGCGCGACGAGGCGTCGCGGACTTCGCCGTAGCCGACGAGGCCCTGGTTGGTGTAGAGCTTCAGGAGCGTGCACCGCTTCGGCGCGCCGTCGATGTCGGCGAAGCGCATGTCGGTGATCTTGAGCGTGGACGGATTGATCTTGCTGATGTTCATGATGGAAAAGTGGAAAGGTGGAAAAGTGGAAAGGTGGAAAAGTGGAAAGGTGGAATGGTGGAGAGGTGGAGTTAGGGATTGTTCAGTTCGCGGATGAGATGCGCGTGCGGATCGAGCGAGCCGATCCGCGCGCCGCCGTCGGCCGTCCGGCTTGTGAGGTTCGCGGCGACAAGGACTCGGCGCGCGCCGAGCGCGCGGATGAAAGCGACAATGCCGTTCGGCTCGCCGTCCGTCACCCATTCCATCTCGCCCTCGCTCCAGATCGGGTCCTCGTGGCGCATTTTCACGAGCTTTCGGACAAGCGCGAGGCGCTTCTGCCCGGCGGGCTGCAGCGCGCGCGCCCAGTCCACCGTCCGCGCCGCGCGGGCGGAATGCTCGACGGGGCCGAAGAACGAGTTGAGGGAGTTGTCGGCAATCTCGTTGCCGTTGAAGATGAGCGGCAGGCCGCGCCGGAGGAGCATCAGCACGAAAGCCGCGTTCCCGGCCTCCACGGGCAGGACGCGGTCGAAGCGCCGCTCGCCGTCGTCCGTCGCCGTGTCGTGGTTGTCGAGGAAGCAGAACATGAGCACGCCCTTCGGGACCTTCGCCTCGTAGCGCCGGACGACGTCCATGCGCGCGGGGAGCGGCGCCTGGCGCTTCGACCACTTGGCCCACCAGGCGCCTTCCTCGGGGGCGACCAGCTCGCCGCGCACGGTAAAGCTCCAGTGCGCGGCGTAGCCCGCGTCGAACGCTTTCCTGAGCCACTCGACGCTCGTGCCCTCATCGATCATCACAAGCTCGGGGTTCACCTTCTGGCACGTCGTGACGGCTTCGACCCAGAAGTCGATCGGCACCGAATCCCCGACGTCGCAGCGGAAGCCGTCGCAGCCGAGGCGCATCCAGTGGAGCATCGAGTCGATGAGGTACTTCCGCACGCCCTTCGAGGCGAAGTTCACGTAGGGGAAGTTCCACTGTGTCGTCTTCACCGTGCCGTCGGCATTCCGCTGGAAGGCGTCGGGGAAGAGGTCCTTCAGGACGTTGTTCGGTCCGCAGTGGAGGTAGACGAGATCCATGTAGACCTTCATGCCGAGCGCGTGCGCACGGTCGTTAAAGGCCTTGAAGTCCGCATCCGTCCCGTACTCCGGGTCAATCTTGTCGTAGTCGGAGATGCGGTAGGGGTTCTTCGGGCTGCCGAAGCCGCTTGCGATCTGGCGCGGGCTCCATCCCGCGCGGTCCATGTCGCGGTCCATCTCGACGAACGGCGTCAGGTAGACGACGTCGATGCCGACGGCGCGCACGTGGTCCAGCATCTCCGTCGCCGCGCGGAAGTTCCCGTCACGCGTGAAGTTGCGCAGCACGATCTGGTAGACCGTCGCCCGCTTGAGATAGTCGGGCGTCGGACGCGGCGCGGCCAAAAGACCTGAAGCCAACGCGACTGACACGAGAGCAATGACCCGTTCTTTCATGATGCCTCTCCTCACTTGACTTCCACAAGCTGCGACATTTCCCGGCCGCCCTCGCCTTTCCACGTGAGGCGATAGCGGCCGCGGAAGCCGCGGAACGCGACCTGGCCGCCCTTCGCCGCGACGGACGTCTTCGTCTTCCATTCGCGGTTGACGAGGTCGTCCATCGCGAAGTAGGCCGTCTTCGGGCGCATGTCGCGCGTGAAGAGGCCGCTGATGGACGGCTCGCCCGGCGCGCCGCAGTCATCGACGACGTTCCACCAGGTGATGCCGTTCATCTTCTCGACGGAGAACCACGCGCGGTAGAGGTTGCGCAGGATGATCGCCTGCACCATCTGCCCGCGCGGCGAGTTGTCCGGCGCGGTGATCGTGATCTCCGAGAGGTGGATCGGCCGCCCGCCGCCGGCCTGCGCGATCTCGGCGAACCGCGCCGCGACCTTTTCCGGACGCAAGTGGGCCGGGCCTTCGCCACGGGCGATGTCCACGGACGCCGCCGGATTGAACAGGTGCATCTGCGAGCCGACGACGTCGAAGGTCGCCCCATGCGCCGCAAGGTCGGCGATCTGCCCCGGGAACGCCTCCATGTTGTAGTCGTTCACGTTGAGCCACGCCTTCGGCCCCATCGCCTTGCGCGAGAGGACGAGCGCCTCGTAGGCGTAGTTCGCCGGCATGAGGCCGTAGTGGCTGAGCGTGACAAGCCGCGCGTTCTTCGCGCTCGACTGCCCGGCCGGCCACGTCTCCTTCGCGCCGATCGCCCAGTCGGTCGCCGACTCGTTCACGACGTCCCACGAGTCCACGCGGCTGCCGTAGCGCGCGCCGATCTCGGCGATGCGCCGCGCCATGAAGTCGTTCTGCGCCTTGACGTACGTCGGCACGAGCCGCGCGATCTCGTCGGCGGACAGCTTCCTGTAGATCTCCTTCCACGCCTCCGCCCACGCCCGCTCGTTCGGGTCGTTCCTCATGTCCTTCACGCCCATCGGCACGGTGACGTCGCGACGCGGCAGGCGAACCCCCGTCGCCCGCTCCAGCGCGAACTTCTCCTCCTCCGGGCAGAAGTCGTCCCACAGCCACGTCGGCGTATGCCAGGCGTTGTTGCCCCAGACGAGCGGATGCCCGTGGATGCGCACGCCGCGCGTGCGGAGGAAGCTGATCACGGGATCCGGCGCCGGACGCCGCCAGTGCGCCTGGTCCTTCGGCTGCGGGCAGCTGTTCCAGAAGTTCTCCGTGTCCTCGTAGCGCTCCTCGAAGCGGTTCGCGTAGGGGTACGTCTCCAGCGTGCGCCAGTAGAACGCGACGGTCGCGGAGTTGAAGAGCGTGCCGTACAGCGCCTTGTAGCGGTCGTTCCACTCCTTCTTGCCGAGCTGGTTGAAGTTGAAGATGTGCGCGCCGAAGAAGAACGCGCTCGAGACCTGCTCGACCGCCACCTCGGCGCCGTCTGGCGCGGCGACAGCGACCGCGGCGTCCGCCTTGCGGTATTTTTCGATGTCCGCGTCGATCTTCGCCTGCACGTCGTCGTTCCAGATCGCCCAGTACTTGTCGGACATCGCCGACCGGTCGACCTGGAACGCCGCCGAGGCGGACAGGGCGGCCATTGAAGCCAAAAGAATGGAATATGCTTTCATCAGAAATACCCGCCCTTGTCGATGATCTCCGAGATCGTGTCGCCTTGGCGCACCCACGAGAAGATGTCGACCTCGTTGCGCTCGATGCCCTCGGCGCGCAGCAGCACGTCGTAGGCGATCTCGCGCGGGATGCAGATGACGCCGTCGATGTCGCCCATGATGATGTCGCCGGGGCGCACCGTCACCTTGCCGATCTTGACCGGCACCTGGTAGTGCGTGATCATGCAGCGGCCGAGCGAGCCGTTCGAGACGCGGTACTTGTAGAAGATCGGGAACGGCTGCTCCAGGATCTGCTTCGTGTCGCGGATGCCGCCGGCGATGACCGCGCCGCGAATCCCCTTCGAGATCGCCGTCGCCGTCATGACGCCGCCCCAGAGCGAGGCCTCGACGTCGTTCGACGTGTCCCACACGACGACGCCGTTCGGCTTGAAGTCGTCCAGCATCTGCGCACGGAACGTCATCTCGCCCTCGATCATGCAGTTCGGCGCGGACTTGACCGTGAACGCCTCGCCGCAGACGACCATCTCGTCCCGGAGCGGCATGATCTCGTGCGGCAGGTTCTGGTCGAGGAGCGTCAGCTCGCGCATGACGTCGTTCACGCAGCCCGTGTAGAGCTTCTCGAAGCGCTCGCAGAGCTCCTTCGTCGGGATCGGGAAGTCGTTCGTCGGGATGTGCTGACGCTTGGCGATCAGCCTGTCGAGCTTCATGAGGCCGGCTTCCTTGGCCTTCGTGCGCATGTTCGCGAGACTTGGCATGGTTCTGTTTCCTTTCTTTTTTCCTGTCTGTTTCCTGTTTTCCGAAATCCAACTCGCGCCCGAATCCGGCAACCCGATGCGGCTGCCGCCCCGGCGACTTGTACAGGCGCGTATTATACCTTGTTTCAGCCTCCGACGGCAATACCTTTTTCGGCAAAAAAAGTTCATCTTTTGAGAAACGCTGTGGATGCGCCTTGCGCGGGATGCCCGCCGAAATGGTATAATGCGCGCATTGGGCCGGGCCCGCACGGGCGAACACGGCATCTGAACAAGGAGCACAAAAGGAACAAGACATGGCCACCTACAAGCGATTCGAGGAGATTCCCGCCTGGCAGCGCGCCATCGACCTCGCCGCGCAGGTCTTCGACCTTACGGCGCGTCCGGCCTTCAAGTGGCGCGGCGATCTCGTCAACCAGATCCGCCGCGCCGCGCTGTCCGTCTCGAACAACATCGCCGAAGGCTTCGAGCGCGGCACGACCGCCGATCTCGTCAAGTTCCTCTACATCGCGCGCGGCTCCTGCGGCGAGACCCGCTCGATGACGCAGTTCGCCGTCCGCCTCGGCGGCATGGAGGCGGAGCGGGAGGCGATCGAGGCCGTCAACGCGCTCTGCGAAAGCGTGTCGCGGCAGCTGTTCGGGTGGATCGACGCCCTGCAGAATTCGGAGATCAAGGGCGTCCGGCACCTGACCGACCAGGCCCGCCGCGACTACGCCCTTTCCGCCGCCCGCAAGGCGTTCGGCGAGAAGTTCAGCCCCCAGGCCGCAGAGGCGGCCATCCGAAACGGGACGTTCAGCGACTACGCCCGCGAGAAGGTCGAAGCGATGATGTCGCTGAAGGACCTGGAGCAGTCGGCTGGGCAGCCGGCAAGCGACCGCCTCGCATGCCCGGTCTGCGGCGGGAAGATGGTCAAGCGCCACGACAGGAACGGGCGTCCATTCTGGGGGTGCGCATCCTATCCGAGGTGTCGCGGGTCTCAGACATGGGATCCGAGCCAGAAGGCCGAACCGATGAAGCGAACTGAAACATGAGGCCTGAAACCCAAGGATCTCAAATTCAAAATCGAAAATCTAAAATTTCAAATCTAAAATCTAAGATTTCAAATTTCAAATTTCAAATCAGAATTTCAAATCAGAATTTCAAATCAGAATTTCAAATCAGAATTTCAAATTTCAAATCTGGAATCTAAAATCTGAAGAAAGTCGAGATCTGAAATCTGGAATCTGAAATTTGAAATCTGAAATCAGCCTGCAAATCTCGAAGCCAACCATGAAACGCGTCTTCATCGCACTGAAAATGGCCGGGGTCGCCGGACGGGAGAAGCTCTCGGGCATCTTCCGCTTCCTCGGCGACAACCACGACTGGGACATCACGCTCATCCGCACGGCCTCCGAATTCACCCCCGCGCGCATGCGGTGCGCGCTCGCCGAGGGCTACGACGGCTTCATCGTCTCGATCCCCGACACGGAGACGACCGCCGCGCTCCTCGCGGCCACCGAACTCCCGACCGTCGTCATGGACCTCCACGACCCCGCCCTCTCGGCCCGCGCGCGCAACATCGCCTTCATCCGCAATTCGCCAGGGGAGATCGGTCGCGCCGCCGCCGACCACCTGCTCGCGACCGGTCGCTGCCGCGCCTACGCCTTTGTCCACAACCCCTCCGTCCTCGAATGGAGCGTCGACCGCTTCCGGGCGTTCCGCGGCATGCTGCGCGACCGCGGCCTCTGGGCGCACGAGCTGAACGAGCCGTCCGAACTCAAGGGCCTCGAACGCCCGGTCGGCGTCTTCGCCGCAAACGACGACCGAGGCTACGACATCCTCGAATACTGCCGACGGCACCGCCTGCGCGTCCCGGAAGACGCGCTCGTGCTCGGCACCAACAACGACACGTTCATCTGCGAAAACTGCCGTCCGCCGCTCTCCTCCATCCAGCCCGACTTCGAGCAGGAGGGCTTCCTCGCCGCACAGACGCTTGCCGCGCTGATGAAGAAGAAGACGCCCGCACCGGCCCAGACGCTCTTCGTCGGCGTCAAGGCCGTCGTCCGCCGCGACTCGACGGCGGACACCTCCGTCGCGGGCAAGCTCGTCCAGAAGGCCATCGTCTACATCCGCCGCAACGCCACGCGCGACATTTCCGTCGCGGACGTCGCGCACCACCTCGGCTGCTCGCGCCGCCTCGCCGACCTGCGCTTCCGCGAGCTGATGGGCTCGTCCATCGGCGAGACGATCATCGTGACGCGGCTGAACGAGGTCAAGCGCCTGCTCGCCACGACGCGCGAACCGATCAACGCGATCGCCGCGAGCTGCGGCTACGCGAACTCGAACTACCTCAAGAACCTCTTCAAGCGCCGCTTCGGCCTGACGATGCGCGACTGGCGCCGCCAGCAGGCCTGACCGCGCAAAGGCTCATTCGGCGAGCAGTTCGCGGAACGAGCCGACGACGCGCGTCGGATGCGCCGCCGCGAGGACGTCACGCGGATTCGTGCCGACGAGCGCGACGACCTCCATGCCCGCCGCCTGCGCCGCCGCGATGCCGTTGAGCGCGTCCTCAAAGACCGTGCAGCCGAACGGCGTCACCCCCAGCCGTTCCGCCGCCTTGAGGTAGCCGTCGGGCGCCGGCTTGCCGTGCGCGTACTGCGACGAGTCGACGATGACCGAGAAGAAGTTGCGGATCCCCAGCCCGTCCAAGACGAAATCGACGTTGTCCATCGTGCCGCCCGTCACGACCGCGCAGGCGCAGCCTTCGGCGCGCGCCGCCTTGAGGAAGCCGACGAGCCCGTCCCGTGCCGTCAGGTGCGGACGGTAGATCTCGCGGTAAAGGGCCTCCTTTTCCGCCAGCAGCGCCGCCACGCGCGCGGCGGGCAGGGGTCCGTCGAACATGCGGACGATGTAGTCGCGTCCCGGCGCGCCCATCCAGTCGACGACCTGCTCTGCCGTCAGGTGTCCGCCGTGCCGGCGGGCCAGTTCCAGCCAGGCGCGGACATGGTAGGAGCAGTTGTCCACCAGCACGCCGTCCATGTCAAAGAGATACGCTTTCTCCATGTCAGCCATGCTCTCCTGCGGGCCTGTTCTTCCGCGTGCGCAGCCACGTCGCGGCGGCCCGGTCGCCGCGCAGGGCGCGCGCGCGCATCGCCCAGTAGAGCGACCGTTCCGAGTCCTTCTCGACGCCGTGCCCGAACTGGTAGGCGGCGGAGAGGTTGTCCATCGCCTCCGGGTGGCCGAGCTCGGCCGCCGCCCGATAGCACTTGACGGCCATCTCCCTGTCCGGCGGGCACCCGAAGCCGCGCAGGTAGCACGTGCCGAGGTTCACGAACCCGTTCGGGTCCCGCGCGCAGGCCGCGCGCCGGAAGCAGTCGAAGCTCCGCTTCAGGATGCGCTCCAGCCGGTTCGTGTCCGCGCCCGCCCGCGCGAACGCCTCGGAGATCGCGATCGAGCCGAGCGCGTTCAGCGCCTGCACGTTCCCGCCGTCCGCCGCCTTCTGGAGGCAGGCGAAGTCGTTCTTCTCGAGCGAGAGGAGATACCACGCGAGCGGATTGCCCTTCCGCTCCGCGAGTTCGCGGATCCTGTCGCGCGAGGCGTCGAGATACCTCTTCGCCAGCTCCTTGTCGTCCGTCGTGACGCCGTAGACGAACTGCTGCAGGGGCTTGCCGGCCTTCGCGTCGCGCGCGACGACCTCCCGCGCCTCGGCGTAGACCTTCGCGCCGCACGAGGTCGGCGCGTTCAGGAGCCGCACCACGGCGTCGGACGAGCTCATCGCCCCGAACAGGCAAGCCACCGCAAGGATCGTCATAGGTAGGGACGGTACGTGTTCGTCAGCGTCTTCCAGTTCTTCTTCTTCGCGCAGATCGTGAGCGCCCGCGCGCGCCGCCAGAACCGCCACCGGTCGGGGCGCTCCACCTCGACGATGTGGAAGCCGTCGCGGACGATCGAGTAGAGGTCCGGCAGGGAGAACCCCGCCTGCGTGCGCGTCCTCTCCGGCACCGAGAAGTAGAGCCGGCCGTCCGGCTTCAGGACGCGGTGCGCCTCCTTCACCGCCTGCCGCGAGACGGCCGAGCCGTCCATCAGCACGACCTCGAACTGCGCGTCCTCGAAGGGGAGGGCGTTCGCCTTGCCCGTCGCGCGCCAGACGCGGCCCCTGAGGGGCGCGAACCGCGCGGGCAGCGCCTCGCCGGGGAAGCCGACCTCCAGGCTCGTGCGGACGCCCTTCACGCGAGCGCGACCTCCGTCTCTTCGCGCGTCGCCAGGTCCTTCAGCCGCGCGACGCCCTTCGCCACGTCGTCCGGGCCGAGGAACACGGCCTTCGCCGCGCCGCTCGAATCGGCGTGCGAGAAGAACTTCTTCGGCTTCTGCGCGTGCAGCGCGAGATCGACCGGCTCGCCCGCCGCGCGCAGCTTCGCCGCCAGCTTCACCGCCGCGTCGCGCTGCTCCGGGAACATGAAGCCGACCGCGACGCCCGTCGCCGCCGTCGCCGCGTCCGCGCCGAGCCGCGCCTTCAGAAGCTCCGTCACGACCACGTCGCCGAAGCCGAGGCCGACCGCGCTCGTCGGCTCGCCGCCGATCGTCGTCAGCAGGTTGTCGTAGCGGCCGCCGCCGAAGATCGCGCGGAACTCGCCCTTCGTGTCGAACGCCTCGAAGACGACGCCCGTGTAGTAGCTGAGGCCCCGGATGACCGAGATGTCGAACTGGAGCGCGTCCGCGAAGCCCGCGAGCGCCGCGAGGCGGAAGAGCTCCACGAGTTCGGGGCAGTCCGCATAGCTCTTCGTGTCCATGATCGCGAAGGTCGCCTTCACGTCATCGCCCGAGAGCCCGCCGTCCTCCAGCATCGCGGCGATCTCCGCGTCGGGCATCTTGCCGCGCTTGTCGAGCGCGAGGAAGACCTGCGCGTGCTTCTCGGCGGCGATGCCGCTCTTCTGCAGGAGCTCGCCGAGGAACTTGCGGGACGAGACGTGGACCTTGAAGTCGTCCGCCGAAAGCCCCATGCGCCGCAGGGCGTCCACCGCCGCGCCCAGCACCTCGACCTCGGCGAGGATCGAGTCCTCGCCGATGATGTCGACGTTCCACTGGTAGTGCTCGCGCTTGCGGCCCTTCGTCATGCGCTCGTAGCGGAAGCACTGCGCGATCGTCGTCCACTTCAGCGGGAAGGACAGCTCCTTCTGGCGCTGGGCGACCATGCGCGCGAGGGTCGGCGTCATCTCGGCGCGCAGGGCGAGGTGGCGCTCGGACTTGTCGAAGAAGTGGTAGATCTGCTCGCCGACCTCCTCGCCCGCCTTGCGCGCCAGGAGCTCGTAGCTCTCGACGACGCAGGCGTCATAGGGCCTGAAGCCCGCCGCCGCGCCCGCCGCGCGGAAGGCGTCGAACACCCGGTTGCGCCAGGCCATGTCCTCGGGATAGAAGTCGCGCATGCCGCGCGGCGCCTCGAAACTCAGCTTTTCTGCCATGTTTTCTCCTGTTGTCTCCAAACTCACTTGGCCTCGCGGAATTCGTCCGTCTTTCTCACGATACATCCGTCATGACAGGGTGGAAGATTACCATATCTCCGCACCTCTGTCAAATGCCCGACGGCACACGGCCGTCTGCCGCGAGCCGAATCAGCGGAGGTCTTCGAGGTCGGTCGCGGCGAGGCCGCCGCCGAGGGACTTGTAGAGCGAGATGAGGTCAAGCGTGATCTGGCCGCGCGAGAGGACGAACTCCTCCTCCAGCTGGAGGCGGCTGCGCTGCGCGTCGAGGACGTTATTGAAGTCCTTCAGGCCGTTCTTGTAGAGGTCCTGCGAGATCGTCACCGCGTCCGTCGCCGCCTTGACCGCGCCCTTCAGGGACTGGTTGCGGCGGTATTCCTGCGTGTAGGCCGCGTAGGCGTCGCGCACCTGCCCGTAGGCGTTCTGCAGCGACTGCTCGTAGGCGAGCGCCGCCTCGTGCATCTTCGCCTCGGTCGCCTTCACGTTCGCGTAGATCGCGCCGCCCTGGAAGATCGGCCAGCTGACGGACGGCCCGAGCGTCGCGAAGAACGACTCCTTGCTGAAGAGGTTGAGGCTGTTCTTCGCCTCCAGCCCGACCGAACCGTTCAGGTAGAGGCGCGGGAACCACTGCGCCTTCGCGACGCCGATCGCCGCCGTCGCCGCCGCGAGGCTGCGCTCCGCCGCCTTGACGTCGGGACGCCCGCGCATCATGTCCAGCTTCAGCTCCGCCACCTTCTGCGGCTGGAGGAGCCAGTCGCGGCGCTCGTCGAGCGGCTTCAGGACGTCGCTCAGCGCGCCCGGCATCTCGCCCGCGAGGATCGCGAGCGCGTTCTTGAGCCGCTCCTCCTCCGCGAGCAGCTGCGGCAGGCGCGCGCGCGTCTGCTCGACGACGTAGGCGCACTGGTTGACGGCGAGCTCGTCGCCGATGCCGGAGTCGAGGCGCGACTTCAGGATCTCGTAGGTCTCGCTCTGCAGGACGAGGTTCGTGCGCGCGACCTCGATGCGCTCCTGGGTCGTGCGGAGGTTCACGTACTGCGCGCCGATCTGCGTCGTCAGGGAGACCCAGGCGTCCGCAACCGTCCAGCCCGCCGCCTCGGCCTGCGCCAGTGCGGACTCCGTCGCGCGGCGGCTGCCGCCGAAGATGTCGATCTCCCACTGGCCGTCCAGCGCGAGGTTGCCGACGTTGTAGTGGTAGCCGTTCTTCCCGTTCGCGTTCGAGCGCGTGTGCGGGTTGTACCAGGAACGCGTCCACGCGCCGACGCCGGTGAACTTCGGCAGGAACGCCGCGTAGGAGCCGAGCAGCTGCCAGTTCGCCGCCTCCAGGCGCTTTTGCGCCATCAGGAAGCCGACGTTGTTCGAGACGCCGCCCTCGACAAGCGACTCGAGCACGGGGTCGTCGAAGCGCTTCCACCACTGCGCGAGCGTGTCCTTCGAGATGATCTGGCGCAGGTCGTCCTTCGCGTCCGCCGCCGCGTACTCGCCCGTCGCCGTCAGGTTCGTCGAGGGCTGGCCCGCGTCCGGCAGGAGGTAGGCGGGCACCTCGAACGCCGGCTCGGCGTAGTCCGGCCCGACCGAGGGCAGGTGGGAGCAGCCCGCGAGCGAGAGGGCGAGAGGGAGAATAATCGAATAATCGAATGATCGAATCGTCGAATGGGCGACGGGCCGAACCGTCGAAGGCCCGGCGGGCCGAACGCTGGAATCGCATGTGCGCATACGGAACTTTCCTTTCTTTGTTTTTGTTCTTGCTTGAAACTCTGAAGCGAGGGGCGCGAGTTCAGCCCCTCATCTCCTTCAGCTCGCGGCGGCGCGCGGCTTTCGCGCCGACGTAGGCGAAGAAGCGCTTCGCGTTCTCGCGCCACGTCTGGAAGAGCGCGTAGAGGCCCGGCACGAGCAGGATGCCGAAGACGACCGAGAAGAGCATGCCCCAGAACTCCGTCGTGCCGAGGTGGTTGCGGCTCGCCGCGCCCGCGCCCGTCGCGACCATCATCGGCAGCGTGCCGAGGAGCGTCGTCAGCGCCGTCATCAGCAGCGCGCGCAGACGCTCGCCCGCCGCCATGCCGGCCGCGTCCACGATCGACGCGCCCTCCAGCTCGCGCTTGTCCTTCGCGAACTCGACGATCAGGATCGCGTTCTTCGAGGCGAGGCCGATCAGCAGAACGAGGCCGAGCTGCGCGTAGATGGACAGCGCATACGGCTGGCCCGTCGCCCAAATGCCCCACCACTTGAGGCCCATGAGCGCGCCGAAGACCGCGACGAAGATCGAGAGCATCACCGGCAGCGGAATCGTCCACGACTCGTACTGCGCGACGAGGAACAGGTAGCCGAAGAGAATCGCGAGCGCGAGAAGCGGTGCGGCCGAGCCGGCGTTGCGCTCCTCCTGGAACGTGATGCCCGACCACTCGTAGCCGTAGTCGTCCGGCAGCGCGTCCTTCAGCAGATCCTTGATCTGCGCCATGACCTCGCAGGACGCGACGCCCGGCTTCGGCATCACCGTGATCGAGGACGAGAGGAACATGTTGTCGCGCGAGACCGTGCGCGGGCCGAGCTCGCGCGTGATCGTGCCGAGCGAGCCGACGGGCACCATCGCCCCCGCGTCC
>CAKUGW010000036.1 GCA_934654805.1 uncultured Kiritimatiellota bacterium
CTCCATCCTTCAACAACAGCCAATCTTTACAGGGGGTAAACCATCAACGAAATCAACTTTACCTCTGGAAGCGGCATTACCATTTTCGCATTTTGGAACCTGCTTAAGCAGGCTTGCGTGGGGCGGAGGGATTTGGTATCATATACGCACATGACGGAGAAGGTTGATTTCGAGACCGTGGAGCGGAAGACTCTCGAGAGACGCGGCAGAAGCCGCGTAGGCGCGTTCGCGCACGGTTCAAATACCCCCCCCCCCCCATTTATTGGCTAACGCGCTTGTAGGCCCTCTCAGTGGGGCTTTACGCGATTGTGCGGCCCGCTTTCCCCAAGGCGGGCGAATGCTGTCTTTTGCGTACGCAGAGTTGTGTGCGCCCGACAAACAAGAAGGAATGAAACCATGCAAAGAATGAACTCGCTCATCCCGGTCGCAGCGCTTGTCGCGCTGCCTGTCATGCATTCGCTCGCGGTGGCAGAACCCGTTCCCGAACCGTGGAATCTGAAGGCGCGGGAGGTGTTCGCCGCCGAGCGGTTCGGCATCTTCCTGCACTGGGGACTCTACTCGAACTATGCGCAGGGCGAGTGGTACTTGCAGACTCACAAGCTGGACGAGGATGCCTATGCGCGGATGATGTACGGGTTCTGTCCGTCGAAGTTCGACGCGCGGGAGTGGGTGCGCGTCTTCAAGAATGCGGGCGCGAAGTACGTGACGATCACGGCGCGGCATCACGAGGGGTTCTCGCTTTGGCCGACGAAGGTGGATGACGGCTACAACATCGCGAACACGCCGTTCAAGCGCGACATCCTGGGCGAGCTCGCGACCTCCTGCAAGGAGGCGGGCCTGCAGCTCAACTTCTACTACTCGCTTCTCGACTGGCACCGCAAGGACTATCCCGCCGGCTTCGTGACCTCGAACGTGAAGGTGCGCGACCGCAAGCCGGACTACGCCTCGTACAAGAAGTTCATGATGGGACAGATCACCGAACTCATCGACAACTATCACCCCGGCTACATCTGGTTCGACGGCGAGTGGGATCATCACTTCCGCGACGACAAGGGCGAACTCGGTCGCACGCTCGACTGGGGGCTGGACGAGATCTTCGACCTCATCCATTCAAAGCACGTGCTCGTCGCCAACAACTCCCATCAGGCGAGCCGTCCGAAAGAGGACATTCAGGCGTTTGAACGCGACCTGCCGGGCGAGAACTCGGCGGGCTACTCCGAAAGCATCACGGTGAAGACGGATCGTCCGCTTGAACAGTGCGACGTGTTGCAGAACGGCATCTGGGGCTACCGCATCGGCGAAGGCTCGTTCCGTACGTCCGAGGAGGTCGTGGCGATGGTGGCGCGGGCTGCGTCGAAGAATGCGAACCTGCTGATGAACATCGGTCCGGACGGCTCGGGTCAGTTGCCGGAACAGGCGGTCGCGGTGATGGCGAAGGTCGGCGCGTGGTTCGCGAAGAACGGCGAGTCGATCTACGGGACGGTTCCGGGCGGCGTGGCGGACGGGAAAGACATCGTTTCGACGCGCAAGGGAGGAACGTCCTACCTGCACTTCCTGAACCCGGAGAAGAAGTCCATCACCTTCAAACCGCAGGGTACGGTCACGTCCGTCCGAAACCTCGCGACGGGTAAGCCCGTTGCGTTTGAGGTCGCGGCGGATGGTGCGCTCACCGTGACGGTCGAACGCGCGGCGGGCGACGGTTTTGACGCTGTCGTTGAAGTGAAATAATCTTGAACGGATCCGAAAGGAACACAAAAGATGAAGGCAATCGATCTGAGAAGGGCGTTTACGGGCGCGGTTGTGCTGGCGTGGGCGAGCGCAACGAGTGCGGCAAATGCGTCAATCCCTTGGTACGTGAACCCGACGCTGAAGGCGAAGGTCGGCGTGGGCGTTGAGGCGTTCACCGCGCCAGACCTGCGGCTTTCGATGGATGGCGACTGGCTTGGCTTTTCCGCCGCGACGGGGGCGGGCGGACGCATCGCCGCGTTTCGCATGGCCGACCTCGCGACACTTGACGCGGCGGACGGCGTGACGGCGGATGCCGGCATTTCCGCCGCGACGACCGACATTGGCTTGGGGACGGATGCATTCGGCTTCTTCGTGTCGGGGACGCTCGGCGCGGCGGTTGCGTGGAATGGCGAAGGGGTCGCCCGCGCACTGCCGAACGGTGGCCTCACCTACCGCGCGTGGACCAAGCGGTTCAAGCCCGTTGGCGCAACCGTGAACGGCGCGGCGGAAACGGTCGTGCTGGACGGGAATGGGACGGGCGCGTGGTCTGCGGCGGATGGCTCGCTCGTCCGTTGGACGGTTTCGGGAATCGCGACGGAGGGAACGTTCGGACTTGCGAAGACATCCGAGACGGTCGCTTCGGGGCTTGAGTCGATTGCTGACTTCGCCATCTACACGGTGAAGGGTGCGAACTATGCACTCGTTGGCGGCGGCACGACGGTTGCATTCGTCAACCTTTCGGACGGTTCGCGGCAGACGCTTCTTTCGGGTCTTGCGTCATCCGTCGTTTCGGTTCGCATGAGCCACGCGAACGACTTCCGTCCGCGCATTTATGTGCTGACGGAGGCGGGCGACCTGACGGTTTATGTGTTCGCGGCGGATGCGCTGGAAGTGGAAGAAGCATGGACGAAGACCTTCGCGGCGGACGACCTCCTTGCGCTGGCGGGTGCGAAAATCGCCGCGTTCGACGTGTCGACGGACGGCGCGACGCTTGTCCTCGCGACGGCGGCGGGCGGTTCGCTTGCGGTCGTGCGTCACGAGCCGAAGGTCTGGTGCTATACGAAGGAGGAGGACGGTTCGCAGTTCGTCTCGGACGGGAACTGGAAACTGCACTGCTGGAACGAGTGGGGCAAGGTCGCCATCGGCACGGACTGGAACACGGCAAACGCCTATGCGAACGACTACATCGGCGAGTATCTCGACTTCTCGTCGGGCTACGCGACGAATTCCGCCACGGGCGACAAGATGCGCATCATGGGCCACCGCACGGCCGCGCTCGGCGTGACGGCGAACGGTGGGCCGCGCGTCATCGTCTTCTCGCCCGAAGCGGAGGATGTCGGTGACAACAACCAGTTCATGAAGGGTTGGGACACGGTTGAGGAAGTCGTCATCAATGCGGTTGGCATGACGCGGGTCGATTCGTGGGCGGGCTTCGCCGCATGCCTGCGTCGGGTGGTTCTGAACCTGCCGGGCGTGACGACGCTCGCCGACCACGCCTTGCGCGGTGAACCCGCATGGCCGTGCGGCGGAACCGACGTTGCCGCGTGGGATCTCTCGGCGTTGAAGACGGTCGGCGCGGCGAACTTCTTCCACACCGACATCGGCGGCGTGTTGGATCTCCCCGTCGTCGAGACGCTTGGCGGAAGTGCGTTTGAGGAGTGCCACTTCCTGGCGGAGGTGCGTTTGGGTGCGGAGGCGAAGACGGTGCAGGCCATCGGCTCGAAGGTTCTCTCCGTGACGGACCAAGGCGGAGAGCGCGCCGGAGGACGACTGAAGAAACTCGTCCTCGGTGGCGTGGACGGGTTCGCAATCGGTGCGGATGCCTTCGGCGGTCAGCCGCTGGAGGAAGTCGTCTTCACGGGCGGCGTGCCGACGTTTGCGGACGGGTTCGCGTTCACCGATACGGCGGCGCGGACGATGTTCTTCGCCGTGCCGCACGGCGATGCGAAATGGGCGGCAGCGCTTGCGGGCAAGGTGACGGAACTTTCGGACGCTGAACGCCGTGCGATCCAGAAGGCGAACCCTGACCGCCCGATGCCGTTCGGCGTGGTCGCGGCGGATGTCTTCCGCACGGCGCACGAGCAGTACATTTGCTGGGCGGATGCCGCGACGCGGTGCAAGGTGACGATTGCGCATGACACCTTCTTCGGCGATGCGGTGGAGGTCGCGTCCGATCTTGTGCCGGGTTCGGACGGCTCGTACGCGGCGGGGACGACCCTGACGCTCACGCCGAAGCCCTCTGCCACGGGAACCTTCCGCAAGTGGTATGGCGACGTGCCGAACGGGATGTGCGCGGAAACGCCGCTGACGCTCGTCGTCTCGAACGACGTGTGGGTTCTCGCGCGCTTCACGCATCCGTGGACGCTCGCGAAGACGGACGACCCGCGGAAGATGCTCGCCTCGAACGGAAACTTCACCATCAACTGCACGGTCAAGGGTGACGCGCGCGAGCGCCTGCTGGGTCTGGGCGACGGGTCGGTGCATGGGCTTTTCGCCGATTCGGATGAGGGACAGGGAACGCTTGACCTCGGCGGCGAGGTTCGGCTGGAAGGTGACGCGACCCCGTGGAAGTTCATCGTGTACGAGGGCTGGGACTGGAGCGGCACGACGCTGATTCGCCAGAAGCACGGCAAGGGCGACGTTTCGACGTTCATCTCGCCGGGCACGGCGATAGACCTTCCGGGCGGCGGATTTTTGGATGTTCCGGCGACGGGCGAAGCCTCGTACGAGACGTTTGTCTTCGACGAGCCGAAGATGAGTGGCGAGTGGACATCGTGGGCCTGGTCTGCCGGACGGCAGACGAAGCTGACGCGCCTCATTCTGCAGACGCCGAACCTGACGGCGGCGTTCGACAACAGCGATGCCTTACGCGGACTGCCGCTGACGGAGACGAAGTTCGACTGGTGGAGTCTCACGGGCCTCACCTCGCTCGCCAGTCATGCGTGGAAGACGGCGGAGAATCTTCACGCCCCGGCCTTGGGCACGTTGCGACTGCCGTCCCTCTGCGTCGTTCAGAAGGAAGCGCTGGCGTGGATGCCGAACGTCGAGGCGATCGAGCTTGGCGGACTGAAGAAGAAGGCGTTCGTGACGGAGATTGGCGCGAACGCCTTTGCCCGCGACCCGAAGCTGCGGTCGCTGAAGATCCGCAACGCGGCGGACATGACCGTCGGGGACGCGCCGTTTGAGGGCGGCGCCACGCCGCGCGAGATCGTCCTGACGGGCCCGGCGATCCGTGACGGCGGCGCGGCGTTCGCGGCCCTGACGTCCGGGGTGGAGGCGGCGGAGACGAAGCCGGTCGTCATCTGCGTCTCCGCCCTGATGTGGTCGGGGACGCCCTACATCGACACGTCCGTCTCGGAGGCCGAGCGGGCGCAGCTGCCCGGCGAGGAGATCCTGGGCGTGTATCGCGGCGGGGCGGAGGCCCCGCTCGGCAAGGCGCTTGTCGTGAAGCGTCCGTCGCCGTTCGATCCGCGCGGCCTTGCGGCGGTCATCCGGTAAAGGAGGGGATTCGCCATGCGCACGGCATTGTTCCTTGGCCTGTCCGCGCTTCTTGCGTCTGCGGCGTTCGCCGAGGCGAAGGAGCCCGTTGACTGGGTGAACGCCGAAATCGGCTGGATCAGCCACCTGCTGACGCCGGTCTATCCGACGATGGGGCGTCCGAACGGGCAGCTCCGCGTCTTCCCGCCGAACGACCAGTACACGCAGGATCGGGTGGCGAACTTCAAGCTCCTCGTGGCGACGCACCGCCACTACTGGGGACGCTTCACGTTCCGTCCGGGGCCATCGCCGATGACGTTCGACCAGCAGCACATCAAACCCTATCGCTATGACGGCTACATCGATTCCGCGGCGGCGCAAGTCGCGCTCGCGCCGGCGGAGAAGTCGGCGATCGTTTCCGTCACTTTTGAGGAGGCGGGGCCGCAGACGATTGCCGTCGGCACAAGCGAGGATGGCGAACTCAAGTGGGACGGCCGTGCGCTGACGGGCTTCGAGGTTCACTGGGGAACGACGATTTACTTCCACGGCGAGTTCGACAGGAATCCGTCGGCGCTCGTGAGCAACGGCAAGGAGCGCGTCTTCTCGTTCGGTTCACAACCGGGAACGGTGCGCTTCCGCTATGCGGTCTCGCTCGTTTCCGCCGCACAGGCGAAAGCCAACGTGCGGCGTGAGATTCCCGGCTGGGATCTGGATGCGGTCGCCGCCGCCGGGCGTGCGGCGTGGAATGCGAAACTCGGAAAGATTCGCGTCGAGGGCGGTACGGACGACCAGAAGACCGTCTTCTATACGGCCCTCTACCGCTGCTACGAGCGCATGATTGACATCACGGAGGACGGCAGGTACTGCGGCTGGGACAAGAAGATTCACGCGGCGGACGGCGTACGCCAGTACACGGACGACTGGTCGTGGGACACGTTCCGCTCGGCGCATCCGCTGATGACGATTCTTGAGCCGGAAGCGCAGGCGGCGAAACTCACGAGCTATCTGCGCTTCGCCGCGCAGACGAAGGAAGGGTGGGTTCCGACCTTCCCCGCGCTGGGGCAGGATGCCCACTGCATGAACGGCTTCCACACGGTCTCGCTCTTTCTCGATGCGTGGCGCAAGGGGATCCGCGCCTTCGACCTCGCGGCGGCGTATGCGGCGTGCTCGAAGACGCTGAAGGAGGCGAGTTACATCCCGTGGAAGCGCTGTGCCAAGACTGAACTTGACCGCTTCATGGACGAGCGCGGCTACTTCCCGGCGCTGAAGGAGGGCGAAAAGGAGACGTGCGAGCAGATCGTGCCGTGGGAGAAGCGGCAGCCCGTGCCCGTCACGCTCGGCCACGCTTACGATGCGTGGTGCATGGCGGAACTCGCGAGGGATCTGAAGCGTCCGGCGGCGGAAATTGCGGAATGGGAGCGGCTTGCGAAGAACTATCGGCTCCTGTGGAAGGCGGATACGGGCTTCTTCCACCCGAAGGACGCGGACGGGAAATGGATCGAGCCGTTCGACTACAAGCTTTCGGGCGGCGCGGCGGCACGA
Organism: uncultured Kiritimatiellota bacterium; assembly: GCA_934654805.1. GTDB lineage: Bacteria > Verrucomicrobiota > Kiritimatiellia > RFP12 > UBA1067 > UBA1067. Next base: position 6,748 of record CAKUGW010000036.1, read on the forward strand.
GACTACTACGACGAGAACAACGGCTGGACCTACAACTGGGACGTGCTGCACGACATTCCGGGGCTGATGGATCTCTTCGGCGGACGCAAGCCGTTCGTCGCGAAACTGGAATGGCTCTTCAACGAGTCGCTCGGCACGGATCGTCCGAAGTTCTCTGCACAGCTCGCGGATTCGACGGGCATGATGGGCCAGTTCTCGATGGGCAACGAGCCGAGTTTCCACATTCCCTATCTCTTCAGCTTTGCGGGCGAACCGTGGAAGACCCAGAAGACGATCCGCAAGGTTCTGGAGGCGTGGTTCCGCAACGACCTGATGGGCATTCCCGGCGACGAGGACGGTGGGGCGATGAGTTCGTTTGCGGTTCTTTCCATGCTGGGGTTCTTCCCCGTCACGCCGGGCGTGCCCGAATACGCATGGGGAAGCCCCGTCTTCACGCGGGCGGCGATTGCCCTTGAGAATGGAAAGGCGTTCGTCCTTGAGGCCCCCGGCTCCTCGCGCGCGGCAAAATACATTCAGTCCGTGACGATTGACGGGAAGCCGTCGAACCGTGCGTGGCTGAACCATGCGGACATCATGCGCGGTGCGCACATCCGCGTCGAAATGGGGAACCGCCCGAACAAGGCGTGGGGAACGGCGGGCAAATGAAGAAGGCATTCGCGCTCTCCGTCGCCTGTTTTGCCGCGCTTCTCGCACGGGGCGGGACGAATCACTGGCACTATGCGCAGATGGATTTCGAACTCTACCGACTGGAGGCAATGCGCGACGAGTCTCGTCGGGCGGGAATGAGCGCGGCACATCCGGGGCGGCTTCCCGCGTGGCGGTCCGGCTTTCGTTTCCGTTATCCGTGCGCCGAGTCGAATCCGCCGCCGTTCCGCACCGCCCACGCGGCGGACGCGGTTTGGTCGAACGGTTGGCTAATAGTCTCGACCTATGGCGGATGGCGCGATGTCGCGGCGCTTTGCAGTCCGATGCGCGGCTGGGAGGCGCAGGCATTTGACGGCGCGTGGCATTCGGCGGCGGTTTACCTCGGTGGCGAGACACCACCGCATCGGGATGATTTGCCGGAAGACCGCTCATTTGCCGCGCTTGTCGCGACGAACGGGCATTACGATGTCGGCGCGGAGACGTTGGCCTACGTTGAATGCGCATCCGTGGACGAACCGAGGCTCTTCGTCGGTGAATCACTGCCCGAACTGGGGGAGGAGTCGCCCGGCAGGATGGAGTATGCGGCCAAGATGCGCCTGGTTGCGGACGGACGCTGGCGGACGGATGCCGCGTTGGCCTTTCATTATCTGAGGTTTGGGGAGGGCGCGCCCGTTTCGGATGTCAAGGTCGTTCCCGTTGGTCGCCCGATGACCGAGCGCGGCACGTTCGCTTCGCCCGATCCGCGTCATGTCCAGTTGCGCGATGTGGGTGTGCGGACGGTTCGGCTCTGTGCGCTCGATTTCCTTGTGGACGGTCTGAAGCGCGACCGTCTTCCGTGGGGCGGCGATCTCGCCGTCTCGCTCTTGGCCGATGCCTACGTCTTTGGTGACGCGGAAATCGTGCGGCGCAGTCTCTCGGTGCTGGATGCTTACGAGGGCGATGTGAATGGCATCGTCACCTATTCGATGTGGCTTATTGTCTGTCACGACCTTTATCAACTCCACTTTGGCGACCGCGCCTTTCTTGACGAACGCTGGTGGCGCATCAAGGCGCGTGTGGAAGGCCTGATAGCCCGCACGGACGAGCGCGGGTTCGTCGTGAAAGGACTCGACTGGGTGTTCATCGACTGGTCGGGGCCTGAATCGCAAACGGCCCTTCAGGCGATCTGGGCGGGTGCGCTCGATGCCGCCGCACGGCTTGCCGACCGCGTGAAGGATGTGCGTGCGGCGGACTATCGCGCCCTCGCGGCAAACGTGCGCACGAACCTGAATGCGTTGGCGTGGGATGAGGATCGCGGACTCTACCGCGTGAACCCCGACACGCGGCGGGACTTCGCGCGGCAGGCCAACATCTACGCCATCGTCTTCGGCGTTGCGGATACGGACAAGGTGCGGCGGATTGGGGCTGAACTCGCGAAAGGCGAACTGCCGCCCGTGGGGACGCCCTACGTCCGGGGATGGGAACTCGTCGCCTTGAACCGTGCGGGTTGCCACGCGGCCTTTTGGTCGGGGATGGAGAAGACATTCGGCGCGATGGTCGATGCCGGGGCCACGACTTACTGGGAGGGATTCGATGCGGACGAAAAGGGCGATGCGCGTTATGCGTTCTACGGTCGCACATGGGGCAAGAGCCTTTGCCATGCGTGGAGTGCGTGGCCGGCGTTTCTCTTCGTTTCGGAGGCGATGGGCGTGAAGCCGACTTCGGACGGCTGGGTGACCTGCGAGGCGAAGCCGATCCCCGGAGCAGAAGGACTGCGCGCGACCGTCCCAACACCGCAGGGGCTTCTCTCGTTTGGTCAGAAAGACCAATGATGCGGCATGGCGGAACAGGGCTGACTTAGCCTTGACTTGGCAGACCTCTGAAGGTAGCGAGGAAAGTCACCTTTCTATTTATTCCATTGCCATCTGGCTATTTTGGAAGATGTCAGTAGTCTATCATAAAAGGTTGGTTGCTTGCAACGGGGCTGAAATATCCTTGTGTCTCGTGGGGACAGGCCCCCATGTCGCCCGTTTGCAAGCCCAATCGTCTTATGCTATACTACGCAACGTACTCAAGGAAGTACTTGGAAGTGCTTGTCAGCACGGTCTACGCAGCGAGTGTTGCGATGGCTAATGGCTGGCGGGCAGTCAAAGGAGAAGCTATGCGTATGAATTCGCGACTGAAGTCGGTGGCGTGTTGCGTACTTGGCGTCATGGCGTCTGTTCGTGCGACCGGGGAGGTCGGTCCCTGGGTGTACTATCCTTCCGAAGGCATCATCTCCAACGGCGTGGGGGCGTCGGCCGGCTGGCGTCTGCGCGTGAGCGTCGAGGATGCGGCGCTGCGTCAGCTGGCGATTGGCACCAATGCGGTGGACAGCGCGTACGTCTTCAATGAGAATGGCGATATCTGCGGCACGGAAACGCTCGATCTGCGCGAACGCATCACGACGTCGGAAGGAGAGAGGTGGACGATCGTCTCGCTCGGTGACGGGTATCCATTCGGACATAAGGACACCTCGCCCAAGACCACGCCCATCCGTTATTTCTACGCCCCGCGCGAACTGCAAAGGCTCGGCGGCACGCAGATCTTCAACAAGTTGCCGCTGCCGGGCGGAGAGAAGGTCCAGCTGGCGTCCTTTGACTGCCCGGTGCTGTCCTCCGGCGCGGTCGCCTACTGCTTTAACAATGACAAGCTTGTTGAAGCGATTCTTAATGTGCCGGCTTTGATCACGCTGGACGAGCGCTTCTTCAACGATCAGAGCATCAATTTGGGTGCAAGTGATTTCAGCGGCGTCAAGAAGGTCGGCGCCTATCAGAGTGCGTGGCAGCCGTTGAGCCCGTTGTCTGACCAAGCGCCGCAAGACCTCTCGTTCCCCTGCGTAGAGACGATCGCCGCCAACGCTTTCAAATCTGGCAGTTTCAATAAGATTAGCCTGGGTATCAACGGCAACACGCTCAAAAGCATCGGCAGTTCGGCTTTTGCCATCTGCGACGGCTGGCCGCGGAGCCTGAACGAGGTGGTGCTGGGCCTGGCCGAGGGTTGCACGATCGGTGCCGGCGCATTTGCCACAAGTGATTCGTGCAATCTGAAAACCGTCACCTTCCTCGGGGCCGTACCGGAGCTGGCGGAGGGCGAGATCTTCGGGCGTCCCAACCAGTACGCCGAAGACGGCGTGAAAGACTATGCGCTTACGATGCTCTTTTGCATTCCGCCGACGGCGGCGTGGGACGGCGTGCGCGCAGCGGCTCGTGCGCTCACCGAGGAGGAATCGGCCGCGTTCGCCGAGCGCTTCCCGGGCACGCGCGCGCCGGACGGCGTCGTGCCGGCCTCCGTCTTCCACACCTACACCGATCAACTCCTGCTCACGCTTACGAAGGAGGAAGTGCGCGCCCGTACGGGGGTGCGCCTGACGCTCTCGGCGCACGGCCCGGGCAACATCACCGTCAACGGCGCCCCCGGCGCCGAGGACTTCGTTTCCGAGACGAGCCGCGTCTATCCCTACGGCACGACCGCTACGCTCGTCGCCGCGCCGCGCCGCGGCACGTTCATCGGCTGGGAAGTGCTGCCGCCCGGCGCGACGGTTGATGGCGCGACGGTGCAGGCTACGCTGACGGCGGACACCGTGGCGCGCGCCGCGTTCGCAACGGATTTCGTGTTCGATTCCGCGGCCATGACGCTGACCGACGGCACGTGGGTCCTGAAGGTCAAGTCGGCCGATGCGGCCGCCGGCACGCTCACGCTGGATGAAAACGCCGTGAGCCTGGCGCCGGGGGCGTTGACGGATGGCGTGCTCGACTTGCGCGGACGGATCACCGATGTCGCTACGGGCGCGTCGTGGACGCTGAATGAATTTTCTGGCAGCGCCTTCAAAGGGGCTAAGTCCGTCATCCACTTCTATGCCCCGACGGCGTTGAAGTCCTGGCCGAGCCAGTTGTTCAACGGGGTCACTTCGTTGAAGACGCTCGTGGTGCGCGCGCCGGAGCTGACGGGCGATTTCGGTGGGTGGAGCTGGAGTTTCCGCGGTTCGTCCCTTGAGCGCGTCGTCCTGGACGTGCCGAAGATGACGGCGTTCGAACCCGACTCGCAGTTCGTCAAGTCGCCGCTCACGGCGACGGACCTGGCTGAGTGGAATCTGTCGTCCGTCAAGACGATCGGCAACAACGACAATGGCTCGGAGGGCGCGTTGCAAATCGCCGGGCCGGGACCGTCCGGCACGCTGAGGCTGCCGGCGCTTCAGACGGCCGGCAGCAACGCGTTCAAGAACTGGTCGCGGCTTGAGAAGATCGAGCTGGGCACGGATGGCAAGCTGGCGCGCGTGGGTGCGACGGCGTTCGCGAACTGCGCGGCGCTGCGCACGATCGATTTTGGCGCGAGCAAGGCCTTTACCTGCGATGCCAACGCCTTCATGCTCGACGGAACGCAGCCGTTGAACGTGTCGGAATTCATCTGGCGCGGCCGTGGCGCGCCGCCGCGCGATACGGTGGAGGCGGTCTTGCAGGGCCGCACGGCGGGAGACGATCCGTCCGACAAGCCCGTCGTCATCCGCGTCGACCCGGAGGCGCGGGCATGGGCGCGTCTGATCCAGCCCGTCAACGGCGCGGAAGCGGCGGGCGCGCGTCGTCTCGCCGCCCAGGGCGAGTTGGTGGCTGGCGTGTATGTGACGGCTGCTGGCGGGCGCATCGCGTGGGTCGTCGGCTTCCAGCCCAGGGGCCTGGCGATCACGATTTGGTGAGGCTGGCGATGGAACCGCGATGGATGACTGCGTGGGTGGTCTGTGCGCTCGCCTGGGCGGCGCATGCGGCGTGGGGGGCGGCGGAAGCCACGGCCGATCCCTTCCCGGCGCCCGGCGCCGTCCCGGCTGTTGAGCGCCTGACGCCCGGGGCCTCGCTGCGCGTGGGGCCGGACGGCACGTTCCGTGTGAATGGCGTGCCGCGCTATCTCACGGGAACGATCGTCTACGGCACGGGGGATTCCGAGTGGCGCGCCACGAGCGGGTATGATGCGTGCCTGCGCTGGCTTTACGAGGGTGTGCCGGATTTCGACGGCTTCCAGCGCGTGGGCGTCGATGCGCTCGGCTTCGAGTCGGGGCGGGAATGGATGGCCGATCTCGGGAAGGTGAAGGTCGCCACTTGGAAGCGCGACGGCATGTGGCCGGCGACGGCGGCGTTCGGAGCGCAGACGGCTGGACATCTGCCGGGCTATGTGGATTTCACGGCGGCGGAATGGGGGCATGGCGGAATTCTCGAAGCGGACAATCCGGGCTGGCCGTCGACGGCCTGGACACGCGGCCGCCATCATTGGGTGCCGTATTCCGTGGTGCATCCTGAGGGGCGGCGCGTGTGGCTGACGATGTGGACGGCGCAGGCCACGCGCTATGCACGCCTCGCGACGCCGCCGTATGTCTACGAACTCTTCAACGAGCCCGCCGTGCATGACGAGCATCCCGAGACCCGCGCGGCCTTCGTGCGCGAGACAGGCCGGGCGTGGGCGGCAGATGCGGCGTGCCAGGTCGCCTACCGCGATTTCATCGAAGCGCGTTTCGCCAGTCTCGTCGCGGAAGGTACGCAGCGTATCCAGGCGATTCAGCCCGGCGCGGTCACGACCGTGCAACCGGTCGGCTTGATGGCCGACGGTATCGACCTCTGGCGGCTCTCGCAGGTCTGCGGCGTGATTTGTGCGCCCACAGGCGGCGCGGGAATCCCGGGCGGACACATCTTGCGTGCCTTGGCGGACGGCAAGCCGATCGTGGACGGCGAAACGTATATCGGCACGACGGCCGTCTCGGTGCGCAATGCGCTCATGAGCCAGTATCAGCGCGGCTTCAATGCGTCCTATACGTTCAAATGGTCGAAGCGCGCGCAGGAGTGGCACGTGCGCGGCGATCCGGCGGCCGAGCGCCGGCGCGCGGAGGCGATGGCGCCGTACTATTTCCTCAATCCCTACGTCGTGCCGCCGACTGCGTTGACCGGTTTCCGCCAGGCGCGCCGCGAGGCGCTGGAAGTCGGCGCGTTCTTCCTCCGGCGCGACCGCGGCACGCCCCGCCGGGTGGCCGTGCTCGTCTCGCAGGCCGACCGGCGTCTACGCGCTGCGCGACGCCAGCCGGAAAATACGCTCACGGCGACGCTGCTCACCGAACTCGATTATGCACACGTCAACCCCGATGCCGTTTTCGAAGAGCAGCTCGATGGCGCGGCGGGCGCGGCGCGCCTCGCGCGCTACCGTGCGGTGATTCTGCCTGGCGTGGAGACGCTGGGCACGGCGGCGCGCTCGGCGCTTGAAGCGTGGTCGCGCGCGGGCGGGTGCGTGATCTGCGCCGGGGCGAGTCCGGCGTACGATCCTTACGGCGCGCCGGCGGCGTGCGCGCCGTGGCCACTGGAGCCGATGGCGGGGGTGCCGCTCGCACAGGTGCGCGACGCGCTACTGGCGCGTTTGGCGGCGTGCGGCATCACGCCGGTCTGCCGCACGGAAGGCGGCGCGTCCGTAGAAGTGACGGAGGCGCGGCTTGGAGCATGTCGCGCGTGGATCGTATCGTCGCGCGCGCTCTCGTCCGGCACGATCGTCTTTCAGGTGCCGGCGTGGGGTGAGAAGACGTTGCTTCTGCGAAGCCTTTGCACGCCCGAGGGGCGACTGGAGATGCACCGGCGGGAGGTGTGTTTGCGCACGGGCGAAGGGTTGCCGCTTTTTCTCGCGCCGGACGATCCGCAGGTGATTGTGAGCGGGCCGCAGGAGGAGTTGGCGCACATGTTGCCGGCGGCGGCGGACGTGGTGTACGACGCGCCGATGGATCGAGCCGCGTGTGCACAGGCCGCCGCGCGGCAGGCCACGGCGGCTTCTCGCGCACGGTTGAGCCGTGCGGGCGGCTATCGGGCCGAACTGGCGCGCGTGACGCATCTCGATTTGCGCGCATGGGCGAATGATGCCACGCTCACAGCGCGGTCGTGGGGCGTGCAAACGTATGACGGCGTTTCGTTCGGCATGATTCGTTCCGATCAAAATCACGGCTATGACACCATCCAGGTGCGTCCGAGCGATGCGGTGCGCACACTCGATTACGGCGGCGAGGTGCTACACGTCTACGCGCGGCTCAAAGGACGCCTCGGCGTGCGGCTGCGTTTTGCGGACGGCACGGCGGCGGAGGGGACGTTGGAAGGGGACGCGGATGGCGTTGGAACCGTGCGCTGGACGAATCCTGCATCGACGCGGACGGTGCGCGCGTTGGAGTTTGTGCCGCAGGGCGTCCCGGCCGAATGGCTCGCGCTTTCGGTGGAAGCGCCGGCACCGGGCACGGTGGCGATTGCGCCGGAGGATATTGCCGGCGTAAAGAGTTTCAGTCGTCGCGCGGCACTTACGCCATATGTGTCCGACGGCGCGCTCGTGTGGGCGCACGGGCCAGAGCCGTCCTCGTGGAGCGGCGGCACGATTGCTTTCCGGCGTGCGCCCGCGTGGCCGGCGGGTGCGGGTGCGGTGCGCTTGGCCTTCGAAGTCAACTCCGCGACGAACTACTGGGGCCACGCCGCGCCCTGCCCCGGGGTGCAGCTCTCGGCGCGCGTGCGCGACCGTCGCACAGGCGCAGAAGAGGTGGTCCCCTACGACTATCACGGGCTGAAGCGAGACGACGGACATACGGCTTTTGCAGGCATGGACGACGACCCGCGCACATGGGAGACGGTTTACTGGCCTCTGCCGGCGAAATACGCGGCGGCGGAAGGCGAGCTGCTCGGCGTGAGTGTGCAGTACCAGACACTGCCCGTCGCCGAGCCGGGCTCCTGCCAGATGCGCAATCTCCGCATCGAGCGCGTCGGCAAATAGTCGCCTGGTCGACGTGCGGAAGCATCCGTTGCTTCGGCTTCAGATCTTCAGCAACTGCTTTCGCAGGGTGATGGCTACGGCCTCGCCTCTGTTGGCTGCGCCGAGCTTCTATCGCCTTCGGCAAACGCCTTGCAGCCGCCCTGCACGAGGGCTTCAAGTCTTTTCTGATGCGAAGGGTCAGACATGAGTGATACAGTTTGAGTGATACAGTCTCGCCGAGAATGAGAACATCATGCGGAAAATTCTGAGGCGGGGGCGATGCGACGATGCGGTCGTGTTCTCCGTGCCCGACAATTTTTTGCTATAATTCGACGCCATGAATGTGTTTGGCTTGAAACTTGGACGGGCGGTTCTCGTCCTGTCGTTGGGCGTGGCGTCTGCAGGCGCGGGCGAGACGGCGGTTCGCCGCGACATCCCGTATCTTTCGGACGAGGCGCTGGCGTCGGCGACAGCCTACCGGCGGGAGCGCTGCCGGCTTGACGTGCGCGTGCCGGTCGGCGTGACGGGTTTCCCGACGGTCGTGTGGTTTCACGGCGGCGGGCTGACGGGCGGCGGCAAGCACTTCATCCGCATCGACGAGGGCATTGCGCAGGTTGCCGCGAACTACCGCTTTCTCCAGAAGAACGGAAGCGTGACGGGCGACGACTGCATCGACGACGCGACGGCGGCCGTCGTCTGGACGCTGCGGAACGTCGCCACGTTCGGCGGCGACCCGAAGAAGGTGTACGTGAGCGGCATGTCGGCGGGCGGCTACCTGACGATGATGGTCGGCATGGATCCGTCGCGGCTCGGAAAGCACGGCTTCCGTCCGACCGACCTCGCGGGCCTCGCGCCCGTGTCGGGACAGGCGACGACGCACTTCCACGTCCGCGCCTTTGCGGGCGACGCCGACCCCCAGTACCTGCCGAAGATCGACCGCCTCGCGCCGCTGGCCTACTGCTCGAAGGACTTGCCGCCGATCGTCTCGATCTGCGGCGAGCCGCCGTGGGAGTGGCGCTGCCGTGCGGAGGAGAACCGGCTGCTCATCGCCTCCTGCGCCGCGCTGGGACATGAAAAGGCGTGGTTCGTCAGCTGTCCGTACGCCGACCACGGGCGCGCCCTCACGGCAGGCGTCCCCTACGTCGAGATGTTCGTCCGGGGCCGCCTGCCCGACAGCCTTCGGCTCGGCGCGCGGCGATAGGAAACGTCGAGGACCTCGGCAGGAGGGTCGTCGCAAGCGTGAGGTGATGCGGCGGGGCCTTCGGGCGGGCGATCCGGCTTCCACCGCCCGGAGGCGATTTCGCCCTTGAGGGCCTCGACGGCCTTCTGGTACATGAACGTCATGCGCGTAGTATGCCAAAACGGTCGTCCTCGAATCCGATAGGCCGTCTGCTGTCGTGCAGAGCGAAGTGGGGCGTCTGCAAATATGCTATAATTCGGTCCATGAAAAGGAAATCCGAGAGAAAGGGAATCGTTCTTGCTGGAGGCGCGGGGACGCGGCTTCATCCGCTCACGCGCGTCGTCTCGAAGCAGCTGCTGCCGGTCTACGACAAGCCGATGGTCTTCTATCCGCTTTCGACGCTCATGCTCGCCGGGATCCGCGACGTCCTCGTCATCTCGACGCCGACCGACCTGCCGCTGTTCGAGCGGCTCCTGGGCGACGGCTCCGACCTCGGCATGCGCTTCTCCTACAAGGTGCAGGAGACGCCGAACGGACTCGCGCAGGCGTTCGTGATCGGGCGGGAGTTCATCGGCGACGATGACGTCTGCCTCGTCCTCGGCGACAACATCTTCTACGGCGCGGAGCTGCCGGCGATGCTGCGCGCGGCGAACGCGGACGCGGCGCCGACCGTCTTCGGCTATCGCGTGGCGGACCCCGAGCGCTATGGCGTCGTGGCGTTCGACCGGGAAGGCAAGGCCGTCTCGCTGGAGGAGAAGCCGGCGAAGCCGAAGTCGAACTACGCGGTCGTCGGGCTGTACTTCTACCCGAACTCCGTCGTGGAGATCGCGGCGAACCTAAAGCCGTCCGCGCGCGGCGAGTACGAGATCACGGACGTGAACCGCGAATACCTCCGCCGGGGCGAGCTGAAGGTGAAGGTCATGAGCCGGGGCTACGCCTGGCTCGACACGGGCACGCACCAGTCGCTGGCGGACGCGACGAACTTCGTGCGGGCGATCGTCGAGCGGCAGGGCCTCCAGATGAGCTGCCTCGAGGAGATCGCGTGGTCGCAGGGCTGGATCGACGACGCCCGGCTGAAGCGGCTCGCCGCCGCCTACGGCAAGTCGACCTACGGACAGTACCTCCGGAATCTCGTCTGACGGACGCGCCGCCGACGGGTGTCGGCGGCGTTATGGTATAATATGCGCCATGAAAATCTTCCGTGAACCGCTGAAACTCCAGAAATGGGCCAAGGCCCGCAAGCTCGCCGGCGCGAAGATCGCGCTCGTGCCGACGATGGGCTACCTGCACGAGGGGCATCTCTCGCTGATCGCGAAGGCGAAGGCCAAGGGGGCGGACGAGATCGTCGTCTCCGTGTTCGTGAACCCCGTGCAGTTCTGCCCGGGGGAGGACTACGAGAAGTATCCGCGCGACGAGAAGGCCGACCTCGCGAAGTGCCGCGCGGCGGGCGCGACGGCGGTCTTCTTCCCGACGCCGGCGAGCATGTACCTCCCGAGCCACTCCGTCTACGTCAACGAGGATGACCTCTCGAAGGGCCTCTGCGGCGCGCGGCGCCCCGGCCACTTCCGGGGCGTCTGCACGGTCGTCGCCAAGCTCTTCAACCTCGCGCACCCCGACTTCGCCGTCTTCGGCCAGAAGGACTACCAGCAGGCGCAGGTCATCCGCCGGATGGTGCGCGACCTCAACTTCGACCTGCAGGTCGTCGTCGCGCCGATCGTGCGCGAGCCGTCGGGGCTTGCGCGCTCGAGCCGCAACACGTACCTCACGGACGACGAGAAGGCGAAGGCCCTCGCGATCTCCCGGACGCTGAAGGCCGTCAAGACGGGCCTGGTCAAGACGACGGAGACCGCCGCGAAGGCGATCGCGAAGGCCGGGCTCAAGGTCGACTACGTCGCCTGCGTCGACGCCGAGACGCTGGAGCCTCGCAAGAGGATCGCGAAGGGCTGCTGCGTCCTCGTCGCGGCGTACTGCGGCAAGACGCGGCTCATTGACAACCTCGTCGTCTAAATTTTGCTATAATGCGCAGACCTATGAAAAAACTACTGATGACAGTGACGCTGTTCGCAGTCGCGGCGGGATGCTGCTGCCTCTGCCAGTCTGACAAGCCCGTGGCGACGGCCGTTTCGCCGGACGGGCGCAACGAGATCCGCCTCTGGACGAATCCGCTCGCCTACGCGGTCTCGCGCGACGGCGTGGAGATCGTCGCGAAGAGCGCGATCGGCCTGAAGGTCGACGGCGCGTGCCTCGACAAGGACGCGAAGGCGCCGGCGGTCTCGCGGTGGACGGAGTCGGGAACCGAGCCGTCGCCGGTCTACAAGAAGGCCACGCTCGACCTCGCGGGCGCGTTCGCGAAGGCCGACTTCGGCGACTGGGGCGTCGAGCTTGCCGCGCGCAACGACGGCGTCGCCTACCGCTTCTGCACGGCGAAGCCGGGCACGGTCACGGTCGACGCCGAGAAGGCGACGGTCGCGCTCCCCGGCACGGCGCGCTGCTGGTACAACACGACCGACCGCGACGGCTGCGAGGAGACGGTGCCGCAGGCGGCCGACTTCGCCGCGCTCGACGTCGCCGCGGGCCGGTTCGTCTACCTGCCGTTCGTCGCGTCGGTCGGGGGCAAGACGGTCGCGGTCACCGAGTCGGACGTCTACGACTACCCGGTCCTCAACTTCACGAAGGGCGACGGCGCGCTCGCGTCGAAGCTCGCGCGCTTCCCGAAGCGCACGTACCGCGCGTCCGGGTGGGACAGCAAGAAGTCGGTCGAGAGGGGCGGGCGCTGGGTCGTCGTCGCCGAGCGCGAGGACTTCCTCGTGAAGACGGCCGGCGCGCGCACGTTCCCGTGGCGCACGTTCGTCCTGGCGGACGCGCCGGCGAAGCTCTGCGAGGCCGACATCGTCAACGCCCTCGCGCGTCCGGCGGCGAAGGGCGCGGACTTCTCGTGGGTGAAGCCCGGCAAGGTCGCGTGGGACTGGTGGAGCGCCTTCGACAACCAGGGCAACGACGGCTGCAACACGAAGACCTACAAGCGCTTCATCGACTTCGCCGCGAAGACGGGCGTCGAGTACGTGATCCTCGACGAGGGCTGGAGCGAGACGCTGAACATCTGGAAGTTCCACGCGAACGTGGACGTGCCGGAGATCGTCCGCTACGGCAACGAGAAGGGCGTCGGCATCATCCTCTGGATGGCGTGGGCGCAGATCGTCGGCGAGGAGGAGAAGGTCGCCTCTCACTTCGCGAAGCTCGGTGTGAAGGGCTTCAAGGTCGACTTCATGGACCGCGGCGACGCGGGCTGCGAGCGCTTCCTCTGGGACTTCGCGGAGGCGTGCGCGCGGCACAGGATGGTCATCGACTACCACGGCGCGCACCGCCCGACGGGCATGAGCCGCGCCTACCCGAACGTCCTCAACTACGAGGGCATCCACGGGCTTGAGCAGATGAAGTTCTTCGGGGGGCAGGACATGATGTCGAACGACGTCATGGCGTTCTTCCTGCGCCAGACGGCGGGCCCGATGGACTACACGCCGGGCGCGATGGTCAACTACCCGGTCGGCGGCTATCCGAAGCGGGGCACGCCGGGCGCGCCGGACATGTACGTCTTCCCCGGCTCGGAGGGGACGCGCTGCCGCCAGATGGCGATGATGGCCCTCTACGAGGCGCCGCTCCAGATGCTGAGCGACTCGCCGACGCATTACGAGAAGAACATGGAGTCGTTCGCGTTCATGGCGGCGACGCCGGTCGTGTGGGCGAAGACGGTCGGACTCGGCGGCTGCCCCGAGACGATGGTCGCGTGCGCGCGCCAGGCGAAGGACGGCAGCTGGTACGCGGCCGGCATGACGAACCGCGAGGCGCGCGACTTCACGGTCGACACGTCGTTCCTCGGCGCGGGCGACTGGAAGGCGGAGATCTTCCGCGACGCGGCGGACGCCGACACGCAGCCGACGCGCTACGTCCACGAGACGAAGGCGGTCAAGGCCGGCGAGAAGCTTCCCTTCCACATGGCGAAGGGCGGCGGCTTCGTCGTGAAGTTCACGAAGTGATCTCGACCGTTTCCATCGCGAAGAACGTCTACGGCGGGGACGGGCTCGGCCGGCTCGGCGACGGGCGCGTCGTGTTCGTCCCCGGCGCATGGGCCGGCGAGCAGGTCAAGGCCGAGATCGTCGAGGAGCGGAAGCGCTTCGTCAGGGCGCGGCTCGTCGAGGTCGTCGATCGCTCGCCGGAACGGCGCGATGACGCCGTGGCGGGTGCCGTGCCGGGCATGGTCTACGCGGGGCTTTCCGAGGCGGGCGAGTGCGCCGCCAAGGAGCAGCAGCTCCGCGAGTTCTTCGACCGCGCCCGCATCCCCGCGCCAAACTTCCCGAGCCTGCCAGGCCTCCCGAACTTTCTTCACTACCGCAACAAGGTCGTCTACCATTTCGCGCGGCAGAAGGGCGCATGGGCGATCGGCTACCGCACGGAGCCGAGCCACGAAGTCGTCGACGTGACGGAAGATCCGCTGGCGCGTCCCGAGATCAACGCGAAGCTGCCCGAGATCCGGCGTGCGGTGACGACGCTGCTCACGACGGGGCCGGAGGCCGTCCGCCGCGACACGGCGCAGAAGGGGAACGTCACCGTCCGCTGGACGAGGAAGACGGGCGTCAAGTGGTGGGTCGGCGACGCGCCGAAGGATCTCGTCCTGAAGGAGACGACGTGCGGCCTCGACTTCGAGGTCCCTGCGGACGGCTTCTACCAGGTCAACCCCGAAGTCGGCGAAGCGCTCGTCCGGGCCGTCGTCGCCGAATACGAGAAGGGGCGCGCAACCGCGCCGGACGTCCTCGACCTCTACTGTGGCGTGGGCGTGTTTGGGCTGTGCTGCCGTCCGCCGAAGCTTTTCGGCGTCGAGTCGGGCCGTCAGGCGGTCGCCTTTGCGACGCGGAACGCCGCCGCGCAGAAGGCCGCGCAGGCGACGTTCCGCGCCGAGCAGGTCGGGCGCTGCCTGAAGCGGCTTCCGATCGGGCCGCAGACGATGGTCATCGTCGATCCGCCGCGCGGCGGGCTGGAGCCGGGCGTCGCGCAGGGGCTCGCGCGGTCAGAGGCCGCGCGCATCCTCTACGTGAGCTGCGACCCGGCGACGCTCGTGCGCGACCTGCGCGAGATTACGCGGTCGTATGACGTCGTGTCCGTCCAGTGGTTCAACATGTTCCCGCGCACGGCGCGCTTCGAGACGCTGGTCGTTCTGAAGAGGAAGTGAAGTTTCTCGTCCACACCTACGGCTGCCAGATGAACGTGCGCGACTCGGAGGCGGTCGCGGCGCTGCTCGTCGCGGCGGGCCATGAGGAGGTCGCGTCGGAGGACGCGGCCGACCTCGTCCTCATCAACAGCTGCACCGTCCGCCAGAAGGCCGAGGAGAAGGCCGTCGGCAAGGCCGGGAACCTGCTCGCGGCGGGCAAGGTCGTCGGCCTGATGGGCTGTGCCGTCAAACGGATGGGTGCGGACGTCTTCAGGCGCCTGCCGAAGCTGCATTTCGCCGTCGGGCCGCGTCGCTTCGGCCTCATCCCGAAGATCGTGGCGGACGCGAAGTACCCGACGCTGGAGCTGGGCGACGACGAGGTGCCGCAGGGGCTGGACGCGCACCCGGACACGCGCCGCGCCGGGACGTTCGCCGCCGTGCAGAGCTACGTGACGGTGCTTCTCGGCTGCGACAACCGGTGCAGCTACTGCATCGTCCCGGACGTGCGCGGGCACGAGTACTCCCGCCCGGCGAAGGAAGTCATCGCCGAGGTGAAGAGCCTCGCCGCGCGCGGCGTGAAGGAGGTCTGCCTCCTCGGACAGAGCGTCCTCCGCTACGGCATCCGCAACCGGGCGTGGGAGACGGACGAGGGCGAGGCGTTCCCGCGCCTTCTGCGCGCCCTGCAGGAGATCGACGGGCTTGCGCGCATCCGCTTCACCTCGGCGCACCCGAAGGGCTGCACGGACGAGCTGGTCGCCGTCTACCGGGACTGCCCGAAGGTCTGCCGCCACCTGCACCTGCCGGTGCAGTCCGGCTCCGACCGCATCCTGAAGGAGATGGGGCGGCGCTACACGCGCGCCGAGTACCTCGACGCGGTGCGGAAGCTCCGCGCGTTCGATCCCGAATTCGCGGTGACGACGGACGTGATCGTCGGCTATCCGGGCGAGACGGAGGCGGACTTCGAGGCGACGCGGTCGCTGATGGAGGAGGCCGGCTTCGACAATGCCTTCGTCTTCAAGTACTCGCCGCGTCCGGGAACGCGCAGCGCGGCGCGGCCGGACGACGTGCCGACGGCGGAGAAGGAACGGCGCGACCAGGCGCTTCTCGCCGACCAGGAGGTTCGCGGCCAGCGCCGCAACGACGCGCTTGTCGGCACGGTGCGCGAGGTCATGGTCGAAGGGCCGTCGAAGCGCAACAAGGCGCGCCTGTCGGGGCGCGACTCCGGCAACCGCATCGTCGTCTGGGAGCCGCCGGCCGATGCCGCCTGCGTCTTGCGCGCGCCGGCCATCGGCTCGCTCGTCCGCATCCGCATCACCGAGGCGCATCCGCAGATCCTGGTCGGCGTTCCCGCCTGAAGAGGCCTCGGAAGGAGCAGACACATGGTCAAACGCCACCGGGGAACGACTGCCGCGCGTCCGTGCGTGCTGGTTTTGCGGATTGCGGTGGACGAGTCGTCCGTGCGTCTTGTGAAGGGCATTCGGCGCTACGCCGACGCGGCGGGCTGGACGCTGCTCCGCATCGACTACCGGGACATCCTGGGCGGGCTTGTTGACCAGTGGCGTCCGGTTGGGCTTCTGGCGGACGCGGGGCTTTCGGTCGAGACGCTGTCCGAAGTGCCCGGACTGAACGGGGTTCCGGTCGTGTTCTGCGACAGTTCGCCGGACGCGGTTGGCGCGGATCGTGCGCCGTTCGCGTGCGTGTCGAGCGATGCGGAAGCCGTGGCGGGTGCGGCGTTCGACGAGCTTGTCCGGCAGGGGCTCGTCCATTTCGCCTATGTGCCGTTCGTCGCCGACCCGTGTCGCGCGTGGAGCGTGGGGCGAGGCGACGTGTTCGCGCGGCGGGCGCAAGCCCACGGCGCGACGTTCAGCCGGTTTGCCGTCCCGGCAACGACGGCGGCGCGGCGGATGCGCGCCCTGCGGACGTGGCTGATGGCCCTGCCGAGACCCTGCGGCGTGTTCGCCGCGAACGACGTGGTGGCCGAGTGCGTCCGCAGCATCTGCCTCGCGGAGGGCATCGGCATCCCGGACGAGATCGCGCTCGTGGGCGTGGACAACCGGCGCGACATCTGCGAGAGCGGCGACCCGACGCTGACGAGCGTCGAACAGGACTTCGAGTCGTGCGGCTACCTGTCCGCGCAGACGCTGCATCGTCTGCTGGCGGGCGAGGACGTTCGGGGACAGGCCGCGACCTTTGGCGTTGCGCAGGTCGTGCGCCGCGCATCGACGCAGCTTCTGCCCGTCTGTGACGGGCGTGTCATGCGGGCGCTGGAGTTCATCCGCCGGCACGCGACCGACCGCATCACGTCGGCAGACGTCATCGCGGTCATGGGCTGTCGGCGTTCTTACGGCCATCAGCGTTTTCGCGCGTGCCTGGGCCATACGATCCTGGAGGAGATCCGCAGCCGGCGCATTGCGCGGGTGAAGGAGCTGATCCGGGGCGGCGACCACGACCTTGCGTCCCTGCCCGACTTCTGCGGCTTTTCGTCTCTGGTTGACCTGCGCCGCGTGTTCAAGGCGGCAACGGGACACACGCTCGCGCAGTGGCGCGAAAAGTCGCGGCGGACATAGGCTTCGGATTGCCGGACAATTTGTTTGCTTTTCGTCGGACAGACTGTTCTCTTTTGCGTGACCGAATTTGGTATACTTCAAATGCCATTGAAGGTGTGCTTTTCAAATCCAAAGAGGAGAAGTGTATGTCCAACAGTGAAAAGGCGGTCGTCAGCCTGGTCACGGCTCTTTTTGTTCCGTGCATGCATCTGTCTGCGCAAATCGTGGAGAAGGAGGACGGCACGTGGGTTGTGGATGTCCCGGCCGGAGCGTGCGTAAGGCCGACGGCCTCGGACTTTGCTTCTCTTGCGGGCGAGACCGTCCACAAGCGTGGCGAGGGGCGGCTTGCGCTGACGAGGACTGCGGCGCGTGACCTTGATTTTGTCTACGAGGCCGGCTCGCTTGAGCTTATGTGTGCGAGGGAGGTGCCTGAAGACTGGTATTATCGGGCCGAGACTGCGATTAAGGTCGGGAACGTGACCCAGTCGATAAGAACCGAGACGGGCGATCCTTTTGATCTTGGCGGAGGGGCGCTTGCCGTCGGCACAAACGCAAGCTGGGGCTCGACGGTCACGTCTCGCAAGGTGCCGGTGCGGCTCGATGGCAAGATGTCGATCTCCGGGCGCGTAACGCTGTCCGGCACCGGCGCGTGGGGGCTTGCGATTGTTCTCCACAACGATCTGCGTGGCTACGAGGCGAAGGGGACGCAAGCCGGCAACGAGGGGCTGTGCTATGCCCAGACGACCGATCCAATCCTGAAGAGCTTTGCCGTCGGCTTCGTCAATTTCCACAAGAAGGACTACTTTGGCCGCTACAGGATTGGACGAAACGGCAATTGGACGGAGACGGCGACGACAGACCCGATGATTTTCTTCAACACGGCTGACACCACGGTGACGCCCGAGGTCGCCTCTACGCGGGTGTTTGATTTCGTGCTTGCGAGCGACACGTCCGCGAAGACGGTGACACTGACGCTCACGCAGGAGCAGGACGGCGCGGATGTCGTCTTTACGCGTACGCTGGAGAACACGGACCTGACGGAGATCTGCGAAGGCAACACGGCGTACCTTGCGTTCACGACGGATTCGGGCGGACGTACGACGTACGGCACGATTTCCAATCTCAGAATCAATGACGGACAGGATGACACATTCCTGAAGTCGCTTGTCGTTACGACGGCATCGCCGGAAATCATTGTCTCGTCGAACTCTCCATTTGCGACCAATCGCCTGGCGGGCACGGTTCGTTTCACTGCGCCACAGACGGACGTGTCTCTCGTGAACCTCGATTCCAACGATCAGGTGTTGAACTTCGGCACCTGCGTGTCAGACGGTAACATCGCGTTTTCAAGCCTACCGGATACCGTTTCGGTGCCATCAGATGCCGCGAACGGACTTTGGCATTATGATAGGTTCAATGCCAATGGCGATTCTGTCTCCGCCGCACCGGAATCTCCCTACCAGCAGAATGCGGATGGCACGATTGGGCTAAAGGTCGGGAG
>CAKUGW010000037.1 GCA_934654805.1 uncultured Kiritimatiellota bacterium
ACTTCCAGGAGCGTGAAGCCGGCCTTCATTCGCCGTCCTCCCGTCCGTCGCCCGACAGGACCTTCGCCGCGCCGAACCGGTCGATGCGGATGGAGAGGCCGCTTTCGGGCGACTGCCCGTCGGCGTAGACCCAGACCTGATGCGGATCGACGCGCCCGTTCGTCTCCCAGACGACGGAGACGGGCTCCTGACGCTCGGCGGCCTTTGCGCCCGTCTTCGGCGCGCCGTCCTTTGGTTCCGCGTCGCCCGCGCCGTCGGCGGGCTTCGCCTCGGCGCGGCGCGCGTCCTTGAACTTGCCGAGCAGGTAGTCGACGTTCGAGAAGACCGAAAGGCGCGGCTTGCGCCCCTCGCCCGACGAACCGGCGTCGCCCTCGCCCACGACGACCTTCAGCCGCATGCCCCTCACGACGTCTTCCTTGATCGGCGCGAACAGGACGTCCTCGACGAGCGAGCCGCCCTCGTCCGCCGGCTTCGCGCCCGTCGCGGGCTTCCCGCCGGTTTCGCCCGACGGCTCGACGCGGACGAGCTCCTGCTTCAGCGGCGCAAGCGGCTCGCCCGTCAGCGTCCGGATCCTGGACCGGTCAACGCCTTCCGTGAACAGCTTGGCGGACGTCACCTCGATCTTCGCCCGCGCCTCGCCGTCAACCTCGTCCGTCGAATAGGTGATGATGACGGGCTTCTGCGAGACGAGGGCCTGCGAGCGCGCATGGCGGATCGCCGCGAAGATGTCGCGCGTCGCGCCCTTCACGCGCGCGGCGCCCTGCCCCGCCCGCACGCTGACGACGCCGACGCCGGCCATCGCGCAGATGATCGCGACGATCACCAGCAGCTCGATGAGCGTGAACGCCCGACGTTTCGACTCCTGCCGTTTCCTCATGGGCGGATAGTATAGCAAATCTGCATCGGCACGGGCATGCGGGGAAACGAGGGCTACTGCCCGAGAGCGACGGCCAGGACAGCCGAAAGCCCGTAGCCGGCGATGACGAGCCAGAGCGGCCTGTCGGTGAGGAGGATGCGCTCCGGCCGCCCCACGTCGGCCTTGCGCCCCACGAGCACGAGGTAGCGGACGATGCCGGCGGCGACGAAGAGCGCCGTCACCCAGAGCAGGGGGAAGCGCGCGCCCATCTTCGACGTCAGCGTGTAGGCGAGGTACTCCCCGAAGGACGCCGCGCCCGCAAGCAGGATGAGCGCCTTCAGCGCGCGCGGGTGGTAGCGCTTCAGGACGGCCCGCGACGCGAGCGCCGTCTCCATCTCGGCACGGCGCTTGCAGAACGCGAGGAACATCGAGAGCGTGAACGTGCAGACGAGGAGCCACGGCGAGATGTAGGCCGAGATGATCGCCGCGCCCGCCACCGCGCGCAGCACGAACCCCGCCGCGAGCGTCACGACGTCCACGTACGGCACGCGCTTCAGGAAGCCCGTGTAGAGGCACTGCATGACCGTGTAGGCCAGCATCGTCGCGAAGGCGACCGTCCGCGACGGCAGGTAGATGACGACGAGCGCCGGATACAGGAAGCCCAGCGCGAACAGGACGAGCGCGACGCGGACGGCGGCGATGCGGGAGACGAGGCCCGCCGCGACCGGGCGGAACCGCTTCACGGGATGCAGGCGGTCGGCCTCGTAGTCGGAGACGTCGTTCAGCAGGTAGAACGCCGACGAGACGAACGAGAACGCGCCCGCCATCGCCACCGCCATCAGGAACGACTCCCAGCCGCGCGCGATCTCGCGCTGGGAGGCGTCCGCGACGGAGAAGAACCACGCCATCATCACGACGCCGTTCTGCGTCCACTGCTCGACGCGGATTGCCCGCGCCCAGAGGCAGAACGAACGCCACGCGCCCGCATGTCGCGGCCCGGCTTCGGGTACTTGCCGAGCGTCTTGCGGTACGGCCTCGATCTTCGCCGCGTCCTCTTGTGTCTGCGTCATCATGGATTAGCCCTGTTCGTGTTGACGGCGCGCATTATATCATATTGCCCATTCAGCCACAAAGGGAGGGGGAGGACACCTTTGATTCCGGCGGCCGATTTGCCATTTTCGCGGCAGAAGAGTAAAATACGCGCCCTCTTGACCTCAAAAGGCATCCACATTCCGTGAACGGGCTTCAAACGCTCTTCCTCTTGCCCATCGTCCTGGTCGGGCTGGCGGCCGCGCTCCATGCGACCGCCTACCTCCACGGCGAGGCGCGCGCCCACCGGCCGCGCTTCTGGGCCTTTTTCGCCGCCACGCTCGCGGCGATGGCCGGCGTCGTCCTCGCGCCCGGCCAGCTGACGTTCCTCCTGGTATGGGAGGCGATGGGCCTGGCCTCGGCCGGGCTCGTCGCCTTCGAGAGCACCGAGAAGGCCGTCCGCAGGGCCACGTGGATCTACCTCCTCGCCTGCCACGCGGGCGCGTGCGCGCTCATGCTCGCGGGTGTCCTTCTCGCCCGGCCCGGCTGCGCCCTCGCCGCCTTCGCCTGCGCCGTCGTCGGCTTTGGGCTCAAGATCGGCTTCCCGCCCTTCCACGTCTGGCTGCCCGAAGCGCACCCCGCCGCGCCTGCGCCCGCGTCGGCGGTCATGTCCGGCGCGATGATCCCGCTCGGCTTCTATGGGCTCATGCGCTTCGCCACCCCCTGGGGACAGACCCCCGAAATCTGGGGACAGGCCCCCAGGGCCTGGCGTCCGACGCCTTCCAGATCCGGACGCTCGCCCTCGCGGGCGCCCTCGCCCACGTCCTCAACCACGCCTTCCTGAAAGGCGGCCTCTTCCTCGGCGCCGGCTCCGTCCTCCGCCAGACGGGGACGCTCGACCACGCCGCCGTCTTCGACGCCGCGAACGGGATGCGCGCCTACCGGATCGTCGACCCGTCGGCCCGCAACTGGCAGGGCCTCGCGTGGGCGCTCCGGGGCGAGCAGATCTCGAACTTCCCGATCTGCAACAAGTCATTCAACCTCTCCTACTGCGGAACGGACCGCTGACACCATGATCAAGGCACTCATCGCACGGCTGAAACAGGGATACCGGACGGGGAAATTCCCCACGGAGGACGCCCCGAGCCTGCCGCCGGGCTTCCGGGGGCGCCCCGTCCTCGACGCCGACCTCACGGCCGACGACCTCACGCGGGCACAGGCCGCCTGCCCCGTCCCGAATGCGCTCGGACGCGACGCGCGCGGGGCGTTTCTCGACATGGGGCGCTGCCTCTTCTGCGGACGCTGCGCGGCGGCCTGCCCGAAGATCCGCTTCACGCGGGAGTACCGCCTCGGCGTCTTCGCCCGCGCCGATCTCGTCGTCCGCGCGGGCGAAGGCCCGTATGAGCCGCCGCAGCAGGCGAATGCCGAGGCGCGCGCCCTCCGGCGCTCCTTCCAGCTGCGCGAGGTCTCGGCGGGCGGCTGCGCCGCGTGCGAGCTGGACGCGAACGTCCTCGGCACGCTCGCGTGGGACATGGGCCGCTTCGGCATCCGCTTCGTCGCCTCGCCGCGCCATGCGGACGCCATCTACCTGACCGGGCCCGTCACGGCGAACATGCAGCTCGCGCTCGACAAGGCCTACGCCGCCGCGCCCGAGCCGAAGTTCCTCGTCGCGGCCGGCGCCTGCGCCATTTCCGGCGGGCTCTACGCGCACGGCCGGCTGCCGGCGGAGCCCGCGCTCTTCATCCCCGGCTGCCCGCCGCACCCGGCGACGACGCTCGAGGCCCTGCTGCGCTTCATCGGGCGCTAGAACAGCCCGCGCACCGACCGCGTCGCGGCGTCCGCCTTGCCGTCTGCACGGCGATGGACGTCGGCGCGGCCATGCGCGAGATCGTCTGGGAGCTCCTCGAAGATTTCCGCATGACGTTCTCATCCATAGGTGCCGGGCAGGACATCGGGACAAGGGCGCTCACACGCCCAGGTACGCGAGGCCGTCGGCCGTCGTCGCGAACTGGCCGTCGAGCTGCGCCTCGTAGGCGCGCTTCAGGATCTCGCCGAACCGAGGGCCGGGCCGGAGGCCGCGCGCAATCAGGTCGCGCCCCTGCACGAGCGGCTTCGGCGCGGCGGCCTCGACCGACAGGCGGTGCGCCTGGTCGAGCAGCCACTGGCACGCCTCGTCGCCCGTGTTGTCCGCCGCCGCGACGCGCACGAGGGCCTCAATGCTGCACACCTGCGTCGCGAGCCGCCGAATCGCCGCGTCCGAGCACTGGGCGCGCCACATCGCGTACGGCCGCATGTGCAGGCGCACGAGCGGCGGCACGTCCCGCAGCAGCCGCTCCTCGCGCGTGAGCCGCCGCAGGAACGACTTCGCCGGCGCGACGCCCGCCTCGTCGTGTCCGAGCGAGCGGATGTGCCGTTTCACCGGGTCGTAGCGCGTGCAGTACGGCTTGCCGAAGTCATGGCAGAGGATGGCCAGCCCGACGAGCAGCGCCTCGTCCTTCGTGTCGTGTTCCGCGTCCCGCCGACGCGCGAAGCGGTTGAGGCAGTCGAGCGTATGGTTCCAGACGTCCCCTTCGGGATGCCATTCGGGATCCTGCCGGCAGCCGATGAGCCGCTTCAGCTCCGGGTAGTAGTTGACCCAGTTGACGGAGCGGAGGAACGCGAGCCCGTGCGAGATCCACACGCCCTGCACGAGCAGCTTCGACCATTCGCCCATCAGGCGCTCCGGGGCCAGGCCCTCCGGCGTCATGGTGCGGCAGAGCGCGATCGTCTCCTGCGCCGGACGCAGCCCGAAGCGCGCGATGAACTGCATGCCGCGCAGGACGCGCAGCGGATCCTCGGCAAAGTGCGGCGAGACGTGCCGAAGCCGGCGCTGCGCGAGATCGGCGCGCCCGTCCCACGGGTCGAGGATCTCGTCCGTCAGCGGATCGCGGTAAATCGCGTTGATCGTGAAGTCGCGCCGCGCCGAGGCCTCTTCGAGCGAGAGGTTCGGGTCGCACGTCATCTCAAAGGCGCGGTGCCCAAGGCCGAGCTTCGTCTCGCGGCGCGGCAGGGCGACGTCGATGTCGTGGCCCTTGACCTTGAGGACGCCGAACGACGCGCCGACGAGATCGAGCGCGAACGCCTGCGCGAGCGTCGCCTTCAGCTTCTCGGGCGAAAGGCCGTAGACCTCGAAGTCGAAGTCCTTGGGCTGTCCGCCGAAAAGCCGATCGCGGACGCAGCCGCCGACGAGGAGCGCACGGCCGCCCGCGTCCCGGACGCGCCGGGCTATTTCGCGGACGGCCGAATCTTCCGCCGTGCTGTCGGGGGCCTTCACAGAACCTTCTTCAGCCGCTCGATCGCCTCCAGGACGTTCGCGCGCGAGTTGAACGCGCTGATGCGGATGTAGCCCTCGCCCGCCGCGCCGAAGCCGGCGCCCGGCGTTGTGACGACGTTCGCCTCCTTCAGGAGCCGGTCGAAGAACGCCCAGCTGTCGCCCTTCACGTCCACCCAGAGATACGGCGAGTCCGTCCCGCCCGTCACGGCGTAGCCGCGCGCGCGCAGCGCCTCCTTCATGAGCCGGGCGTTTTCGAGGTAGAAGTCGATCGTCGCCTTCGTCTCCGCCTGGCCCTCGGGCGAGTAGACGGCCTCCGCGCCGCGCTGCGTCAGGTAGGACGCCCCGTTGAACTTCGTCGTCTGGCGGCGCGTCCACATCGGGCGGAGCGGCACGGACGAGCCGTCGGCGTTGTAGGCGACGAGCCCGTCGGGGACGACCGTGTAGCCGCAGCGGATGCCGGTGAAGCCCGCCGTCTTCGAGTAGGAGCGGATCTCGACGGCGCACGTCTTCGCGCCCGCGCACTCGTAGATCGAGTGGGGGATGCCCGGCGTGCGGATGAACGCCTCGTAGGCCGCGTCGAAGACGATGAGGGCCTTCTTCGCGTTCGCCCAGTCGACCCACGCCTGCAGCTGGGCCTTCGTCGCGACCGCGCCCGTCGGGTTGTTCGGATAGCAGAGGTAGACAATGTCCGCCGCGCAACCGTCCGGCCCCGGCACGAAGCCGTTCGCCTGCGTGCATGGCAAGAGCTGGATGTCATGCCGCCCGGCCATCACGTTCGTGTCGACGTAGACGGGATAGACGGGGTCGCCGACGGCGATCTTGACGTCCGCGCCGAACAGCTCCTGGAAGTTGCCGCAGTCGCACTTCGCGCCGTCCGAGACGAGGATCTCGTCCGCCGAGATGTCGATGCCGTGCGCCTGGAAGTCGACGGCCGCGATCTTCTCGCGCAGGAAGGCGTAGCCCTGTTCGGGGCCGTAGCCGTAGAACCTCTCGCCCTTGCCGGCCTCGTCGTCCACGGCCCTGTGCAGCGCGGCAATGACGCTCGGCGCCAGCGGCTCGGTGACGTCGCCGATGCCGAGGCGGATGACCTTCGCGTCCGGGTGCGCGGCCTGGTGGGCGTTCACGCGGTGGGCGATCTCGGCGAAGAGGTAGGTGGGCTTGATCCGGGCGTAATTTTCGTTGACGTGCAACATGGTCTTTGGTTATTTTCTGGGTGAGTTCGGAACGGCTTTCGTGAGGCCCGGCTTGCCGCGCCGGGGCGCCGAGACGATCGGCTGGGACCGCTTGCCGTAATAGTTGCGCGCAACGATCTCGATCACGTATTCCCTGTCCTGCGGCAGGTCGGCGACGTCGAACCAGAAGAACTGGCTCTCCGGCTCGTACTTCGGCAGCTTCGCGTAGGCGGGCGAGAGGAAGCGCTTCACCATCGGCGCGGACCCGTCCTTCGGCACCGCGCGGATCTCGTAGTCGTAGACGCGCGTGCCGTCCGCAATCGTCGCGGACGGGAACTGGCACGTCATGACCGCGCACCAGTTGCCGTTGCGCAGGTTCGAGTTGCGCGTGTCGATCGCGATCGCGGCGTTCGGCGGAAACGCCGGCGCAAGGGAAAGCGCCGCGCGCGTCGCCGGGTCAAACGGCTTCTCGCGGCCGAGCGGCAGCGGCACAAGCCACGCCTCGGCCCCTTCGACGCCCTCTTCGAGGTCGCGCCGCTCGACGACCATCTCGTCGCCGTAGAGCGAGACGACATATCCCTGTCCGCCGCGCAGGTCAAAACGGTCGGAAAGGATCGGCATCGCCATCGTCGAATGCTCCGAATCGCGTCGGCACGACCCGTTCTCGTGGCCGGACGGCGAATCCGCGTAGGAGAGCGACGGCACGGAAATCTCCAGGCAACCGGTCTGGCGGATGTTCCGCTCGTCGTTGAACGGCACGTGGACGTGCCCCGTGAAGGCCACGGCGTTCGGCATCGTCTCCAGCACGCGCGTCACCGGCGCCACCGCCCCCGTCGTGCCGAGCGGATAGTGCTGGAAGTAGAAGAACGGCTTGTCGCCCGTCAGGGCCGCCGCGTGCTCCTTCAGCCAGTCCGCCGCCGCGGTTTCGCTGCGGAACTCGGCGGAGACGAAGGAATAGCCCTTCACCGCGCGGCAGCGGACCGGCGCCCACGGCTCGCCCCAGATCTCCTCCCAGCACGCCTTCATGCCGAGCTTTTCGAGGTTCTCGTCCTCGCTGTACCCCAGCGCATGCATCTCGGTCGTCATGTCGCCGTACCACCAGCCCTCGAAGTCGTGGTTGCCCGTGCAGAAGAGCGGCACGACGCCCGACCCGGCCATTTCGGCGTCCCACGCCGCCTTTACGAACGTCAGGCTCGACTTGAGCCCCCAGTCCGTGAGGTCGCCCGGACACACCACGGCATCGACGCCGCGCGACCGGAAGTAGCGGAGCGACCGCCGGAACAGCTTCGCCGTCTCCGGCGTCATGATGTGGATGTCGGAGATGACGCCGAGCCTCAGGTCGGGCGTCCGCCCCGGAAACACCGTCCGGCACCCGTTCAGCGCACCGAGCGCGACCAGGCCCTTGAGCACGTTTCGACGTGAAATCTGCTGCATATCTGCTGTCCTTTCCCTTCTGTGCGCCTGTCCGCCGTCAGCGGTCGACGCGCGCACTACCGCCGTCGACGAGCTTCTCGACGTCGGCCTTCGTCGCCATCGACGTGTCGCCCGGCGTCGTCATCGCGAGCGCGCCATGCGCCGCGCCGTAGTTGACGGCCTTCTCGGCGTCGTCGAACGTCATGAAGCCGTAGATGAGCCCCGACGCGAACGAGTCGCCGCCGCCGACGCGGTCGTAGATCTCCAGCCCCGGACGCTGAATCGACTGGTGAAGCTCGCCCTTGTACCAGCAGATCGCCGACCAGTCGTTGACCGTCGCGGACTTCACCGAACGGAGCGTCGTCGCGACCGCCTTGAAGTTCGGATAGAGCGCGACCGCCTTGTCGATCATCTTGCGGAAGCCCATGATCGGCAGCGTCGTCATGTTCGGGTCGACGCCCTCGACCGCGATGCCGAGCGCGGCCGTGAAGTCCTCCTCGTTGCCGATCATGACGTCCACGTACTTCGCGATCTCGCGGTTGACCTCCTGCGCCTTCGCCTGTCCGCCGATGGACTTCCAGAGGCTTGCGCGGTAGTTGAGGTCATACGACGTCACCGTGCCGTGCCGCTTCGCGGCCTTCAGGGCCTCGATGCAGACGTCGGCCGTCGTCTCGGACAGCGCGGCGAAGATACCGCCCGTGTGGAACCAGCGTACGCCCTCCTCGCCGAACAGCTTCTCCCAGTCGATCATGCCGGGCTTCAGCTGGCTGACGGCCGTGAGGCCCCGGTCGGCGCAGGAACGCGCGCCCCGGCACCCGAAGCCGCGCTCGACGAAGTTGAGGCCGTTGCGCACTTCGCGCCCGATGCCGTCGAACTTCGCCCACGAGATGTGGCTCGTGTCGACGCCGCCCTGCAGCATGAAGTCCTCGACGAGCCGCCCGACCGGGTTGTCCGCAAACGCCGTGACGACCGTCGTCTTCAGCCCGAAGCAGCGACGGAGGCCGCGCACGACGTTGTACTCGCCGCCGCCCTCCCAGACCTTGAACTCCCGCGCCGTGTGAATGCGCCCGTCGCCCGGATCGAGCCGCAGCATGATCTCGCCGAGGCTCGCCGCATCCCATTGGCAGCTCCCCGCCGCCTTGACCTTCAGCCCTTCGCTCATGGTTGTCTTTCCTTATTTCCTTAAGATCTTGTTCGCCCCTATCACTTCTTGAGCCAGATCTCGATGACGGGAATCTCGACATTCGGCTTCTTCATCGGCAGGACGATGCTGTCGCGCCGGCCGAGGTCGCCGCCCTGCGAATGCTGGATCGACGCGCCCTTGCGGATCGTCAGCTCCGAGCCGTCGTGCAGGAACTGCGCGTACTCGACCCTGTCCGCGAAGTCGAACGGCAGCGCGCCCATCGGGTAGTTGACGAGATGGATGTAGAGCCGGTTCGTCTCGGGGTTGTAGGTGAGGAGGGAATCGACAGGCGTCTTGAATTCGGCCGGCGCGGCGGTGCACCCGTAGATCGCGCGGCTGTTGACGCGCATCCACGCGCCGATCGCGTCGAGGCGGTCGCAGGCCCGGTAGTCGAATTCGCCGCGCCCTGTCGGGCCGACGTTCAGGATGAGGTTGCCGCCGAACGCGACCGAGTTGACCAGGAGCTCGATGAGCTGGTGCGGGCTCTTCCACGTCTCCTCGTCGCGGTAGTAGCCCCACGAGCCGGAGAACGTCTGGCACGTCTCCCACGGCGCGTTCTTGCCGTCCACCTGCGGCCACTGGGTGACGCGGCACTGCTCCGGCGTCACGAAGTCCCAGCCGTCCTCGGTGTCCATCAGGTCGAGTCGGCTGTCGACGAGGATGCCGGGCTGGAGCGACCGCGTGAGCTTCATCAGCTCGACCGACTCCCAGTGCTTCCAGTTCTTGCCGTACGTCACCTTGAGCGTGTAGTCGTACCAGATGATGTCGATCTTCCCGTAGTTCGTCAGCAGCTCCCGCACCTGCGCGTACATGTAGTCGCGGTAGCGGTTCCAGTCGCGGCCCTCGTTGGCCTTCTCGTAGGACTCGTCGGTGAACCCGGCCTTCGGGCGGAGCGGATGCGTGGCGTCGATCAGGTAGTCGGGGTGGTGCCAGTCCTTGATCGAGAAGTAGAGGCCGACCCTGAGCCCTTCCGCACGCGCCGCCTCGACGTACTCGCGCACGAGGTCGCGGCCGAACGGGGTCTTCGTGATCTTGAAGTCGGTCGTCTGCGTGTCCCAAAGGCAGAAGCCCTCGTGGTGCTTCGCCGTGAGCACCATGTACTTCATGCCGGCCTTCTTCGCGCGGCGCGCCCAGTCCTTCGCGTCGAAGAGGTCGGGGTTGAAGCGCGGCATGTACCGCTTTTCGTAGGCGTCGGGGGCGATGCGCTCATACGACTGCACCCACTCGTGACGGCCCAGCACGGAGTAGAGCCCGAAGTGGATGAACATGCCGAAGCGGTCATGCGTCCACCACGCGCGGCGGGCGTCGCGCTGCTCGGCCGTCTCGCCGAAGATGCTCCTGGGGGGCGTCGGGCGGTCCTTGAGCGCGTCAAAGGCCGGAGCCGAGAGAATCGTCGCGGCCATCGCCGCCGACAGGATCGTCGTCTTTTTCTTCAGTTTCATGTTTCCTCTTCTTTCGTGTCTTGTCTGTTTGTTGCCTCAAAAAAACTTCTGCGCGGACGTCATGCCCGGCGCCGGCCGCGCGTCTGCGACGGCTCTTCGCTCGGCACGAAGTCGATGCGGCGTTCGCGGAAATCGACGCGCGCGACGTGCACCTTCAGACGGTCGCCCGCGCGCCACGTGCGCCCGCCGGGCACCGAGAGCGTCTGGTCGGACTCGTTGAACTTCACGTACTTGCGCGAGAGCAGCGAAATGTGGACGAGCCCCGACGCGGCGATCTCCGGGAGATCGACGAAACAGCCGAACGGCATGCACTTCGAGATGACCGCATCGTAGTCGCGCACCTGCCGCGTGTCGAGTTCGGCCTCCAGCAGTCGGAACTTCTTGATCTCCAAGAGCGCGCGCTCGGCCTCCGTCGCGATCTCCTCGCGCTCGGTCGTGTGCGTCGCCCAGGTCGCGAGCTGCTTCGGCGGCACCTTCGCGTTCTTCTTCTCCAGGTACGCCGCGAGCTGGCGGTGGAGCGTCAGGTCGGGATAGCGGCGGATCGGCGAGGTGAAGTGCGCATAGTACTTCTTCGCGAGGCCGAAGTGTCCGATGGCGCGGGAATCGTAGACGGCCTTTTTCATCGAACGCAGCACCATCATCGAGAGCGTCGGATAGAGCGGGTTCTTCTTGATCGACTTCAGGAACTGCGCGAAGACCTTCGGGTTCTCGATGTTGCCCATCTTCACGCCGAGCCCGCGCAGTTCCGCGCGCAGCGTCAGCAGCTTCTCCGGGTCGGGAGACTCGTGCAGGCGCGCGAGGATCTTGACGCCGTTCGTCCAGAGCTCCTTCGCGACCGCCTCGTTCGCCGCGACCATGCACTCCTCGATCATCTGGTGCGATTCGTCGTAGGGCCGCGTGACGAGGCCCGTCATCTCGCCGTCCGCGTCCAGCAGCACCTCAGCCTCCGGCATCTCCAGGTCAAGCGCGCCGGCGGCGAACCGCTTCGCGCGCAGCTGCTGCGCGAGGTCGCTGATCGCCCGGATCGTCTGCACGCAGGTGCGCGGCGAGACGGACAGCGTCTCGGGCAGCAGCACCTTGCCGCCGCCCTTCGCGGCGAGGATGTCCATCACCTCCTCGTAGGCGAAGCGCGCCTGCGAGCGGATGACCGACTTCGCGAAGCGGCGGGCGACCATCTCGCCCGACTTGTCGAACGTCATGAAGACCGAGAACGCGAGACGATCCTCGTCCGGCACGAGCGAGCAGACGCCGTTGCAGAGCGCCTCCGGCAGCATCGGCACGACCTTGTCGCAGAGGTAGACGCTCGTCGAGCGCCGGTACGCCTCGCGGTCGAGCGCGGAGCCGGGCCGCACGTAGTGCGAGACGTCGGCGATGTGGACGCCGAGGACGCGGTTGCCCTTCGCATCGGTCTCGAGCGACAGGGCGTCATCGTAGTCGCGCGCCGTCACCGGGTCGCAGGTGAAGATGAACTTCTGGCGCAGGTCGAGCCGCCCCGACTTCTTGACGTCGAGCGCCGAGAGCGTGCGCGCGACCTTCTTCGCCTCGTCCAGCACGGCGGGCGGAAAGGCCGCCGGCAGCTTGTAGAACTTCATCACCGCCGCCGTGTCTTCGCGCGGCGTCTTCCCCGGCTTCGGGAACCTGATCTCATGCTCTTCGTTCATCTTCATCTCAAGCCTCACTTTCCGTTCGCGCCCCGCCGCCCCGCGAAGCAGACCGCGTAGAGGCCGACGACCGCAAAGCAGATCGCCGGGACGACGAAGCTCGCGCGGAGCGACGTCTGGCAGAGCTTCAGGTCGGTGTCCCAGTCCGTCGAGAAGCCCGGCACGAGCGCGCACCACATCGAGTTCGGGTTGCCGAGGATGTCCGCCATCCACGGCGTGACGATCGCGCCGCCGAGGATCGCCATGATGAGGCCGGACGCGCCGAGCTTCAGGGCCTTCGGGTCGAGCCCGCCGAGCGCCATGCCGTAGATCGTCGGGAACATGAGCGACATGCAGCCGCTCATCGCGACGAGGCCGAGGACGTTCCACGAGAACGGCAGGCCGCCGACCGTGAAGAGGACGCGCGTCGGCAGGTACATGACGGCGAGGCAGCAGAGGATCGCCCCCGCCGCGAAGACGGCCATCATCTTCGCCGGCTCGACGTACTTCATGAGGAACGTCGCGATCCAGCGGAAGGCGATGAAGAGCGAGATCGCGACCGTGTAGTAGGTCGCGCCGTCCGCCGGCGTCACGCCCAGCTCCTTCTGGCAGTAGACGTTGAGCCACGTCCACGCGGCGATCTGGACGCCGATGTTGAAGAACTGGGCGACGACGCCCATCCAGTAGCGCGGCGTCCTGAGGAGCGTCGCGAGCATCGCCCGGTAGTCGCGCTGGACGGCGACGTAGGCGAGCGGGCCGAGGCAGCCGAGCAGCACCCAGACGATCTTGTTCATGTCCGGGAAGAGGAAGTAGAGCGCGGTGATCGGCACGAACGTGAAGAGCGTCGCGACGCCGACGCGCTTCAGCGCCGTGGCGCGCCCGTCGAACGGCGTCTCCTCCTCCTTCGCGAAGAGGAAGAAGAGCCAGATGAGCGCGGCGACCGCGCAGAGGCCGACGTAGGGCGCGCAGACCCAGAAGAGCTCGTTGTGGATGATGCCCTGCCGCGTCGCCTCGTCCATCAGCGCGCGCTCCTCGGCTGTCGCGGGGTGGAGGTGCGAGAGGATGAGCTGCTGGGCGAGGACGATGCCGACCATCGAGCCGACGGGGTTGAACATCTGCGCGAAGTTGAGGCGCCGCACGGCCGTCGCCTCGTCGCCGAGCGAGAGGACGTACGGGTTGCACGTCGTCTCCAGCAGCGAACAGCCGCCCGCGACGATGAAGATCGCGATGAAGTAGATGTCGAAGCTCTGCGCGAGACAGGCGGGGATGTAGAGGAGCGCGCCCGCAATGTAGATGAAGAGCCCGATCAGCACGCCCTTGCGGTAGCTGAACTCCTCGGCGAGCACGGCCGCGAAGATCGCGAGCACCGCGTAGGCCCCGTAGAACGCGACCTGCACGAGGCCGGCCTTCGACTGGTCCATCGTGAAGATGCGCTGGAACGACGGCACGAGATTGTCCGTCATGTTGTTGAGGAGCCCCCACAGCGTGAAGCAGCTCACGAGCATGATGAAGACGGCCAGATACCTCTTCGGAACGATCGGCGTTTCAGTTTTCATATCGGTGTTCCCGCTCCCGTCCATCAGCGCGTGCCGCCATTGGCCTTCGCGAGCTTCTTGAGCTTCGGCGCGCAGGCCAGCCGCTCGACGGCGGACATGTGGTCGATGTAGAGGACGCCGTTCAGGTGGTCGATCTCGTGCTGGAGCGCCCGCGCGAGGTAGCCGCGCGCCGTGATCACCTGCGGACGGTTCTCCGCGTCGAGGTACTGGCACGTGACCTGCGCCGCGCGCGTCAGCGAGCCGCCGACGTTCGGGAAGCTGAGGCACCCCTCCTTGTCGCGCACCGAGCCCTCCTGCGCGATGATCTCCGGGTTCCAGAGGCGGAGCGGCATCGCGATCGGCGCGTTGAACGCCTCGTCCTCGGCTTCGTCGCAGCCCTCCGGGATGTCGATGACGCACATCTTCTCCGTGCGCCCGACCTGCTCGGCCGCGAGCCCGACGCCCTTCGC
Organism: uncultured Kiritimatiellota bacterium; assembly: GCA_934654805.1. GTDB lineage: Bacteria > Verrucomicrobiota > Kiritimatiellia > RFP12 > UBA1067 > UBA1067. The sequence continues at coordinate 14,054 of CAKUGW010000037.1, forward strand.
GCGGCGCATCGTCTCGATCATGTCGTCCGCCAGCTGCCGCAGCTTCTCGTCGACGAAGGCGACCGGGGCCGCCTTCTCGCGCAAAACCTTCTCTCCGTACTTGTAGACTTTCAGAACCATGTCGCAGATTATACCATATTCCGCGTGCGCCTTGCGGACACAATCGGAAAAGGCTATAATACGCGCCCTATGATGATTGCCCGACATGTCCGCAGGCTCGCGGCGTACGTCCCCGGCGAACAGCCGAAGGCGACGGACGTCGTCAAGCTCAACACGAACGAGAACCCCTACCCGCCCTCGCCGGCGTGCGCGAAGGTCTTGAAGGCGTTTGACCTCGACCGCCTCCGCCGCTACCCCGACCCCGTGTTCGCCGACCTCCGCGACGCGCTCGCGCAGCTGAACGGCACGACGCCCGACCGCGTCTTCGTCGGCAATGGGTCGGACGAGATTCTCGCCCTCGCTGCCAAGGCGTTCGTCGAGGACGACGAGGCAATCGGCTCGCTCGATCCGAGCTACTCGCTCTACAAGACCCTCGCGGCAATCCGAAACGTGAAGTGGGTAGGCGTTGAGGAAATAATCGAATCGTCGAATGATCGAATGATCGAATGTGAAAGAGGCAAGCCGTCGACTGAAGATTCGACAATTCGACAATTCGACAATTCGATTATTTCGCTCTTCCTCCTGACGAACCCGAACGCGCCGACGGGCGAGTTCCGTGCGCCGGACGCGATTGCGGCGTTCGCGAAGAAGTTTCGCGGCGTCGTTCTCGTCGACGAGGCGTACGCCGACTTCGCGCGCGGCAACTGCATGGCCCTCGCGACCGCGCACCGGAACCGCAACGTCCTCGTGATGCGCACGTTCTCGAAGAGCTATTCGCTCGCGGGGCTCCGCGTCGGCTACTGCGTCGGCCCGAAGCCGCTCATTGCCGCGCTCTACAAGATCAAGGACTCGTACAACGTCGACGCCGTCGCCCAGGCCGTCGCCCTCGCCGCCGTGAACGACCAGGCGTGGATGAAGGCAAACGTCGCGAAGGTCGTGAAGACGCGCACGTGGTTCGCGAAGGAACTCGCCGCGCGCGGCTGGGACGTCATCCCGTCCGAATCGAACTTCGTCTTCGCGAAGCCGCCGCGTCCGCAGAAGGCCGCCGCGCTCTTCGCCGCGCTGAAGGCGAAGAACGTCTTCGTGCGCTACTTCAAGGGCCCGAAGACGGGCGACCGCCTGCGCATCACCATCGGCACCGACGCCGAGATGAAGAAGCTGCTGAAGGAAATTGACGGCTGAATCTCGCGCCCCTCAAGCCCCCTCACGCCCAAAAGACAACCGACAAAAGACAACCGACAAAGCCTGATGAACCCAATCTCCACGAACGACTACCTGCCGCGCGCCGAACTCCAAGCGCGCCAGCTCGCGAAGCTCCAGAAGCTCATCCCCTACGAATACGAGCGCGTCGCGCTCTTCCGCCGCCGCTGCGACGAGAAAGGCGTGAAGCCCCGCGACCTCGTCACGCTCGCCGACCTCGCGAAGTTCCCCTTCATGAAGAAGACGGATCTCCGCGACGAATACCCGCTCGGCCTCACCGCCGCGCCGATGAAGGAGATCGTCCGCTTCCACTGCTCGTCGGGCACGACCGGCAAGCCCATCTGCATCCCGAACACGAAGAACGACATCGCCGTCTGGGCGGACGCGGCGGCGCGCTGCCTCGTCATGTTCGGCCTCTCCGACGAGGACGTCCTCCAGGTCAGCTACGGCTACGGGCTCTTCACCGGCGGCCTCGGCCTCCACTACGGCGGCGAGACGCTCGGCTGCGCGGTGCTCCCGACCTCGGCCGGCAACACCGAGAAGCAGCTCATGCTCATGAAGGACCTCGGCTCGACCGCCATCGCCTGCACGCCGAGCTACTTCCTGCACATCATCGAGGTCGCCCGCAAGCTCGGCATCGACTTCCGCCGCGACACGCGGCTCCGGCACGGCATCTTCGGCGCCGAGCCATGGACGGACGAGATGCGCGCGAAGATCGAGGAGGCGACGGGCATCGTCGCGCACGACATCTACGGCCTCACCGAGATCTCCGGGCCCGGCGTCGCCGGCTCGTGCGGACACTGCCGGGGCCTCCACATCTTCGAGGACCACTACTACCCGGAGGTCATCGACCCCGAGACGCTGGAGGTCCTGCCGGACGGCACGGAGGGCGAGCTCGTCTTCACGACGCTCGACCGCTTCGGCACGCCCATGATCCGCTACCGCACGCGCGACCTGACGACGCTCCACGCCGAGACGTGCGCGTGCGGCCGCACCATCCGCTGGATGAGCCGCATCAAGGCGCGGTCGGACGACATGCTGATCGTCCACGGCGTGAACCTCTTCCCGAGCCAGGTCGAGACCGCCCTGCTCTCGCTCCCGGAGGTCGAGCCGCACTACCAGATCATCCTCACGCCGACGGAGACGCTGGACCTCTTCGAGATCAAGGTCGAGCTGAAGCCGGAGGCGTTCTCGGACAACATCCGCGAACTGGAGGCCCTGCGCAAGAGGGTCTTCGCCGCCGTCAAGCAGATCATCGGCCTCTCGCCGAAGATCACGCTCGTCGAGCCCGGCTCCCTGCCGCGCAGCGAAGGCAAGATCAAGCGCGTGATCGATTTAAGGAAAAAGTAAAAAGGAAGAGGGAAGAAGTTATGAAGGACTTCTTTCGCGGCGTTCGCCGGCACATCGGCAAGCTTGACGCGGGGCACCTGCGCGAGCAGTACCTCTTGATGTCGCAGGAGCTCGAATCCGTCGACACGCTGCTGGACGCGATTGACCGCGGCATCGTCGTCTTCGACGGGAACGGCGCCGTGACGCGCTTCAACCCGGCGGCGGAGACCCTGCTCGGCGCCGATCCCGCCGAAGCCCTCCGCGCGCTCGACATGCCCCTCGGCGTCGGCTCGAAGCGCGAGATCGCCGTCTCCTACCCGGAACGCCGCGTCCTGGAGATCCAGACGATTCCGCTGCAGGCCGGCACGATCGCCTACATCCGCGACATCACGGCCGAGAAGGCGCGCACCGAGGACGAGCTGCGCGCGGGCGCGACGAAGGCCGTGCAGGATCTCGCCGCCGGCGTCGCCCACGAGATCGGCAATCCGCTCAACGCGATCTCGCTCTCGCTCCAGCTCATCGAGCGCGACCCGACGGACAGGGAGACGATCCAGACCTGCATGCAGCAGGTGAAGCGCCTCGACGGCATCATCCGCGACTTCCTCGCCGCGCTCCGCCCGCACCGGCCGAACCTCCGGCCCGGCTCGCCGGTCGAGCCGCTCCGGCGCTGCCTCGACACGCTGCGCGAGCAGTTCGTCGAGCGCAAGATCCGCGTCACGCTCAACGTGCCAGCCGCCCTGCCGGCGGTCGCGCTCGACGCGAACCAGATCGAGCAGGTCTTCTTCAACCTGATCAAGAACGCGCTGGAGGCGATGAAGGACGGCGGCGCGATCACGATCACCCTTTCGGCGGACGACGAGACGGTCGCCGTCGCGTTCCGCGACACGGGCCTCGGCATGGACGCGGAACAGCTCGCGCACCTCTTCGAGCCCTACCGCACGACGAAGGAGAAAGGCACGGGGCTCGGCCTCATGATCTCGAAGCGCATCGTCCGCGACCACGGCGGCACGATCGACGCGGAATCAACGCCCGGCGAGGGGACGACGTTCACCGTGCGCCTGCCGCGCCTCGAAAAGCGCGTGCGCGAACTCGGATAGGCGAGAGACAGACCGGGCGTGGCGCAACGCTCTTTGTCCATGGCCTTGTCCGCAGTCCGAACGGATTTCCACGGATCGAGATCCGTGCCGATTCGTGAAGGTTCATGGCCGATTCCAGCCAGATGCGGATCGACTATGAAGGGAAGGTGATGCGGTCGAGCAGGAACGAGAGCACCATGTCGTCGCCCATGTTGGCGCGGTCGCTCTGGCGGTAGGCGTCCTCGATCGCCTCGACGTTGCGGAACGCGAGATGGCGCGGCAGCCGGTCGGCGACCATCATCTGCCGCGCGAAGCCCATGAGCGTCCGGTAGAACGCCTTGCGCACGAGCGGCACGTCCGCGTCGTCGGCCTCGTCCTTCAGCTCCTTCAGCTTCGCGGCGAGCGCGGCGGCGTCCTTCGCGGCAAAGGCGTCCGAGACCTGCCTGTAGTCGTCGCCCGCGAGAATCCCCGCCGGGAGCGGCAGGTCGATGCGCTGGGAACGCGAGACGATGGTCGGCAGGATGCCGTCCGGCTGGTCGGTCAGCAGCAGGTACATCGTCTGCGGCGTCGGCTCCTCCAGCGACTTCAGGAAGGCGTTCGCGGACTCGACGCGCAGCCGGTCCGCGCCGAGGATGACGCCGACCTTCCAGCCGCCCGAGAAGGCGGTCGTGGACATCGGCTCGACGATCCGCGCGCGCATCGCGTCCACGGAGATGATGCGGGCCTTGCCTTCGGGCGCGAGCGTCACGATGTCGGGGTGCGCGCCGTTCTCGACCTGCGCCGTCTCGTTCGGGAAGAGCTTGAGCAGGATGCGGCGGACGAGATCCGCGCCGTTGCCGCGCACGTCGCCGACGATCAGGTAGCCGTGCGCCGCGTGGCCCGTGTCGATCGCCCGCGCGATCAGCGAAAACGCTTCAGCGACATCCATACCTTCTCCCAGACTTCATCGGGCGTGCCGTTCGCGTCAACCGTGAGGATGCGCGCGGGCTCGGCGTTCGCGAGCGCCGCAAAGCCCTTCCGCAGCCGCGCGTGGAACTCTTCGCCGGCGCGCTCGATGCGGTCGGCCGCCGTGTGCGTCGCCGCCTCGCGCCCGCGCAGGCGCGCCGCCGCCGTCTCCGGCCGGACGTCCAGCAGGATCGTGAGGTCGGGCCGCAGCCCTTCGCAGGCGAATTCGTCGGCGGACGCGATGAACGCGAGCGACAGGCCGCGCCCGTAGCCCTGGTAGGCGACCGTCGAGTCGCTGAAGCGGTCGGAGACGACCCACTTGCCCGCCGCGAGGGCGGGACGGATCACGTTTCGGACGAGCTGGGCGCGCGCCGCGAGAAAGAGCAGCAGCTCGCTCCGGTCGCACGGCGGATCGGACGACGGGTCCTTGATGAGCCGGCGGATCTCCTCCGCAAGCGGCGTGCCGCCCGGCTCGCGCGTCAGGACGACCTCGACGCCGTCGGCCTCCAAGGACTCCTTCAGGCGGCGGACCTGGGTGGACTTGCCGCACCCCTCGCCGCCCTCGAACGTGACGAACCGTCCGCGACGCCCCCTCTCCTGAGCCTGCCCCTCAGCCGCGCCATTCTCTCTTGATTCAACAGACATGCGCGAATTATACCACAATCCCCCGCATCACGGACGCGCAAGCCCACCGTCATCTTTTCCGTGCGGCGTCGCACTACTACCGCCAGTACTGGTACTGGGGCGGCGAGGCCGACCTGCGCGTCAACGGCGGCAAGCTGAAGCTCTGCTCGATCTCTGGCTGCCGGACTACGTCAACGGCCAGGCGGTCGGCCCCGTCGACTGGCTCGTCGCGCACTGCGGCTGGTTCCGCGACCTCTGCGCCGGCGCGTTCCACTACGTCCCCGTGAGGTAGCGCCATGGAACCCGTCACCCTCGAAGGCGCCGGCCGGCACTGGACGGTCGGCTCCCTGAAGGAGCTGATGGCCAAGGCGTCGCCCAGGCGTTCGGGCGACGTCACGGCGGGCTGCGCCGCCTCGTGCGACGAGGAGCGCGTCGCGGCGCAGATGCTGCTTGCGGACGTGCCGCTCGCCCTCTTCCTCGACGAGCCGCTGATCCCCTACGAGAAGGACGAGGTGACGCGGCTCATCGTCGACTCGCACGACGCGGCCGCGAGCGCCGGAAAAGGCGAAAAAATTTGAGAAATCCTGAAAGGAAACGAGGCGCGTTCAGATGTCCCAGCCCTCGCCGTTGCGGCGGGACATGAGCAGCCACAGGAAGAACGGCGCGCCGAGGATCGCGCAGACGACGCCGACGGGCACGTCGCCCGGCAGGAAGCGGCCGACGGCCTCCGCCAGCAGGAGGAAGACGCCGCCCGCAAGCGCGGACAGCACAAGCACCCGCTGAAGGCGCGGGCCCGCCTTGCGTCGGACGACATGCGGCACGACGAGGCCGATGAAGCCGATCGCCCCCGCGAGCGCGACCGAGACGGCCGTGACGAGCGACACCGCGCCGAGGACAAGGAGCGTCGTCGCGCGCGTGTTGACGCCCAGCGCCTCCGCCTCGGCGCGTCCGAGCTCCATGACGTTCAGCCGCCGCGCGAGCGCCAGCAGCGTCGCGAACGCAGCGGCAAAGGCGACGCCGCCGAGCGCGAGCGTCGGCCCCGTGACCGACTTGAGCGACCCGTAGAGCCACTTCGACACCGCCGCGAAGTCGTCCGGCTTCGCGTAGGAGAGGGCAAGCATGTCGAGCGAGCCGAAGAACCCGCCCGTGACAAACCCGGCCAGCACGACGGCATTGCCCGTCGAGAGCAGGAGCGGATTCGCGCCGTCCGCCCCGCGCGCCCGTGCCGCGCACGTCGCGACGAGGCAGACGAGCGCGAGCGACGCGCACGAGCCGAGGAAGCTCGCCGCCGGCAGCACCCACACGCCCAGCGCGACGAGGCCGAGGTTGGTCGCGAGCGCGGCGAAGAGCGCCGCGCCGCCGACCGTCCCCAGCAGGTAGGGCTCCGCCAGCGGATTGCGCAGGACGCTCTGGAGCGCCGCCCCCGAGACCGAGAGCGCCGCCCCCGTCACCACTGCCGCCGGATAGGCCCAGTCCATAGAAAGTGAGAAGGAAGAAGGAAAAAGCAAGAAGGATGGAGGAAAAAGCAAGAAGGATGGAGGTGCTTGTGCAGGATGTCAGAACTCGTAGCGGACCGTGAACAGGAAGCTGCGGCCACAGGCCGGATAGAACGAATCCGCCGCCCATACGCCATTGTAGACGCCATAGTTGGCATAGCGTTTGTCGAAGAGGTTGTCAATCGTGAAGGCAAACGTGAAGCCCTTGAGCGGACTGCATGTCGGCATCGTGCGCAAGCCGACGTCAAAGACGCCATAGCCCGGCATCTTGTCGGTCGCAGCGGAGAAATCGGAATCGAGAGCCTGACGGCTGACGTAGCGATAGCCGCCATTGACGGCGAGCCACTCAATCAGAAAGACCTCGCCGTAGGCACGTGTCATGTGCGCGGGCACAATCGGCATCGCGTTGTTCTTGTTTGGGCCTTCGGTAAACCGCGCATCGACATAGCGATAGAGGACACCCGCCGAGCCGACGCGATCCCTGTGCCAAGTCACGCCTGTCTCGACACCCGAACGCGCCGTCGCGTCGTCCACGTTGCGATTGCCGCCATAGGCATACATGATCTCGTCATCAAGTTCGGCGTAGAAACCCGTGATGTTGAAGTTGAAGCCGTCGAGAAAAGACCAGTCAAGGCCGACTTCGGTGTTGTAGCCAGATTCAGGCCGGAGACTCATGTTCGGCGGGCCGTAATAGCTGTACAGTTCATCCGCCAGCGGCGCATGGTAAAAGCGCGACCACTTGGCAAACATCTTGAGATCGTCAATCGGGCGCCAGTTGACGCCGACTTCGCCCGCGACATCGCTCTTCGTCTTCTCGGCCGCGCTTCGGAACGCGACCGTCCGATAGACGTCTCGCGAACAGAACGCTTCGCCGCGCGCACCGCCAAAGACCGAGAGCCCGTCGAGGATGAAGAACTCGTCACGTGCGAAAAGGGCCGCCGAATAGCGCGAATAGCTGTTCTTCGCGCCCGATTCGATATGCAGAAGGTCGACCTTGTGATCCGTACCGACATCCAGCCGATTGCCGAAGCCAAACAGGTCGGCCGTGTTGGAGTAGACCAGGTTCCAGACAAAGCCGTAGAGATCGGCATCCGTCTCGCTCATGTAAGACACATAATACGATTTCGCCTTGCGATTACGGAAGGAGAAAGACGAAGACAGCCGGTTCTCGTCATTCAAGACGGCTTCGCCGTCGACCATGAAACCGTAGACGTCATTGTGCGCGCGATCATCCGGCGTATCCGTGTCACGCGGATTGTCCTTCCATGGGCCATGGTAATTTCCATACCAGTCATATCCGTCCGAAAAAAGGCTTCCAGGCAATCCATAGCGCGTATTGGCATAGAAAGCCCTGAATCCGAAAGAAGAGCCGTTTTCGAAGTTCTGCCGAAGCCCTCCTTTGACTGAATAGGCCTCGGTATAGCTGTTGGCACGCCACCCATCGGAATGGTCATAGGAGAAATTGCCAAAGTACGTGAGTCCCAGATCTTCAAAACCGCCGCGTGTTCCCGCATAGACACCGATCTGTCCAAGGTTGCCTCCATGCACTTCAAGCGTCGTCTTCTTTGTGTAGTCGTTGCCGTCCGTCACGATGTTGATCACGCCAGCAGAAGCATCTCCGCCGTGCAGGACAGTCTGCGGCCCGTGGAGGATCTCGACGCGCTCAATCGAACGCACGGGGATGCGCAAAAGGTCTTGCGCCGCCATGTCGGGACTGTTGATATCCTCGCCATCGACAATGACCCTCACGCGCCCGAAGCTATTCGCCCCGTAGCCGCGCATCGAGATCTGGGCGAGCGCCGGATTCCCGTTCAGCTTGCGGAGAAAGAGGTTTCCTCGTTTCTCGAGCAGGTCGACCGTCGAAGCCGCGCCCGAGGCGTCGATCTCCGACTTGGTGATGACCTCGACGTGCGAGGGAATCTCCAGCTTGGTCTGACCGAGGCGCGAAGCCTCGACGACGACCGTTCCCAGTTCGGCGGCAGACGGGAGCGTCGCCCCCGTGACCGCATTCGTGACGGCGGCAGCCGCCGCCAGCATCAGCGTGTTCATTTTCCTTCTTTCCCCCTCATGCGAGGGTACTTGGCGGTTAGGGGAACGGCCCGTATTCCGGCTTTGACGGTTGCGCGACAGCGCCTGGTTTTCACAGGACTTCCCGGTTACCGCTCCCAATGGGCGCATATTATACCAAAATCGGACGTCGGTTCCGTGCGCAACGCGAAGCCGCGCAGGATGTTTTCGCAATGCCCCCTACCACGTGCAATCGCCACAAGTCCGACAAGTGAACGAGGAAGCATGGATTTTGCCACAATGCGGGAAATGAGGAGCCTACGGCGTTAAACACATGCGCCGAAGAAACGCAAAGAAGTCTGCTATCTTCGTAGACATTCGCCGCGTCCTCAAGGCGGGCAATACGGAAACGAAAAGGCGCGGGCCGCAGCAGGAATGCCGAAGCCCGCGCCTTTGACAGATGTCGAGAACCTTACTTGGCCTCTTCGACAATCGTGACGACCTTGCCGTCCTTGATGAACTTCACCTTGCCGTCCTTGAGGGCGAAGAGCGTGAAGTCGCGGCCCTGGCCGACGTTCTTGCCGGGATGGATCTTCGTGCCGCGCTGGCGGACGATGATCGAGCCGGTCTTGAGGAACTGGCCGTCGTATGCCTTGACGCCGAGGTACTGCGGATTGGAGTCGCGACCGTTGCGGGCAGATGCGGAAGTAGCCATTTTCTGATTTCCCTTCTGCTTAGGCGATGGACTTGACCGTGGCGACCGTCAGCTGCTGGCGGTGACCGACGAGGCGGCGGCTGCCTTTGCGGCGCTTCGCCTTGAAGTTGAGGACCTTCTTGCCCTTGATGACGCCGGCGACCGTGAGGACGACCTTCGCGCCTTCGACATAGGGCTTGCCAACCTTGAGGGTCGTGCCGTCAGAGACCGCGAGAACGGTCGTGAGCTCGGCGTCCTGACCCGCTTCGACCGCGATCTTTTCAATCTCGATCTTGTCGCCGACCTTGACAAGCGTCTGCTTGCCGCCGGTTTCGAGTACTGCGTATGCTTCCATTTTTCTTTCCTTTTAGCCTCCGCAAGGGCGACATGCCCCCGCAGCCCCCGTTTTCCTTGTGGGTTCACCACGAAAAACTGAAGTTCGCGTAGTATATCAAAACGTCGGCTCGCCCGTCAAGCGACCCAGCGCGCGACGCCTACTGCGCCTTGACCTCGACGTAGAAGAAAGGGTTTTCATTGCGATCAACTCCGCCGCAGGCGCCTGAGCAGGCGGGCGACCTGCGCGTCATCCTGTCCGGCGGCGCGGGCGCGGCGGGCGAACGCCGCGCAGATCGACGCGCGGCGGCGCGCGGCCGATTCCGCGTCGAGGCGTTCGTCCGCCGTCAGCGCGTCCACGCGGCGCAGCTCGTTCCGGGCCACGGCGAAGGTCGCCGCGAGCGCGGGCGGCACGGGCGCGAAGTCGAGGGCGTCGCAGACCGCCGCGCGCGAGGCGGGCGCGAGCTGCGCCCACGCGAGGGCGTTCGTCTCCCCGTCCTCCGGGAAGGCGAACGTCACGCCGGCGTCGGACGCCGCGAGCAGCGTTGCCGTGAAGGCGACCCCGAGCGCATTCGTGACGACCATGGGTCAGTCCGCCGTGACGCGGAAGAACTGCGCGGCGAGCCGCGCGTCCAGGTAGACGGCGATGCGCCGTCCCGTGCCCCTGTAGCTCTCGTAGGCGAGCTCGGCCCCTTCCGTGCGCGTCGTCGCGACAGGCGTCCAGTCCGAGCCCGGCGCTTCGGCGCTCACGATGCGGTAGGTGCGGCCTTCCGCACTCAGGAAGACGAGCCGCGCGCGGTCTGAGCCCGGCAGGATCTCGAACGACTCGACCTTGAAGAGGTCCGTCGCGAGGAAGGGGTCCGTCCCGGCAAGGTATTCCTGCAGGTTCGTCATGCCGTCGCCGTCCGCGTCGTCGTCGGGACGGAACGCCGCGACGTCCGCGTCCGTCGCCCGGCCGTCCGCGCCCGTTCCCCGGCCCGCGATCTCGATGACCCAGCGCTCCCATTCGTCGGGGAGGCCGTCGCCGTCGCTGTCCGTCCCGGTCGAGAAGTCGAGGCGCTGGCGCGTGCCCTGCGCCGGCGTCGTGAAGACGGCGGCGGGGCTGAGCGTCGCCGCGTTGCCGCCGAGGGCGACCGCGACGAACATCTCCGTCCCCGCGCAGACGGCGTTCGCGCGGGTCGGGCCGGACGAGTCGATCTCCAGCGAGAGGCGGTAGTTCATGCCGGGGATGCCCGAGTCGCCGACGGACGCGCGGGCGTAGACCGTGCCGTCGCGCGCCGCGTTCCGGACGAGTTCGAGCGTCGCGGACGAGGCCTTCGTCAGCGGCGTCCCGTAGGGGTCGCGGACGAGGCCGTAGGTGATGAC
>CAKUGW010000038.1 GCA_934654805.1 uncultured Kiritimatiellota bacterium
CATCCTTCAACAACAGCCAATCTTTACAGGGGGTAAACCATCAACGAAATCAACTTTACCTCTGGAAGCGGCAGTCTCCCCGCCGCCCTATGCGCGGTAGCCGGAGGCGGTTCCGTCGTCGCCGTTTTTTGGTATACTACACGAAAAAGAGGAGAATAACGAGCAACATGAGCAAGCCATCGACTGTCGGCAGCCGGATTCGCACGTACCGCGAGCACCTGAACATGAGCGTTTACGATCTCGCGCAGAAGAGCGGGATCGACGAGAAGGTCGTCAATTCCATCGAGAAGGACGAGGTGCTGCCCGCGCTCGGCGTCCTCACGAAGCTCTCCCGTGCGCTCGGCCAGCGGCTCGGCACGTTCATGGATGACCAGTTCAAGCCCGATCCGATCATCACGCGCGCGGCGGACATTGAGGCGGCGAAGGTTGCGCAGGAGGGCGTGAACACGCTCGGCTACGCGAGCCATTCGCTTGCGCGCGGCAAGCCTGACCGTCATTTGGATCCGTTCCGCATCGAGTTCGCCGCGAACGGCGTCGATGAGGTGTCGTCGCACGAGGGCGAGGAGCTGATCATCTGCCTCGCGGGCGAGGTGGAACTCACTTACGGGCCGGACAAGACGGTTCTGAAGCCGGGCGACACGGCCTACTACAATGCCGTCGTCAAGCACGGCCTGCGCGCGCTGAACGGCGAGCCGGCCTCGATCTACGGCATCGTCTATATGCCGTTCTGAGAGAAGTAAGAAGTAAAAAGGAAGAGGGAAAAAGTAAGGAGGGAGAGAAATGGGTTGGTTTGAACCGAAAGCCGAGAAGCCGGCGATTCCGCCGGCGAAGGCGCTGTGGGCGATCTGCCCGAAGTGCAAGAGCCACTTCGAGAAGTCCGTCTGGAAGGCGAACAACGCGATCTGCCCGAAGTGCAACTACCACGGGCGGCTCGCCGTCCGCGAGCGCATCGCGCAGGTCGCCGACGAAGGCTCGTTCAGCGAGGTCTTCCGTGCGGTGTCCTATTCCGACCATCTCGAATTCCACGACGCGACCGGCCCCTACAAGGCGAAGGTCGAGGCGACGATCAGGAAGTCGGGCGAGACGGAATCGATCGTCATGGGCACGTGCACAATTGAGAAGCACCCCGTGATGCTCGGCGTGATGGACTTCGGGTTCATGGGCGGCTCGCTCGGCACGGGCACGGGCGAGCGCATCGCGCGGGCCTGCGAGCAGGCGATCGCCGAGCGGCGTCCGCTGATCCTGTTCTCGGCGTCGGGCGGCGCGCGTATGCACGAGGGCATCCTCTCGCTCATGCAGATGGCGAAGACGGCGGCGGCGATCGCGCGCCTGAAGGAGGCGGGGCTGCCCTACATCTCGGTGCTGACCGACCCGACGACGGGCGGCGTCTCGGCGAGCTACGCGATGCTCGGCGACATCAACGTGACGGAGCCCAAGGCCCTCATCGGCTTCGCGGGGCGGCGCGTCATCGAGAACACGATTCACCAGAAGCTGCCGGCCGACTTCCAGTCGGCGGAATATCTCGAAAAGCACGGCTTCATCGACAAGATCGTCGAACGCAGGGAACTGAAGAAGTTCCTCGCCAAGATGCTGGGCTACTTCGGGTTCTGAGACCTTTTACACCTCTACATTTCTACACGGCTAACAATGAACACGAACATGACAGCCTTCGACAAGGTTAAGCTCGCGCGCGATCCGAAGCGTCCGCACCTGAAGGACTTCATCCGCGAAATCTGCTCCGACTTCGAGGAGCTGCACGGCGACCGCCTCGTGAACGACGACCGCGGGCTCGTCGGCGGGTTCGGGACGATCGGCGCCGAGAAGGTGCTGATCCTCGGCCACAACAAGGGCGCGACGGTCGAGGAGAACATGGCGGCGAACTTCGGCATGGCGAACCCCGACGGCTACCGCAAGGCGATGCGCCTCGCGACGCTTGCGGAGAAGTTCCACGTGCCCGTCGTCACGTTCGTCGACACGCCCGGCGCGTATCCCGGCAAGGAGGCCGAGGAGCGCGGGCAGGCCGAGGCGATCGCGAAGAGCCTGGAGTTCTTCTCGCGCCTCAAGACGCCGATCGTCGTCGTCATCACGGGCGAGGGCGGTTCGGGCGGCGCGCTCGCGATTGCCGTCGGCGACCGCATCCTCATGATGGAGAACGCGGTCTATTCCGTCATCTCGCCGGAAGGCTGCGCGGGCATCCTCTGGCGCGACGGCAAGAAGGCTCCGGAGGCGGCGGAGGCGCTGAAGATCACGGCGCACGATCTCCAGCGGCTCGGCGCGATCGACGAGATCGTGAAGGAGCCGGCGGGCGGCGCGCAGAAGAACCACCGCCTCGCCTGCGCAAACGTCAAGAAGGCGATCCTGAAGGCCCTGAAGGAACTGAAGGGGCTTTCGGCGGACGAACTTCTCGACGCGCGCTACGCAAAGCTCCGCGCCTACGGCAACTTCTACGCATAGCCCCTCGACCGTCGCGCGCGCCGCGCCGGACGGACGAACCGATGGGCGCGGACGCGCGAGCCTGACGTGAAGCTTTCGATTCGAGTCTGCCTCGCCGTGCTCGCGCTCTACGCGGGCGCGGCGCTGTTCGGCGAGGTGCAGTACCGCGTCGCCCGTAGCCGCGACGTGACGCCGGCCTACAACCGGGTGGACGCCGACCAGCGGTTCCTGCCGCCGCTCGCGGCCGCGCCGAAGACGGGCGAACGCTACCTCCTGGGCACGGACAACCTCGGCCGCTCCGTCGCCCTGCGGCTCGTTCAGGGCACGCGCATCGCCTTCCACGTCGGCATCGTGACGTCGCTCATCGCGATTCCGCTCGGCGTCCTGCTCGGACTGCTCGGCGGCTACTTCGGCGGCAAGGTCGACTCGCTCGTCGTCTGGCTCTGCGCGACCGTCGCCTCGATGCCGGGACTTCTTTTCATTCTCGCGATTTCGCTTGTCGTCGGACAGGGGCTTCTCGGCATCTACCTCGGTATCGGGCTCACGACCTGGGTGGGGACGTGCCGGACGATTCGCGCGGAGGTGATGAAGCACAAGGGCCGCGCCTACGTGCAGGCGGCGAGGGTGCTTGGCTACTCGCACGTTCGGATCATGTTCCGCCACATCCTGCCGAATGTCGTGCACATCATTCTCGTCCAGTTCTCGATCCGGTTCCCGTCCGCCGTCTCGACGGAGGTCTTCATCAGCTTCCTCGGCATCGGCGTGCAGGGCGAGCCGAGCTGGGGCGTCATGATCAACAACGCGCGGCTGAGGCTCTGGCAGGGCGTCTGGTGGGAGATGACATTCACGACGCTCGCGATCTTCGTCCTCGTCCTCGTCTTCAACCACCTGGCCGACGAGCTGCGCGACCGGCTCGATCCCGCGCTCCGCGTCCATGCGGCCCATGCACCCACTTCTTGAACGAAAGGCTGACCGTCATCATGAACTTCTACGGCATCACCGGCACGAACGGCAAGACCACGACGACATGGATCTTCGCCGCGTTCGTCAACGCCTGTCCGAGGCGGAAATGCGGTTACGTCACGACCGTCGAGGTCTTCGACGGGGCACGGCGCTTCTCGACGGGCTACACGACGCCGCCCCTGCCGCAGCTGCACGAAATCTACGCCGCGATGGAAGCGAACGGCTGCACGGACTGCGTGATGGAGATCTCGTCCCACGCGATCCACCAGAACCGCACGGGCGACACCGTCTTCGCGGGCGGCGCGTTCACGAACCTGTCCGAAGACCATCTCGACTACCACAGGACGATGGCGGAATACTTCCGCGTCAAGGCGAGCTTCGCGGCGAAGATCGCCGCGTCGCATCCGGCGCGGCCGGACATGGGGCGCCGCGACCTGCCGCCCTATGTCGTCTGCCTCGACGGCGAGAACGGGCGCGCGATGTTCGACGCCGTCGGCAACTTCGCCGTCAACGTCATCCCCGTCACGAACGGGCGCGGCCGCGTGCCGCCGACGCCGCAGCCCGCCTACGACCTGTCGGGACTTCAGCTGGTCGGCGACTACAACGAGTCGAACGTCCTCGTCGCCGCCGCGCTCGCGGAGGCGGCGGGCGTGCCGCACGACGTGATCCAGTCGGTCATCCCGACGCTGCGGCCGCGCTGGGGACGCCTGGAGCGCGTCGGGAATCCGCACGTGAAGGCGGCGGTCTACGTCGATTTCGCGCACACGCCGGACGGGCTCGAGAAGGTGCTGACGGCGGCGCGCGGCTTCACGAAGGGGCGGCTCTGGGTCGTCTTCGGCGCGGGCGGCGACCGCGACCCGCTGAAGCGTCCGCTCATGGGCGCGGCGTGCGCGCGGCTCGCCGACCGGCTCGTCGTGACGTCCGACAACCCGCGCAGCGAGGAGCCGTCCGCCATCATCGACGCGATTCTCGTCGGCGCGCGCGAAGCCGCGCGGGGACGGACCCCGCCGCCGGAGATCTTCGTCGAGCCCGACCGAAAGGCCGCCATCGGCCGTGCGCTCGCCGAGGCGGCGGCGGACGACGTCGTGATCGTCGCCGGCAAGGGGCACGAGACGACGCAGGAGGTGAAGGGCGTGAAGCATCCCTTTGACGACCGGGAGACCGTGCGCGCGTTTGTGTGATATAATACGCGGCATGGGAGAGACGACAATACGTGTGGCTGAGCTGCGGGACGCGGAGCGGATCTACGCGCTCATATCGGGCAACAGCGACCAGCTTGTGCCGCGCTCGCTGGGCAATATCGTCGAGACGATCGACAGGTTCGCGCTCGCGGAGGCGGCGGGCGAGCTGGTCGGGTGCGCGGCGTACCAGATCCATCCCGAAATCGGCAACGCCGAGGCCGCGTCCGTCGAGGTCGTCTCCGTCGCGGTGACGGCGGCGTTCCGCCGGCGCGGCATCGGACGCCTGCTCGTGGAGGCCGTGCTGGCGAAGGTCGCGACGTTCCGTCCGCGCGAGGTCGTCGTCCTGACGTTCGCGCCGGAATTCTTCCGCTCGCTCGGCTTCGTCGAGATCGCGAAGACGGAGATCATGCACAAGCTCTACACGGGCTGCATCAACTGCACGAAGCACGCCAACCCCTACACCTGCCCCGAAATCGCCATGCGACGGCAGGTTGACGGCTCTCACGGGATGTCCGTGCGGCCGTCTCCCGCGTCGTGAACGCGGCGCCTACTGACCGTCGGCGGCCGGCTCGAAGTCGCCCTTCCCCACGCCGCAGACCGGACACGTCCAGTCCGCCGGCAGGTCTTCAAAGGCCACGTTGTCGTTTTCGGACGGATCGTAGACCCACCCGCAGATCTTGCACACGTACTTCTTGTTGTTCATGACGCACCTCGCTTTCGGATTTGACGATCGCCCCGGCAAGGACGCCTTGCCGAGGACTGGGGAGAAGTGTACCAAGAAATGGCATCCGCGTCAAGGGCGCCGTTCTCCTGCGCTTGCTTTTTGCCATAAATCGGCCCACAATAGCCATCTCGGGCGGGTTATGGTATAATACGCGGACATTTACCGCTACGGCGGGTCCGGAGAAGCTTCGCAACGGTGCGGAGTGCCGAAGGTGTAACTCCCCGAAAAGGGTCGGGGACGATCTCTCAGGCAAAAGGACGGAAAGGCAAGAAAGAAAACGATGCAGGCAGCCACATGGCTGGATACGTTCACGAACTACGTGAACCTGGTTGACGACAAGGTTTGGGGGACTTCGTTCGAGATCGCCGGATTCCCGGTTCCCCTTCTGATCATCCTGATCCTCTTCGGCGGCATCTGGCTCACGGTCCGCCTCGGCGG
Source organism: uncultured Kiritimatiellota bacterium (assembly GCA_934654805.1). GTDB lineage: Bacteria > Verrucomicrobiota > Kiritimatiellia > RFP12 > UBA1067 > UBA1067. The sequence goes on from CAKUGW010000038.1 coordinate 5,740, forward strand.
CATGCAGTTCGTCCAGCTTCCGCGCGCGCTAAAGTACATGTTCAAAAACGAGAAGGTCGAACATGGCGCGAAGGGCGAGGTCTCCAGCTTCGGCGCGCTCTGCACGGCCCTCTCGGCGACGATCGGCACGGGCAACATCGTCGGCGTCGCGACGGCCTACGTCGCGGGCGGCCCCGGCGCGATCTTCTGGATGTGGCTCGCCGCGCTCTTCGGCATGGCGACGAAGTATTCCGAGGGCCTCCTGGCCGTCAAGTACCGCGAGCATGACGAGAAGACCGGCCACGTCCTCGGCGGGCCGTTCTACTACATCGAGCGCGGCATGGGCCCGAAGTGGAAGTGGCTCGCGTGCCTCTTCGCGTTCTTCGGCGTGCTCGTGGGCCTCTTCGGCATCGGCACGTTCACGCAGGTGAACTCGATCTGCGGCTCGTTCAACACGTTCTTCAAGAGCTACATCGACACGGCGGACGTCCACAACTTCACGATTCTCGGCAACAGCTACTCGTGCGCGACGATCTTCGGCTCGCTCCTGCTCGCGTTCATGGTCGGCATGGTCGTGATCGGCGGCCTCAAGCGCATCGCGAAGGTGAGCGAGAAGGTGATCCCGCTCATGGTCGTCCTCTACGTCGCGTTCTCGCTCATTCTCGTCTTCTGCAACCTCGGCAGGATTCCGGCGGCGATCGGCACGATCGTCACGTCGGCGTTCGGCCTCCAGGCGGCGGCGGGCGGCGCGCTCGGCGCGGTCATCGCGGCGATGCAGAAGGGCATCGCGCGCGGCATCTTCTCGAACGAGGCGGGCCTCGGCTCGGCCCCGATCGCGGCGGCTGCTGCGCAGACGAAGGAGCCCGTCCGCCAGGGCCTCGTCTCGATGACGGGCACGTTCCTCGACACGATCGTCGTCTGCTCGATGACGGGCCTCGCGCTCACGATGACGAACCAGCCGGTTTCGGCCGAGTCGTTCAAGGGCGTCTCGGAGCTCTACAGCGCGAGCGCCGCCTCCGGCGCGGCGGCCACGATGAAGGCGTTCGCCGTCGGCATCCCGTTCCTGCCGCCGATCGTGACGGACGCGCTCCTGATGGTCTCGCTTGTCCTCTTCGGTTTCACGACGATCCTCGGGTGGGACTACTACTCGGAGCGCTGCCTTGAGTACCTGACGAACGGGCGGATGGGCCCCGTCCTCGTCTACCGCTGGTTCTACATCGCGGCTGTCTTCATCGGACCGTACATGACGATTTCGGCCGTGTGGGGCATTGCGGATATCGTCAACGGCCTCATGGCCGTGCCGAACATGATTGCGCTCCTCGCGCTTTCGGGTGTCATCGTGGCGGAGACGAAGAGCTACTTCAGGCGTCTCAAGGCCGGCGAGGTCAAGGAATAGGCGTTCCGGCGCATGAAGACGCGGCAGTTCTGGTATCCGCTTCCCGCGCGGCTCATCGCGCAGCATCCCGCCGAACGCCGCGGGACGGAGAAGATGATGGTGCTCCACCGCGACACGGGTGTCGTGGAGCACCGTCACATCGCGGACATCGTCGACTACATCACGGCGAACGACCTGCTCGTCGTCAACGACACGAAGGTCTTTCCCGCGCGGCTGCTGGGCGAGTGGTCCGACACGCATGGGGCCGTCGAGCTGCTGATGGTCAACGCCGCGCCGATGGACGGCGACCCCGCCATCCCGTCCCCCATCCCCCATCCCCCATCCCCCATCCCTCATCCCTCATCCCTCATCTGGAACGTCATCATCGGCTCCGGACGCACGTGCCGCGCGGGGCAGGAGGCCGTGTTCGGCCCGAACCGCGAGCTGACGGCGCGGCTCCTGAAGCCGCTGTCCGGCATCGGGATGTGGCAGGTCGAATTCGCCTGCGAACGTCCGCTCATGGATCTCCTTGACGAATTCGGCCACACGCCCGTGCCGCCTTACGTGAAGCGCGAGGGGACGGCGGAAGAGGAGAGGGAAGACCGCGAACGCTACCAGACGATCTACGCGCGCGAAGTCGGGTCGGTCGCCGCGCCGACGGCGGGCCTCCACTTCACGCCGGAGATCTTCGCCGCGCTCGACGCGAAGGGCGTGAAGCGCGTCGCCGTCACGCTGCACGTCGGGCCGGGCACGTTCCGTCCCGTCAAGGCGGACGACATCGAGGACCACCGGATGGACTTCGAGGCGTTCACCGTGCCGCCGGAGACGGCGGACGCGATCAACGCCTGCAAGGCGCGCGGCGGGCGCGTCTTCTGCGTCGGCTCGACGACGGTGCGCACGCTGGAGACGGTCGCGGCCGCGACGCCGGACGGGAAGGTCGTCGCGGGGGCGGGCGCGTCCAACATCTTCATCTATCCGCCCTACCGTTTCCGCGTCTGCGACTGCCTGCTGACGAACTTCCACCTGCCGCAGTCCACGCTGCTCATGATGGTCTCGGCGCTGGCCGGACGCGAGCGCGTCCTCTGCGCCTATGCGCTTGCGGTGCGGGCGAACTACATGTTTTTCTCGTATGGCGATTGCATGCTGATCGTCTGATTTGGTATAATCAGTCGAACTATGGCACTTTTCGTTCCCAAAGACCGTCGGTCGCTGTTCCGCCAATTCCTTGGCGGGATGTACGACTCCGTTGTCATCACCGACCCGAACGGGCACATCCTTGAGATCAACCCGCGCACGGTGGAGTATTTTGGCCGCGAGCCCGACGAGGTCCTCGACGAGCCGATCTCCCTCTACATTCCGGGACTGAAGTCCGATGTCGTCGCGCGCATCCGCAAGGGTCTGGAAGGCGACCGCCACGTCGTCATCGACGCGAACGGCGTGGCCAAGGACGGCACGCGCATCGCCTGCGAGGTCGCCGTCTCGTGCATCGACCTCATGAACCCCGGCGACCTCATCTTCACGATCCGCAACGTCGAGCGGCGCCGCGCGTACATGAACATGTTCCGCGCCAAGGCGAACGCCTTCGAGATCGCGCAGGTCGCGCTCTTCGCCTGTTCGGAGCGCGGGGCGATCATCGAGGCGAACGTGGCGTTCTGCGCGCTCTTTGGCCTTGCGGACGTCGAGGAGGCGCGGCGGCACGCCTTTGCGGACTTCATGTGCGACGCGCCTCTGCCGGAGAACTTCAAAAAGGCCCTCTCCGGCGAGAAGACGGTGACGGGCCTCGTCGCCGAGGGCGATGGGGACGACCGCGAGGAGCTGGAGATCGTCCTCGCGCCGAACGGGCATGGCCGCCGTGTCGTCGGCGTCGTCGGCAGCATCCAGCAGGCGTCAAGATGAGGCGCGCGCCCCAACATGCGGCGGGCATTGTCGCGCTGACGGTCAACAAGGCGGACGAGAAATCCCTTCAGGACTTCCTCGCGCAGAAGTTCGCGCTCTCGCGCCGCGCGGCGAAGGCGATGATCGACGGGCGTAGCGTCTGGGTGAACCGCACCTGCGTCTGGATCGCGCGCTACGCGCTCAGGACGGGCGATCTTGTCGAAGTGCCGACGGCGGTCGTGAAGGGCGCGCAGAGGCAGTCGCGCCCAACCACCCCCCCCCACCTCTCAACCCACAACCCCCACCCCTCAACCCCCAACGCTCAACCCCCAGCCCTCCCTCGCCGCCACGTCCGCGTCCTCTGGTCGGACGACAGCTACCTCGTCTGCGACAAGCCGGCGGGGCTCGTGAGCTGCGACGACCCGAAGAGCGCGGAGGCGATCCTGCGCGAGCAGGAGGGCATCCCGACGCTGGAGGCCGTCCACCGGCTCGACCGCGACACGACGGGGTGCCTCCTGTTCGCGAAGAGCCACGCGGCGTTTCTCGCGGCGGTCGAGCCCTTCAAGGCGCACAAGGTGTCGAAGACGTACCACGCGATCGTCGTGGGGCGCTTCCCGTACGCGCACCAGACCGTCGACACGCCGCTGGACGGCGAGCCGGCCGTGTCGCGCGTCGCGCGCGAGGGGGCGTCGGACGACGCCTCGTTCCTGCGCGTCCGCATCGAGACGGGCCGGACGAACCAGATTCGGCGGCACCTGGCGTCGATCCGCTTCCCGATCGTCGGCGACCGCGTGTTCGGGCTCAAGCGCGCGCGCGACATGCGCCTCCTGCAGGTGCCGCGCCAGATGCTGCACGCCTCGACGCTGAAGCTGCCGAATCCGCTCGACCGGCACGCGGAAATCCGGGTTCATGCGCCGCTGCCGGCGGACTTCCGTGCGGCGCTGCGCCTCTTCGGCATGGGCAAGTGAGTCCGGCGGCCGTCCGGCGATCAGGCGTGGCGCATCTTCAGCGCGGCGAAGACGATGAGCGCGAAGCCGACGAGCGACCATCCGTCGGGGACCTGTCCGAAGAGCGCGAAGCCGAACGCCGCCGTGAAGAGGATGTTCGTGTAGTCGTAGACGGCGATGTCGCGCGGCGCGGCAGAGCGGTAGGCGAGCGTGACGCCGAACTGTCCGAGCGCCGCGCCGCCGCCGGCCCCGAAGAGGATCGCGACTTGCGCGGCGGTCATCGGGACGAAGCCGTGCAGCATGAACGGCACGGCCGCGAGGCACGAGAACGCGCTGAAGAAGAGGATGATGAAGGAGCTTTTCATCGCGCCCGTCTTGCCGAGCGCCCGCAGGGCCGTGTAGGCGGCCCCGGCCGAGATGCCGCCCAGCAGCCCCACCGCGAGCGGAAACGCGGCTTCGCCCGCAAAACCGGGCTTGGCGATCAGCAGCACGCCGACGAGCGCGACGAGAAGCGGGTAAAAGCTCTTCCAGCCGGCGTGTTCCTTCAGGAACAGCGCGGCAAAGACGACGGTGAAGAAGGGCGCCGTCTTGTTGAGGGTCTGTCCCTCCGCGATGGTGATGCGGCTCAGGGCGTAGAAGTTCGCGAAGATGCCGACCGTCCCCAGCGCGCTTCGCAGCACGAGCAGCAGCCACGCTTTCGTGGGGACAGGCCCCCGTTTCTGCGTGGGGACAGACCCCGCATGTGAGGGGACAGACCCCCGCAGAAAGACGGCGAGCGCGAGGCCCAGCGCGACGACGTTGCGGAAGAAACTCTTCTGAAAGCTGGAGATCGCCGCGCCGCAGTCGTCGCAGAGCCGCACGCAGGTGGCCATGATGGCGAAGCCGAACGCGCTTGCGACGATGCAGGCGATGCCCTTGGCCTTGTCGCTCATGGTTGCGCATCCTCCGCGCGGGGAAGGGTGAAGGAGAACGTCGTCTGCCGTCCGGGCACGGACTCGACCGCGACGTCGCCGCCGTGTAGCTGGACGATGTGCTTGACGATCGCGAGGCCGAGGCCCGTGCCGCCGAGCGTGCGGCTGCGCGACTTGTTGACGCGGTAGAACCGCTCGAAGAGGTGCGGCAGGTGTTGGGCGGGGATGCCGATGCCGAAGTCCGTGACCGAGACCGTGACGTGCGATCCCTTCGCCGCTGACGTGACGCGGATGACGTCCGAACCCGAATAGCGCAGGGCGTTCTCGATCAGGTTGGACAGCGCATCCTCCAGCCGGGTCGCGTCGCCCCGGACGGAAACGGCGTCGTTGCGCGCGCCGTCGAGCGTCACGTGGGCCGCGTGGGCCTTGGGCCCCTCGCGCGCAAGGACGGCCGAGACGACGTCCGCGAGATTCACGCGCGCGAAGTCGGCCGCGTTTTCGGACTGTTCGCGCTCGATCTGCGCGAGCGACAGCACGTCCCCGACCAGCGAGCCGAGGCGTCCGCTCTCCGAGCGGATGATGTCGAAGAGTTCGCGCCGCTCGTCGTCGGCGAGCGCCGTGCCGTCGCCCAGCATCTCGACGGCGCCGAGAATCGCCGTGAGGGGGCTTTTCAGCTCATGCGCGACGTTGGACGTGAACTCGCGGCGGAACGTCTCGTTCGCCGTGGCGATTTCAAGCTCGCGCGACTGGGCGTCGAGCCGCCGCGTCAGGCGGCGCGTGAAGAGGTAGACGAGCAGGACGAGGCAGGCGCCGAGCAGGAGGGCGGCGAGCAGTCCGCCGGCGGCCAGCCGCTCGGACTTCAGGACGCCCGTGTACGGCACGGCGAGGCGCACGACGCGGTCGCCGACGCGGCGGGCGCAGTAGAGGAGGTCTGCGCCGACCGTCTCCGAGCGGCGCAGCGAGACGCTGCGGCCTTCGGCGAACGCCTGCCGGACTTCCTCGCGCGCGGCGTGGCTGTCGGTCGCGGCTTCGGTGTCGTAGAAGACCGAGCCGTCGGCGTTGACGACCGTCACGCGCGTTTCAGACTCCGCCATGTCGGCGATGGCCTGCCGGAAGCTGTGCGCCTCCAGCATGAACAGCGCAGCGAACAGGACGACGCCCGCGCCAGCGCCCGCAGCCGCGAGAAGGCTCTTGTCCATCCGTCGCATGGCGCCTTCAGGAGAGCCGGTAGCCGAGGCCGCGCACGGTCTCGACGTGCCGCGCCCAGTCCCCGAGCTTGCGTCGGAGGCCGACGATCTGGACGTCGATCGTGCGGTCGGTGACGAACTTCTCGCCGCCGGTGATGCGGTCGAGGATGTGCCCGCGCTCGAAGACGCGCCCGCGGTTGCGCAGGAGCAGCTCCAGGATGCGGTACTCCGTCAGCGTGAGCTTCAGCTCGTCTCCGCCGAGCGTGACGCGGTGCGTGCGGTCGTCCAGCTCCAGCCCGTCGAGCGCGAACGTGCCGGCGGGGGCCGTCGGGTCCTTGCGGAGCGCGGCGCGCATGCGGGCGAGCAGCACTTCCTTCGAGAAGGGCTTCGTCACGTAGTCGTTCGCGCCGGCGTCGAGGCCCGTCACGATGTCCTGCTCCTCGCCTTTCGCCGTCAGCAGGATGACCGCCGTCGCCGCGAGGGCGGGGTTGGACTTGACGCGGCGGCAGACCTCGATGCCGTCCATGCCGGGCAGCATGACGTCCAGCAGGACGAGCGCGGGCCTCTCGCGGCGGAGGACGGAAAGCCCGCCGTCGCCCGTGTCCGCTTCGAGGACAGGCGAGTGCCCCGCGCTCTTGACCGCGAGGACGATGACGCGGCGGATGGCCGGGTCGTCTTCAACGACGAGTATCTTTGACATGGCGCATATTATACACTTTTCACGAAGCGGTGCGCGGAGATGTGCTATAATAGCGGCATGAACGCACTTTCACTTGAGGGCAAGAGGATTCTCGTGACCGGCGCATCGTCCGGCATCGGCCGCGCGACGGCGGTCGCGGCGGCGGAACTCGGTGCCGAGGTCGTGCTGACGGCGCGGCGGGCGGACGAGCTGGAGACGACGCGCCGGCTCTGTCCGGGCGCAGGGCCTCGCGTCGTCGCGGGCGACCTGACGGACTCCCTGTTCCTGAAGCGGCTCTTGGAGGAGATCGCTCCGCTCGACGGCCTTGCGCATGTCGCGGGGTCGTGTCCGATCGAGCCCGTGTCGGGCTTTGTCGCGTCGCGCGCCGAGGCGGCGATGCGGATCAACTGCCTGGCTTTCGTCGAACTGATGAAGCTGCTGGCGCGCCCGACGTTTCGCGCGGCGACGTTCTCGGCCGTCGCCGTCTCCAGCGTGTCCGCCGTCGTCGGCTGGAGCGGCGGGGCGGTCTACTGCGCGACGAAGGGGGCTCTCTCGGCGAGCGTGCGGGCGCTGGCGACCGAACTCGCGCCGCGCGGCGTCCGCGTCAATGCGGTCTGCCCCTCGAACGTCCAGACGCCGATGTTCGAGGCCGGGGCGGCGCGGATGCTCGACGCCGCCTCGCATGCCGCGCTCCTGAAGCGCCAGCCGCTCGGCATCGGACGTCCGGAGCAGGTCGCGTGGCCGATCTGCTTTCTGCTGTCGGACGCCGCCTCGTTCATCACGGGCGTGAACCTGCCCGTCGATGGCGGCTACTTGGCGCAATAGGCGCGCCAGGCCGCGCGCGTCAGGCTGGCGAGACACGAGACATCTGGGACACCTGGGACAAGTGGGACATTCTGACGCGACAGGATGTCCCACTTTTTTTGTTTTAGGCCCCTCGCGCCCCTCGCGCCCCTCGCGCCCCTCAAGTCTCTCAAGTCATGGTGACGACAGGGGTTTCACATGATTTTCAGGACTTGAGGGACGCGAGGGGCTTGAGAGACCTGAGGGGCGCGAGAGACTTGCGGGACGCGAGGGACTTGCGGGACGCGAGGGACCTGAGGGACGCGAGGGGCTTGAGGGACCTGAGGGGCTTGCGAAGACCTGAAAACAGGTCCCTGTGGGCTTGGGGGCGGTCTCTCCGCCTTCCGGCTGGCACGGGGTTTGCAATAAAAGTTGCGTCGCCCGTGGTGGGCGAAAGAAAGTTGAGAAAAGACTATGGCAAAAGTACTTGGTATTGACCTTGGCACGACGAACAGCTGCATGGCGGTGATGGAAGGCGGCGAGGCGACGGTCATCCCGAACAAGGAGGGCGCGCGGACGACGCCGTCGATCGTGGCGTTCACGAAGACGGGCGAGATCCTGGTCGGCCAGGCGGCGAAGCGCCAGGCCGTGACGAACCCGAAGTCGACGATCTACTCCATCAAGCGCTTCATCGGCCGTCGCTTCAGCGAGATGACGGACGAGATCAAGATGGTCCCCTACGAGGTCGTCGCGGCGCCGAACGGCGATGCGGCCGTGAAGGTGAACGACAAGATCTACACGGCGCAGGAGATTTCCGCGATGGTCCTCCGCAAGCTGAAGGAGGACGCGGAGGCGTTTCTCGGCGAGAAGATCACGGAGGCCGTCATCACGGTCCCGGCGTACTTCAATGACCAGCAGCGCCAGGCGACGAAGGACGCGGGCAAGATCGCGGGCCTTGACGTCAAGCGCATCGTGAACGAGCCGACGGCGGCCTCGCTCGCCTACGGCCTCGACAAGAAGAAAAACGAGAAGATCGCGGTCTACGACTTCGGCGGCGGCACGTTCGACATCTCGATCCTCGACATCGGCGACGGCGTCTTCGAGGTGAAGGCCACGAACGGCGACACGCACCTCGGCGGCGACGACCTCGACCAGGCGATCATGAAGTGGATGATCGAGGACTTCAAGGCCCAGCAGGGCATCGACCTCGGCAACGACATGATGGCCCTCCAGCGCCTGAAGGAAGAGGCCGAGAAGGCGAAATGCGCCCTGTCGAGCGCGACGACCTACGACATCAACCTGCCGTTCATCACGGCGGACGCGACGGGGCCGAAGCACCTGACGGCGACGCTGACGCGCTCGAAACTCGAGACGCTGACGATGGATCTCGTGAACCGCACCGCCGAGCCGTGCCGCAAGTGCATGGCGGACGCGGAGCTCTCGACGGTCGACGAGGTCGTCCTCGTCGGCGGCCAGACGCGCATGCCGCTCATTCAGGAGAAGGCGAAGAGCCTCTTCAACAAGGAGCCGCACAAGGGCGTCAACCCGGACGAGGTCGTCGCGATGGGCGCGGCCATTCAGGGCGGCATCCTGAAGGGCGAGGTGAAGGACGTGCTCCTTCTCGACGTGACCCCGCTGACGCTCGGCATCGAGACGCTCGGCGGCGTGCTGACCCCGCTGATCGAGCGCAACACGACGATCCCGACGAAGAAGTCGCAGGTCTTCTCGACGGCGGCGGACAACCAGCCGGCCGTGACGATCGCGATCTTCCAGGGCGACCGCAAGATGGCGCGCGACAACAAGGCGCTCGGCAACTTCAACCTTGACGGCATTCCGCCGGCGCCGCGTGGCGTCCCGCAGATCGAGGTGACGTTCGACATCGACGCCAACGGCATCCTCAACGTCTCGGCGAAGGATCTCGGCACCCAGAAGGAGCAGAAGATCACGATCACTGCGGCGGGCGGCCTCTCGAAGGAGGAGATCGAGAAGATGCGCAAGGACGCCGAGGCCCACGCGGCCGAGGACGAGCGGCGCCACGCCGAAGTCGAGGACCGCAACAAGGCGGACGGCCTGGCCTTCCAGGTCGAGAAGACGCTCCGTGAGTCCGGCGACAAGATCGCCGCCGACAAGAAGGCGCCGGTCGAGGCCGCGCTCAAGGAGCTCAAGGACCTGCTCGCGAAGCAGCCGCCGGCCCCGATCGCCGACATCAAGGCGAAACAGGAGGCGCTCATGAAGGCGATGGAGCCCGTCGCGCAGGAGATGTACGCCAGCGCGCAGGCCGCGCAGGGCGCCGCCGGCGCGAACCCGGGGGCCAACCCCGGCGCGGGCACGCCGCCGCCGAACGGCGAGCCGCCGAAGGGCGACAAGAAGGGCGGCGATGACGTCGTCGACGCCGACTTCACGATGAAGTAAAGGAGAAAATGATCGAATAATCGAATCGGCGAATGTTCGATTCGGTTATTCGGTCATTCGACAATTCGACAATTCGATTATTCGATTATTCGATTATTATTTTTATTCACGTCTCAAACCGAAAGGAAAAAACAAAACATGAACATCAGACCCCTGGGTGATCGCGTTCTCGTCGAACCGATCGAAGAGAAGGAACAGACCGTCGGCGGCATCATCATCCCCGACTCGGCGAAGGAGAAGCCCATGCAGGGCAAGGTCATCGCCGTCGGCAAGAAGCTCGACAAGGACGGCAAGGAAATCGCGTTCGACGTCAAGAAGGGCGACACCGTCCTGCTGCCGAAGTACGGCGGCACGGAAGTGAAGATCAACGACAAGAAGCTTCAGCTCGTGAGGGAAGAAGACCTCTTGGGCGTGATCGAGAAGTAAAGGGCAAAAGGAAGAGGTAAAAAGGAAGAAGGAAGAAGTAGTGAAAGTTCCTCACCTTTTCCTTTTTGCCTCAGTCTTCTTCCTTGCCCCAACGGAATGTCAATAACAGGCAAAAGAAAGGCAATCTAAAATGGCTAAGCAGATGAAGTTCGACGCGGATGCGCGTCAGAAGATTCTCGCCGGCGTCGAGAAGCTCTCGAACGCCGTCACCTCGACCCTCGGCCCGTCCGGCCGCAACGTCATCCTCGACAAGAAGTTCGGCTCGCCGCAGATCACCAAGGACGGCGTGACCGTCGCGAAGGAGATCGAGCTGCCCGACCCGTTCGAGAACATGGGCGCGCAGATGGTGAAGGAAGTCGCCTCGAAGACGAACGACGTCGCGGGCGACGGCACGACGACGGCGACGCTCCTCGCCGAGGCGATCTACCGCGAGGGCCTGAAGAACCTCACGGCCGGCGCGAACGGCATGGCGCTGAAGCGCGGCATCGACAAGGCGACCGGCGCGGTCGTGGACGCGATCGCGAAGCTCTCCAAGAAGGTGAAGTCGGCGGACGAGATCGCGCAGGTCGCGACGCTCTCGGCCAACGGCGACGAGGAGATCGGCAAGATGATCTCCGAGGCGATGGAGAAGGTCGGCAAGGAAGGCACGATCACGGTCGAGGAGGCCAAGACCCTCGAAAGCTCGCTCGACGTCGTCGAGGGCATGCAGTTCGACAAGGGCTACCTCTCGCCGTACTTCGTGACGAACCCGGACGCGATGGAGTGCGAGCTCGAAAACCCGTTCATCCTCCTCTTCGAGAAGAAGATCTCGAACCTCCAGGACATGCTGCCGCTCCTGCAGGCGGTCGCGAAGTCGGGCCGTCCGCTCATGATCATCGCCGAGGACGTCGAGGGAGAGGCGCTCGCGACGCTCGTCGTGAACAAGCTGCGCGGCACGTTCCAGGTCTGCGCCGTCAAGGCGCCGGGCTTCGGTGACCGCCGGAAGGCGATCCTCGAGGACATCGCGATCCTGACGGGCGGCAAGCTCATCAGCGAGGACATCGGCATCAAGCTCGAGAGCGTGACGGTTGACATGCTCGGCCGCGCGAAGAAGGTCGTCGTCGACAAGGACAACACGACCGTCGTCGAGGGCCTCGGCAAGTCGGCCGACATCAAGGCGCGCGTCGAGCAGATCAAGCGCCAGATCGAGGAGACGACCTCCGACTACGACCGCGAGAAGCTCCAGGAGCGCCTCGCGAAGCTCGCGGGCGGCGTCGCGCTCATCAAGGTCGGCGCGGCGACGGAAGCCGCGATGAAGGAGAAGAAGGACCGCGTCGACGACGCCCTCCACGCGACCCGCGCGGCCGTCGAGGAAGGCATCGTCCCGGGCGGCGGCGTCGCCTACCTCCGCTGCCAGAAGGCGATCGACGCCCTCCAGCTCGAAGGCGACGAGAAGGTCGGTGCGGCGATCATCGCCCGCGCGATCGAGGCGCCGCTCCGCAAGCTCGTCGACAACGCCGGCATCGAGGCCGCGCTCGTCATCGCCAACGTCAAGAAGGCGACGGGCACGAACGGCTACAACGTGCGCACCGGCGAGTACGTCGACATGCTCAAGGCGGGCGTCGTCGATCCGGCGAAGGTCACGCGCTCGGCGCTGCAGAACGCGGCGTCCATCGCGGGCCTGCTGCTGACGACCGACTGCATGGTCACGGACATCCCGGAGAAGAAGGATGCCTGCGGCTGCGGCGGCCACGGCGGCGCGCCGGACATGGGCGGCATGATGTAAGCCGTCTCTCGGCAAAGGCACGGAAGGGCGTCTCCTCACGGGGGCGCCCTTCCTGTTTCCTGAAAATGGTATAATCTGCGGCATGAAAATCGGAGTCGGAAGATGAACCGCATCCTCTTTGAGGCGGATGAGCTCGTCGCGGGTGTCGCCACGGTCGGCGGCGCGCGTGCCGAGCACATCCGCCGTGTGCTGCACGGCGAAGTCGGCCAGGTGCTGAAGACGGGCGAGGTCGATGGGAAAATCGGCAGAGGTGAAATTGTCGAGCTTGCGGAGTCAGTCAAGATCCGCGTCCACCACACCGAAGAGCCGCTGCGCCCGTGGGCCGATCTCATCCTCGCGCCGCCCCGTCCGCGCGTTCTGAAGCGGCTCTTGCCGCAGCTCGCGACGCTCGGCGTCAGGCGAATCATCCTTGTGGGGGCCGCGAAGGTCGAGAAGGATTTCTGGGGGGCGACGCTGCTCAAGGAGGAGAACTATCGTCCGCTGCTGATCGACGGACTGATGCAGGGTTGCGCCTCGTCGATTGTCCCGACAATCAGCGTGCGCCGCAATTTCCGGCGTTTCGCTGCCGATGAGCTGGATGCGCTGTTCCCGACCTCCCGTCGGTTGGTCGCGCATCCCGCGAACAGGGGGTGTTCGCGGCGGTCGGCCGTGCAGATGTCCGATGGGCGGCCCCTGCTCCTCGCCATCGGGCCGGAGGGCGGCTGGACGGACGAGGAAGTCGAATGTCTGGAAGCGCATGGCTTTGCGCGCTATTCGCTGGGCGCGCGCATCCTGCGGACGGACACGGCGACCATCGCGCTCTTGGCGCAGCTGATGCCAGAGGTCTGACGGACAGGCCGCCTTTTATGCCGCAGATTGCGACCAAAGCCGAAGAACGGTCGCACGCAAGTCGGCGGCTTGCGCCTTTCCCATGTGCGGCTCTCGTTAAAAATATGCTATAATCCTGATCATGAAAAAGAAAGCCGTTGAACTTCTCCTGGTGAAGGCCGAACTGACGGGCGTTCCCGAAAAGCGCCTGCTGAAGAGCCGGAACGTGGGCGTGGTCGATCTCGTCTGGCCGCGTTCGGGCGTCGCGCGCAAGTCGTCCGCGCGCGAGATGGTCTTCAGGAAGGGCCAGGCCGACTTCTCGGACGAGGCATGGACGAAGCGCGTGCTCTTCCGCGAGGACGTGGAGGGTCGCTGCGGCCTCGCGGTGACGATTACGGAGCCGGTGTCCGTCCAGAAGGCGCGGCGGTTCCTGCGGCTTGTGGCGAAGTATGCGTTCAAGATGGGGGCGGACTTCATGGAGAAGGCGATGGTCGGCTATGCCGACGTCGCGTCCGCGCCGCTCGACGCCTTTGCGCAGATGATCGGCGAGAAGGACACGCCGAAGGCCGTCGCGCAGGGGGTCGTCGACGTGGCCGAGCTGCCGGCGGACGGTGAGGAAACGACCGTGACCGTGCCGCTGATGCGTCCGCTGACGGGCAAGGCGATCGGTTCGCTCACGCTTCTCCTGAGGGCCTGACGAGAATGAAAGACTGCCGGAACGAATGGTATGACGCCGAGAGGAAGGTCGCGGTCACGGTCGTGGACGTGACGGGGGCGGCGCAGGACCTGGCGCGGGCGCACCTGTGCGGGCCGACGGCGGCGCACTATCTCGCGGAGGGCCTCGCGGCGGCGGCCCTGCTCGGCGCCGAGACGAGCGAGCCGGACGAGACGGTCGTCGTGCAGGTGAAATGCACGGGGCCGCTCGGCGGGCTGAACGTCGAATGCACGCGCGAGGGGACGCTGCGCGGCTACACCGAAAAGAAGATTCTCGACGACTTCGACGGCCTGGGGAAGCCGAAGGACAAGGCCGTGCTCGGCGACTGCCGGATCCAGGTCACGCGCTCCGTGCCGGGGCGCATCCTCTCGCAGGGCATTTCCAACTCGCTCGACGGCTACTTGGCGGGATCGCTCCAGCGCAAGGCGACGATCCGGCTGGAGGCGTCCGTCTCGGACGACGTCGAGATCCTGGAGGCGCGCGGCGTGCTTGTGGAGGAGCTGCCGGACGGCTCGGACACGGGCGTCCTCGGCGTCCGCTTCAAGTCGCTTGCCGTGTCCGAGCGCAACCTGCTCAGGCAGCTCGGAATCGAAAAGGCCGAGCTGAAGAAGTCGACGCCGCTCGCCTTCAAGTGCCGCTGCTCGCCCGCGCGCGCGGCGGCGACGCTCGCGTCCCTGGGCGAGGCGGAGCGCCGGACGCTGCCGCCGACGGTCGACGTCACCTGCCACATGTGCGGCAAGACCTACACGGTGAAAGTCTGAGGCGAACCATGAAGCATCGGGTCTGGGTCGAGATCGATTTGAAGGCGCTGGTCGCCAACTACCGCAAGATCGCCGCGCACGTGAGGCCGGCGAAGGTGCTGTGCGTCCTCAAGGCGAACGCCTACGGGCTGGGCGTGGCGGATTACGCGCGGGCGCTCGCGTCGGCGGGCTGCACGGACTTCGGCGTCGCCGAGCCGTATGAGGCGATGGAGCTCCTGGGCGTCCTGCCGAAGGGGAGGGGCATCGACGTGCAGATCCTCTCGTCGGCGCTGCCGGACGAGATTCCGGCGATGGTCCGGGCGGGCGTCGTCCTGCCGGTCATCGACCTTGCGACGGCGCGGCTCATCTCCGACGCGGCCGTGCGGGCGAAGACGGTCGCGAAAGTCCACTTCAAGCTGGATACGGGCATGGGCCGCCTCGGCATCCTCGCGACGGGGCCGGGCGGCGCCGAAAACGCCCTCGCGACGATGCGCGCGGTCAAGGCCCTGCCCGGCCTCGCCTGCGAAGGGGTCTTCTCGCACTTCCCGATGGCCTACGACCCGAAGGACCCGTTCACGAAGCGGCAGATCGCGCTCTTCAGGCGGATTGTCGCGGCGGCGGCGCGGGAAGGCCTCTCGTTCCGGAAGGTCCACATCGCCGCGTCGGACGGCATCAACAACTTCCCCGAATGCGCGCGAAAGCCGTTCACGCTCGTGCGCACGGGCATCAACCTGCACGGCTCGTTCGACCCCTACGGCAAGAAGGCCCTGAAGGTCGAGCCCGTCCTGACGCTGAAGACGCGCGTCGCGCAGGTGCGCGAGCTGCCGGCGGGGACGACGCTCGGCTACGGGCGCACGTGGTGCCTCAACGCGCCGACGAAGATCGCGACGATCTCCGCCGGGTATGCGGACGGTCTGCCGCTCGCGCTCACGAACCGCGGCAGCGTCTTCGTCGGCGGCCGCCGCTGCAAGATCGTCGGGCGCATCTCGATGGACTACACGACGGTGGACGTGTCGGACGTCCCGGACGTCAAGGCCGGCGACGAGGTCGTCTGCTTCGGCCGGTGCGGACGCGACGCGATCACGCCGGACGACTGGGCGGCCCTGAAGGGCACGCACGCCTACGACATCATCTGCTCGCTCGGCAACCGCGTCCAGCGCGTGGTGAAGGGATGCGCAAAGATGTGAGGCCGAGAAAGGGCAAATAAGGACCAAAAGGAAAAACACGACATGAGGAAACTGCTGGTTGGGATCGTGTGCGCGGCACTTGCCGATGCCGTGTGCGCGACGGAACTCGAGGGAGCGATGAAGGCCGTTCTGGCGTTTGACGTTCTCGGCGACGAAGTGCCCGTGGCCGTGCCGCCCGCCGGCCTGTCGCGCGTCGATGTCCCTGCGAGCGGACATCTCGAAATCGTCTGGTAAGGACATTGCGAAATGAAGAAAGTCTTCATTGACGGGTCGGCCGGGACGACGGGATTGCGGATTCGCGAGCGGTTGGCTGCGCGCAAGGATGTCTCGGTCGTTGCGCTTGCGGAAGACGTCCGAAAAGACCCCGCCGCGCGGCGCGCCGCCCTCAATGCCGCCGACGTCGCTTTCCTCTGCCTGCCGGACGCGGCGGCGGTCGAGGCCGTCCAGATGGTCGAGAATCCGCAGACGGTCGTCATCGACACCTCGACCGCGCACCGCACGGCGGACGGCTGGGAGTACGGCTTTCCCGAACTCGCCGGTCGCCGCGAACGGCTTGCGCACGCGAAACGCATCGCGAACCCCGGCTGCCACGCGAGCGGCTTTGTCGCGCTCGTCGAGCCGCTCGTGCGCGCGGGCGTCCTGCCGCATGACGCGCGGCTGTGCGCGTTCTCCCTCACCGGCTATTCGGGCGGCGGCAAGAAGATGATTGAGGGGTATGAGGGAACGGGGAACGGGGAACGGACTCTTCTCTTGGGCGGTCGGCAGTATGCGCTTGGGCAGGCGCACAAGCACCTGCCGGAAATGACGAAGGTCTGCGGCCTCGCCTTCGCGCCCTGCTTTTCGCCGGTTGTCGTGCCTCATTACAGCGGCATGGAGGTGACGGTTCAGCTCGCCGCGTCGCAGCTTGCGCCGCAGGGGCCGGGTTCGGCTCTCGCGCGCTTGCGCGACGTCTACCGCGCCGCGTACGGACAGGGCGGTCTCGTGCGTTTCGTCGAGGAGCCTGCGGCGGCGGAAGGCGGCTTCCTGTCGTCGGAGGCGCTGTCGGGACGTGACACGATGGAAGTCTCCGTCTGCGGCAACGAGGAACGAATCCTGCTCGTTTCGCGCTTCGACAACCTTGGCAAGGGCGCGTCCGGCGCCGCGATCCAGAACATGAACCTCGTCCTCGGCTGCGCCGAAGACGAGGGGCTGGTCATTTCGTGAGGATTCACCGATGGAAAGATTCGAACTAGAGCCGAAGCTGAAGGAGGAGATCCGCGCCCGCGTGCTGGGCGAGGGCTTCATGAAACTCGTCCAGACCGTCCGCCGCAACGGCAAGGTCTTCCGCATCTCGATGCGTCCGGTGGAGATCGGCGGCGAGCGGAAGTTCCAGGCCGAAATGACGGATGACGGGCAGGTGCAGGTGAAGAACCTGTCCGCGAACGCGGCGGCCGAGGGGCTGGAGGAGATCATCGCCCAGCGCGGCGCGCGCGACCTGCACCTGATGACGGCGAAGGGCGACCTTCACCTGCGCGTCACGAAGAAGGGGCACGCGCACGTCTCGCGCTCCGCCGAGATGGAGCGCACCGTGACCGTGCAGCCGCATGACCGCGTGAAGAAGCTGCCGCTCACGAGCTTCGACTCGGCGGCGCTGCTCAAGGCGATCGGCCTGGCGGACGGCGAAGGGCGCGTGCGCGCGTCGATGCGCGGCAAGTACGACCAGGTCAACGAGTTCCTGAAGGTCGTCGGCGAGACCGTGGGGGGAGGTGAAGAAGGAAAAAGGAAGAGGGAGGAAGGAAGAAGTCCCGATGAAAGAAGTGAGGTCGGCGCTGCGGACACTTCGTGCTTCACCGTCGTCGATTGCGGCTGCGGAAAGGCGTATCTCACGATTTCGCTCTGGTACTACCTGACGAACGTCCTGAAGATTCCGAACGTGCGCGTGATCGGCATCGACCGCCGCGGCGATGTCATCGCCGCCGCGCAGAAGATGGCTGCCCAGTTCGATCTTGCCGACAGGGTCGTCTTCGTCGAGGCCGATCTTGCGGACACGGATCTCGCCGACCTTCCAAACCTCCCGAACCTGCCAAGCCTCTCCCGCATCGACATGGTGGTCTCGCTTCACGCCTGCGACACGGCGACGGACGAGGCGCTCGCGAAGGGCGTCGAATGGAAGGCGACGTACATCCTGAGCGCACCGTGCTGCCAGCATGAGCTTCAGAAGGTTCTTGGAAAGGAAGAAGGAAGAGGGAAGAAGGAAGAGGCGCGGACGGCAATCCCTTCTTCTGCCGCCTTCGCCGGTCTCCTGCGGCAGTCGATCCTGCGCGAGCGGCTGTGCGACATCCTGACGGATTCCTTCCGCGCGATGATCCTGCGCATCCTCGGCTTCAAGACGCAGGTCATCGAGTTCGTCTCGTCCGAGGCGACGGCCCGCAACATCCTGCTCAAGTGCGAGTATGGCGTGAAGCCGGGCCAGCCCGGCCCCGTCGGCGAATACCTGAACCTGCGGGACTACTGGCACGTGACGCCATGGCTGGAGACGCGGCTGGAGGAACGCCTGTCAAGGCATTTCCGGCGATACGAATAGGACGTGAGCTGCGGCTTGTCACGATGAGCCGCTTGGTCCCGTCGGCGAAGCGTTTCGCGCAGGCCGACGGGCCTGCCGCCAAGTTCCGCGCGCGAATTGCGCAAGGCGCGGTGAAAATGCTATACTACCGAACTGTCGTCTCGGTGCGCACGCGCATCTGGGGCGGCGTCAGGGAAAAGAGGCAAGGCAGCCGTCTTCCATTTCAGGCCTTTGCTACGGCCTCGCGGGAGATGCGGAGAGGGGGCTTTCTTCACGGCATGCCAAATGCCCGATTAAACACGAAAGGAAAAATGAGATGGGAAAGGCAGTGAAAACGATGACGATCGGCGTGGTCTCCGCCGTGCTGGCGGGCTGCGTGTCGGCGCCCCTGCCGCCGCTGGACACGCGGGTGACGGTCGCCGAGGACGTGCGGGGGGACATCTACGTCACCGACGTCCGCTGCACGAAGGGGAACGGCGAGTTCTACGTCTTCCAGGCCAACGTGGTCAACAATTCGCGCCATGACATCGCGCTGGAATACAAGGTGCAGTGGCTGGATCGGGACGGCATCGCGATCGACTCGGTCGTCAGCGGCTGGCAGAAGGCCCTCGTCGCGGCCAAGGACATCCGCGGCCTGAAGGCGACGGCGCCGCGCCGTGACGCGGCCGACATGCGCTTCTACGTGCGCCGGATGCGGACGGACGATTGAGCGCGAGACCGGGACGAAAGGAAGGCGGAAGATGACGAAAGGAAGGCGGAAGATGAAGAAGGCGATTTTTTCGCTTGTTTTGCTGGGGATGTCCGTCGGCGGCTGCCGGTCGATGAGCCCCGACTACGTGCCGACGGCCAGCACGCTGTCGCGCGGCGACCTGGAGTATGCGGTCGGCCAGGCCGTGCAGTCCGTCCTGGCGCAGGACCGGATCAAGGTCGCGACGGAAGGGGCGACGGCGGTCTTCTCGGTGATGGACGTCGAGCTCGACACGAACGACCG